>NZ_JAUYQL010000090.1 GCF_030697305.1 Phenylobacterium sp. | reverse complement strand
TTCTCGATCATCTCGTCCGACAGCCAGGCCATGGGCCGGGTGGGCGAGGTTGCGCTGCGCACCTGGCAGACCGCGCACAAGATGAAGGTCCAGCGCGGCCGGCTGCCTGGCGAGCAGGGCGACAACGACAACCTGCGGGTCCGCCGCTACATCGCCAAGTACACGATCAACCCCGCCATCGCGCAGGGTCTGTCGGCGGAAGTCGGCTCGGTCGAGGTCGGCAAGCTGGCCGACCTGGTGATCTGGTCGCCGGCCTTCTTCGGGGTGAAGCCCGAGCTGATCGTCAAGGGCGGCATGATCGTCTACGCGATGATGGGCGACCCGAACGCCTCGATCCCGACGCCGCAGCCGGTGCATTTCCGCCCGATGTTCGGCGCCTACGGACAGGCGCTGACCGCCCACAGCATCACCTTCACCTCGCGTGCGGCGATCGAGGCCGGCGTGCCGCAGCGGCTGGGATTGCGCCGCGCCGTGGCGCCGGTGTCGAATGTGCGCGCCGGAATCGGCAAGGCCTCGATGAAGCTCAACGACGCCACGCCGGTGATCGAGGTGGACCCCGAGACCTATGAAGTGCGCGCCGACGGCGAGCTGCTGACCTGTGAACCCGCCGAGGTGTTGCCGATGGCGCAGCGCTACTTCCTGTTCTGAAGGACCTGACCATGCTCGACGTCCAAGAGATCCTGCGCAGCGGGGCTTTCGCGCCCGAGAGCGCGACCGATCTGCTGGTGCTGGACCACGATCACCGGCTGCGCCGCCGTATCGTGCTGACCACAGCGGCAGGGCTGCGAGTGCGCCTGTACGAAGCCCGTCCTGTCCAGCTTCGCGACGGCGACGGCCTGCGGCTGGCCGACGGGTCGCTGATCCTGGTGCGCGCCGCCGACGAGGACGTGCTGGAGATCACCGCGCCGGACGCGGCCGGCCTGGTGCGCATCGCCTGGCACCTGGGCAACCGCCACCTGCCGACCCAGTTGATGGGCGAGGCGATCCGCATCCGCTTCGACCATGTGATCGCCGCCATGGTCGAGGGCCTGGGCGCGAGCTGCCGGCGCATCGACGCGCCGTTCGATCCCGAGGGCGGAGCCTACGCCGACGGCGGCCACGACGAACAAGCGCACGGGCACGGCCATCAAGCCCACGGCGACCACGAACATCCGCATGCGCACGCCTGATGGACGGCGCGCTGCTCTACGACCTGCTGTCGTGGATGTCCCCGTCCTATCCGATCGGCGCGTTCAGCCACTCCGGCGGGCTGGAGTGGGCGGTGGAGGAAGGCCTGGCTGTCGACCGCGCGACAACGCAGGCCTGGGTGCTGGACTGGATGACCCTCGGCGGCGGGCGTAGCGAGGCCAGGCTTTTCGCCTTCGCCCATGGCGCCGCGGCGCGGGGCGACCGAGACGCCCTGCTTGAGATCGCCGAACTCGCCCAGGCTATGGGGACTAGCCACGAGCGCCGCCTGGAGACCACCGCGCAAGGCGCGGCGTTCCGACGGATCGCGCGCGCCGCGGCGCCATGCTTGGCGCTCACGATGCTGGACAGCGTCGACGACGAGGATCTTGCCTATCCCGTGGTCGCAGCCTGCCTCATGGCGGGGCATGGGGCGCCGCTTGATGTGGCGCTGACTGCCTATTTGCACGGCGTCGTCTCGAATCTGGCCTCGGCCGCACAGCGGCTGATCCCGCTGGGTCAGACCGATGGTCAACTGCTGATCGCCGGCCTGCGTCAGCCGGCGATCGAAGCCGCGCGCGACGCAAGCCTGGCCGACCCCGCCGATCCCTTCGCGGCGATGGGCCAGGCAGGCCTGATCGCCGACTTCGCCGCCATGGCGCACGAGACGCAGTACACGAGGCTGTTCAGGACATGAGCGAAAGCAATCCGCTGCGGGTAGGGGTCGGCGGGCCGGTGGGCTCTGGCAAGACAGCGCTGATGGATGCGCTCTGCCGCAGCTTCCGCGACACCTACGAGATCGCCGCGATCACCAACGACATCTACACCCGCGAAGACGCGGAATTCCTGACCCGCGCCGGCTCACTGCCGGCCGAGCGGATTCTGGGCGTGGAAACCGGCGGATGCCCGCACACGGCGATCCGCGAGGACGCCTCGATGAACCTGGCGGCGATCGACAAGCTCAACCGCGGCTTTCCCGGCCTCGACCTGATCCTAATCGAATCCGGCGGCGACAACCTGGCGGCGACCTTCAGCCCGGAGTTGGCTGACCTGACGATCTACGTCATCGACGTCTCGGCTGGCGACAAGATCCCGCGCAAGGGCGGGCCCGGCATCACCCGCTCCGACCTGCTGGTGATCAACAAGATCGACCTTGCGCCCTACGTCGGCGCGAGCCTTGAGGTGATGGATCGCGACTCCCGCAAGATGCGGGGTGAACGACCGTTCGCATTCACCAATATCCGCGCCGGCCTGGGCGTCGCCGAGGTCGCCGAGTTCATCGTGCGCGCCGGCGGCCTCGCCGTGCGTACGCCAGCCTGAGGAAGCCTGACCCATGCGCCGTATCGCCATCCTGTCCGCCGTTCTGGCGCTGGCCGCTTCGCCGGCGCTCGCCCACCCTGGCCATGGGGAAACGGGCTTCACGGCCGGCCTGCTGCATCCCGTCACCGGGCTGGATCACCTGCTGACCATGCTGCTGGTCGGTGTGTGGGCCGGGCTGGCCGGCGGTAAGGCGCGCTGGCTGTGGCCGGCGGCGTTCACCGGCGCGATGCTCGCCGGCTTCGGCCTCGGCTTGACGAGCGCGCCGTTGCCGGGCGTCGAAGGCGTGATCCTGGCGTCGCTTGCCATGGCCGGGCTAGCGGTGGGCTTCGACCTCAAACCGCCGGCCGTGCTGGGCGCGGCGGCCATCGGCGCCTTCGCGCTCGCCCACGGCTGGGCGCACGCCCAGGAGACGCCGTCGGGCGCAGGTCTGATCGGCTTCGCGGCCGGTTTCGGCGCGGCGACGATGGCGCTGCACCTGGCCGGCCTTGGCCTGGCGGCGACAGCCCTGCGCTTCGGTGGCGCACGTCTGGTGCGGATGGGCGGCTTCGTGGCGGGCGGGACCGGGCTCGCGCTCGCCCTGGCCGGATAGGCCACGCCCGATGACCGACGCCATCGCCGACAGGGCGTCGCCTCCGCCGCGGCGCCAACGGGTGGTGCGCGCGCGCCGGCAGTACAACCAGTGGGTCGGCGATCAGACCCTCGAAGACTATGCGCTGCGCTTCACCGCCGAGACCGGCCGACGTTGGCCTGTGTCGCGCGTGGCCAACACCGCCCTGGGTTCCATCGCCTTCCTGGCTTGCGAGGCGATCGGCGCCGCGGTGGCGTTGAACTACGGCATGACCAACACCGTGTGGGCGTTGGCCGCCGTGGCCGTGGTGGTGGTGCTGACCGGCCTGCCGATCTGCTACTACGCCGCCCGCTACGGCGTTGACATGGACCTGCTCACCCGAGGGTCAGGCTTCGGCTACCTGGGCTCGACGATCACCTCGGCGATCTATGCGTCCTTCACTTTCATCCTGTTCGCCATCGAGGCGGCGATCCTGTCGACCGCGCTGCAGCTCTGCTTCGGGATTCCGCTGGGGTTGGGCCATGTGATCAGCGCCCTGGTGGTGATCCCGATCGCCGCTTACGGGGTGCGCCGCATCAGCTGGTTGCAGGGCTGGACCCAGCCGATCTGGCTGGTGCTACAGGCAGCCCCCCTGGTGTTCATCGTGCTGAAAGCCCGCGACGGGACGCCGATCCTGCCCGCGCCGTTGGCCGAACACGCCTTCGACCCGGTGCTGATCGGGGCGGCGGCGGCGATCATCCTGTCGCTGCTGCCCCAGATCGGCGAGCAGGTGGACTACCTGCGGTTCATGCCGCCGTGCACCGACAAGAACCGTGGCCGCTGGTGGGCGGCGCTGCTCTTCACCGGGCCGGGTTGGATCCTGGTCGGCGGGGTGAAGATCCTGCTGGGCGCGGTGTTGGCGTTCATGGCCCTGGGCGCCGGGCGCAGTCCCGACGAGGCCGCGGCCCCGGCCCAGATGTACGCCATGGTGTTCGGCGACCTGCTGGGTTCGCCGGCGGCGGCGCTGGTGGTGACCGGCCTGTTCGTCGCCGTCTGCCAGGTGAAGATCAACGTCACCAACGGCTACGCGGGCTCGATCGCCGCCTCAAACTTCTTCTCGCGCCTGACCCACCGCCACCCGGGCCGGGTGGTATGGCTGGTGTTCAATGTCCTGATCGCGCTGATGCTGATGCAATTCGGCATCCTTGAGGTCGTCGAGCGCATCCTGACGCTCTACTCGAACTTCGCCGTCGCCTGGATCGGCGCGGTCACCGCCGACCTGGTGATCAACAAGCCCCTGGGCCTCAGCCCCAAGGGCATCGAGTTCAAGCGCGCCTACCTCTACGATATCAACCCGGTCGGGGTGGGCGCGATGGTGGTCTCGCTGATCGCCTCCAGCGCCTCGTTCTTCGGCCTATTCGGCGAGGCGGCGCGGACCTTCTCGCCGATGGTCGGCCTGCTTGCGGCGTTCGTCGCCGCCCCGGCGATCGCCTGGGGGACCCGTGGCCGGTATTATCTGGCCAGGCCTAAGGAGGTGCTGGAGGAGGCGGTCCTCACCTGCGTGGTCTGCGAGAATCGCTTCGAGCGCCCCGACATGGCGATGTGCCCGGTCTACCAGGGTCCAATCTGCTCGCTGTGCTGCACCCTTGACGCCCGCTGCCACGACGCCTGCAAGACCGATGGGCGCATCGTCGACCAGACGGCTAGCATACTGCGCCGCATCCTGCCCGCCGCCCTCCCGCATGACGCCTACCGGCTGGTGGCGCGGTTCCTCGGCGTAATCACCCTGGTCGCTCTGATCCTGGGGACCTTGCTGGGGTCCATATACCTGCGCCAGGCCGATCGGCCGGAATCGCCGGGCGCGCTGGGCGAGACCTTGGGGCTGGTGTTCGCCGGCCTGCTGGCGCTGGGCGCGTTCGCGGCCTGGTTTTTCGTGCTGGCGGGGGCCAGCCAGCGGGCGGCGGAGGAAGAAAGCGACCGCCAGACCGCGATGTTGATGGACGAGATCGAGGCGCACCGTCGAACCGACGCGGAGCTGGAACGCGCCAAGGAGGCGGCCGAAAGCGCCAACCTCGCCAAGAGCCGCTACATCGTCGGCGTCAGCCACGAGATCCGCGCGCCGCTGAACGCCATCTCCGGCTACGCCCAGTTGCTGGAGCGAAATCCAGGCCTCAACGCCCGCGACGCGGTGCGGGTGATCCGCCGCAGCGCCACCCACCTGGCCGACCTGGTGGATGGGTTGCTGGACATCTCGCGGATCGAGAACGGCACGCTGCGCATCGAGCGCGAGCGGATCAACCTGCACGATCTGCTGAATCAGATCGTCGACATGTTCCGCCTGCAGGCCGCCGCGAAGGGCATCGTGTTCCGCAACGACTGGCCCGATCACCTGCCGGTGTGGGTTTACACCGACCAGAAGCGGTTGCGGCAGATCCTTATCAACCTGCTGTCCAACGCGATCAAATACACCCAGGTGGGCGAGGCGGTGTTCAAGGTGCGCTGGCGAGGGGAGGTGGCGGAGTTCGAAATCTCCGACACCGGCGTGGGCTTCGCCGAGTCCGACTTCGAGCGGATCTTCGAGCCATTCCAGCGGCTGCAAACCGAACAGACGGCCGCCGCGCCGGGCGTGGGCCTGGGCCTGACCATCACCAAGCTGCTGACAACTATCCTGGGCGGCGAGATCTCCGTCGACAGCCGACCCGGCGTCGGCAGCACGTTCAAGGTGCGGCTGATGCTGTACGAGGCCGCGCGGCCCAGCGCCGACAGCGGTCGCGGGCGCAGGATCGCAGGCTTCGCCGGTGAGCGGCGGCGCATCCTGGTCACCGACGACGACCCCACGCACCTGGATTTGATTCGCGAGCTTTTGCAGCCGCTCGGCTTCGACCTGGCGTTCGCCTCCAGCGGTCTCAGCGCGCTGGCCTCAGCAGTGGCGTTCGCCCCCGACCTGGTGATCATGGATGTCTCCATGCCCGGCATCGACGGCTGGGAGACCGCCCAACGCCTGCGCGCCGAACTGGGCGAGGCCGTGGCGATCCTGATGGTCTCGGCCAACGCCCACGACTTCTCGCGCACCCGGCGCGAGGACGATCCGCACGACGACTTCCTGATCAAGCCCTACGAAGTGGACGACCTGCTGGAGCGCATCCAGGTGCTGCTCAGCCTGCAGTGGCGCTACGCCGGCGCGGATGCGGGGCTTAGCGCATGAGCGATCTGATCCTGCTTGTCGACGACGACCCGGACACCCGCGGCTGGCTCGGGCTGGCGCTGGAACAGGCGGGTTACGAAGTCGCGCTGGCCGCCGACGGCGCCGAGGGCGTGGCGGTGGCCGATGCCAGGCGGCCGGGTCTGGTGCTGATGGACGCCGCCATGCCGGGCTTGTCCGGGTTCCAGGCCTGCAGCCAGATCAAGGCCGCGCCGCAGACTTCCCACATCCCGGTGGTGTTCATGACCGGCCTCAGCGCCACTGAACATGTGGTCGAGGGGTTCCGGGCCGGCGGCGTCGACTATGTCACCAAGCCGGTGGTGCTGGACGAGCTGCTGGCGCGCATCCGCGTCCATCTCGCCAATGCCCAGATGTCGATCAGCGCCCGCGCGGCGCTGGACGTCTCCGGCCGCGCGCTGCTGGCCAGCGACGACGCCGGCAAGGTGCTCTGGCGCACGCCTCAAGCGGTGAAATTGCTCGACGAGCTGACGCCAGGGGCCATGGAGGCCGCCCCGCCTGAGGTGCTCAGCGTGCTGCGCGCCCTGCTGGCCGAGCCGCGTGACGCCAACGCGCCGCCGCTGGTGGTGCAGGTGGGCGCGCGGCGGTTGCAGGTGGCGTTCGCCGGCCGCGCCGCGGGCGAGGCCTATTTCCGTCTGAGCCTGCCCCTGGAGGGGCGCGAGGAGGCGCTGCTGCGGGACTATCTGAAACTCACCGCGCGGGAGGCCGACGTTTTGCTGTGGATCTCTCGGGGCAAGTCGAACCGCGATATCAGCGAGATCCTCAACATCAGCGCGCGCACGGTGAACAAGCACCTGGAGCAGGTGTTCACCAAGCTGGGCGTGGAGAATCGCGCCGCGGCCGCAGCCATCGCCACCCGCATCGTGATCGCCCACGGTTGACGTGGCGTCTTCGCAAACCGCCAGCACGCGCGCTATGAACGCCGCGCCGGCCTGACAGGCCGGCGTTTGCGTAGGGCCCAAGCGCCGATCCCGGCCTGAGGCGAACGCCTGGAACGCGCGCGGATGACGAAAGCAGAGCGCCGCTCGCTGGGGGAACGCGCGCCGGCCATCCAATGGGTGGCTCTGCTCATACTGTCGGTCGTTCTTGTCGTGGTGCTGGAGACGCTGCGTCTGCCCGCGGCCTTCCTGCTTGGGCCGATGCTGGCTGGATTGGTCCTGGCGCTCGCAGGCGGCGCCCTGCAGGCGCCGGCTGCGCCATTCGCGTTCGCCCAGGCCGTTCTGGGTTGCATGATCGCCCGCAGCATCCCGCTCTCCACCCTGCATGAGATCCTGCAGGACTGGCCGCTGTTGCTGATCAGCGTGTTCGCGGTGATCGCCGCTAGCAATGGCCTGGGTTGGTTGCTGGCCAGATGGGGCGTGCTGCCAGGTGCGACGGCGGTGTGGGGCTCATCGCCGGGCGGGGCCTCGGCGATGATCGTCATGGCCGACGCCTATGGCGCGGACTCTCGCCTCGTAGCGGTGATGCAGTACATGCGCGTGGTGATCGTCGCCGGCGGCGCCTCGCTGGTCGCCCGAATGGTCGCGGGCGATCACGTCGCCCACGCAAAGGCCGTCGCCTGGATGGCGGAGCCCGCCTGGACGCCGCTGGCCCAGACCCTGGCGTTGGTGCTCGCCAGCGCGTTCTTGGGCGCGAAGCTGCGTGTTCCGTCGGCGCCGCTGCTGGCCCCGTTAGTGCTAGGCGTCGTGCTGCAGGATACCGGCCTGATCGTCATCGAGCTGCCGCCCCTCCTGCTGGCGGTCAGCTATGCGCTGATCGGCGGGAGCATCGGGCTCAGATTCACCCGGCCGATCCTGATCCACGCGGCGCGGGCGCTGCCGAGGATCATCGCCTCGATCCTGGTGCTGATTGCTGCGTGCGCAGGGCTGGCGGCTATCCTGGTCGTCGTCGCCGGCGTCGATCCGCTGACCGCCTACCTGGCGACCAGTCCGGGCGGCTCCGATTCCGTGGCGATTATCGCCGCCTCAAGCGACGTCGACCTGCCGTTCGTCATGGCCATGCAGACCGCGCGCCTCATCGCGGTGCTGCTGACCGGCCCGATCATCGCGAAGTTCATCGCGGATCGGGTCCAGGCCAACGAACGGATTTTGTGACCGCGGCGCCTTAAGCGCGCCGCTTCACCAGACCCAGTAGGAACAGCAGGACCACAGCGCCGATTGTGGACACGACGATGCTGCCGATCCAGCCGCCGAAATTGATCCCCAAAAGACCGGCGACGAAGGCGCCGAGCAATGCTCCGACCAGGCCCACGACCAGATTGGTCAGCAGGCCGTGGTTCCGTTTCATGATCTTCTCAGCGAGCCACCCGGCCAATATGCCGATGATGATCGCACCTAAGATTCCAACACCGCTCATGTTCACCCTCCAGCTTGAGCGCCGTTAACGTCGGCGGAGGCACGTTTGTTCAAAGTCGCGAGCGCATTTCGCCGACCAGTTCATAGGAACGCAATCGCGCGGTGTGGTCGAACACCTGGCTGGTGATCATCAGTTCCTCGGCGCCCGTGCGTTCGATGAACGCTCTCAGGCCCGCCTCCACCACCGCCGGCGACCCGACGATCGAGCGCGACAGCACTTCGGCGAGCAGACCTTTCTCGGCCGGGCCGATCTTGTCGATATAGCCTTCGACCGGAGGCGGCAGCGGCCCCGGCTGGCCGGTGCGCATGCGCACGAAGGCCTGCTGTTGAGAGCTGGCGATCAGCTTCGCCTGATCGTCGGCGTCGGCGGCGACCACGCTGACGCCCAGCATCAGATAGGGCTTGTCCAGCCGATCAGACGGGGTGAACCGCGAGCGATAGATCTGGATCGCCTCCATCATCTGCGCCGGCGCGAAGTGCGAGGCGAAGGCGAAGGGCAGGCCCAGCATGGCGGCCAACTGCGCGCCGAACAGGCTCGACCCGAGAATCCAGATCTCCAGATCCGCGCCCTCGCCCGGGAAGGCGCGCACCCGGCGGCCAGGCTCGGCCGGCTGCAGGTAGTGCATCAGCTCGACGACATCGCGCGGGAAGTCGTTGGGGTCGCTGGCGAGCGTTCGACGCAGGGCGTGGGCGGTGACCTGATCGGTGCCCGGCGCGCGGCCCAGCCCGAGGTCGACGCGGCCCGGGAACAGAGCCTCGAGCGTGCCGAACTGCTCGGCGATCTGCAGCGGCGCGTGGTTGGGCAGCATGATGCCGCCGGCGCCGACGCGGATCGTCTTGGTGCCGGCGCCCACGTGGCCGATCACCACCGAGGTGGCGGCGCTGGCGATGCCGGGCATGTTGTGATGCTCGGCCACCCAATAGCGATGGAAGCCCCATCGCTCGGCGTGCTGGGCGAGATCGAGGGTGTTGCGCAGCGACTGGGCAACGCCGCCGCCTTCTACGATCGGGGAGAGGTCGAGGACCGAAAACGTCGTCATGCCCGCCATATGGGGGCGAACGGCGGCGCTGCGAAGCCCTAAAGTAGCGGGGGGCGCCCCTACGGCATGGCGGAGGCGACTTTGTTGTAGGTGCTGCTCAGTCGTCCGCCGATTGCGTCGACGCCAGCGACCAGGGCCGCTGCGATCATGACGGCGATCAGCCCGTACTCGATCGAGGTGGCGCCCGATTGGTCCTTCAAGAAGCGGCGTAGGAAGACGGACATGGGCGACTTAGCTCCGACCCAGCGACAGGTTTGCTCACTGCCGATCTAGCAGCGTATTGCGCACTAAACTTTAAAGAGCTGAGCCTTGGGATGCTCTTCCGGCGCGTTTTGCGTCACTTCGGCGCGAATTATCCCCGAATTCGGACGTTTGGGCGCGCAGCCTGGAACAGGCGGGGTTCGGCGAACATTGGATTGGTTGAACACCATCCCCCCGAGGATCCCATGAACTACCGTTCTACGTGTCTGGCCCTCGCCGTTGTCGCGATGTCCGCCGCAACCACCGTCCGCGCCCAACAGAGCGCACCCGTTCCCTCCGCCGAAGCGGCCGGCGCTCAGGCGGCGCAAGTCGACACCGCCGCGATCATCGACAACGCAGCCGCGCCGGACGCCGCCAAGGCCGACATGGTCGACAAGATGGGCGCCGAGACCGCAACCGTCCTGATGAGTTCCGCGCGCGCCGGCCGCTCCGACTGGCTGAGCGACGAAAGCCGGGCCGTGGCGCACCCGAGCACGGCTGCGGACGTGGCGCCGCTACCGCGGGCCATGAGCAAGGCGCAGGTCCGCGACCAGGTGGCGTTCCTATATCGCTGAGTCGGACGCGCCTGTGAGGTTCGCGCCCGGTAGTGGCGCGCGGCGCGGCGATTGGCTAACCGTACGCGCTTGTCACAGCACAGCCGACCGGGACCCACCATGACCAAGACCGCTTTCATCACGGGCGCCACCTCCGGCATCGGTGAGGCCGCCGCGCGCCGCTTCGTCAAGGCCGGCTGGCGCGTCGTCGCCACGGGCCGCCGCGCCGAGCGGCTTGAGGCGCTGGCCAAGGAACTCGGCCCGAACCTCCACCCGGCCGCCTTCGACGTGCGCGACTCGAAGGCTTTCGATGCGGCGATCGCCGGCTTGCCCTCAGGCTTCAGCGACATCGATCTGCTGATCAACAATGCGGGCCTGGCGCTGGGCCGCGAGCCTGCGCAGAAGGCGGACCTGGAAGAGTGGCGCACGATGATCGACACCAACATCAACGCCCTGGTGACGATCACCCACCGTCTGTTGCCGTCGCTGATCGAACGCCGTGGCGGCGTCATCAACGTAAGCTCCGTGGCGGCGAACCACCCCTACACGGGCGGCAACGTCTACGGCGGCACCAAGGCGTTCGTGCGCCAGTTCTCGCTGGGGCTGCGCTCAGATCTGCATGGCACCGGCGTGCGCGTCACTTCCATCGAGCCTGGGATGGCCGAGACCGAATTCACCCTGGTGCGCACCGGCGGCAACCAGAAGGCGTCGGACGCGGTCTATAGCGGCGCAGACCCGATGACCGGCGCCGACCTCGCCGACACCCTGCTGTGGCTGGCCGAGCTGCCTGCGCACCTGAACGTCAATACGATCGAGATCATGCCAGTGACCCAGTCGTTCGCCGGCTTCCAGGTGCATCGCAAGGAAGGTTGAGGCCGGCCGCGAGAGCGCCACTGGACGGATGACGCCTCGGCGATCACTTTCAGACGGCGATAAGCGACGCCCGCGATCAAACCGGGCGCGTACAGGAGGTGACGTATGATCCCGGGTCTCATGCAGCCGGTCCCGCTGCAGATCATCGATATCCTGCGTTACGCCGCCCGTGCGCATGGCTCGCGCGAGGTGGTCTCCAGGCTGATCGACGAGCCGATCTGGCGCTACGACTACGCGGGCCTCGCCGCGCGCGCGGCCCAAGCGGCGCACATGTTGCGCGCCCTGGGCGTCGGCTCGGGCGACCGGGTGACGTCTCTGGGCTGGAACACCCATCGCCACCTGGAGCTGTTCTATGCCGCGCCGGGGCTGGGGGCGGTGCTGCACACCGCCAACCCGCGGCTGTTCGACGAGCAGGTCGCCTACACGATCAATCACGCCGAAAGCAGCGTGCTGCTGTTCGACCGCAACCTGCTGGCCCTGGTCGAACGGATCGCGCCGACGCTCGAGACCGTGAAGACCTTCGTGATGATGTCGGACGCCGAGCGGCACGACGCCGGAAGCGTGAGCGCGCTGTGCTACGAGACGTTGCTGGCCGCCCAGCCCGACGCCATCGACTGGCCGACGCTGAACGAGAACGCCGGCGCCTTCCTCTGCTACACCTCCGGCACCACTGGCGATCCCAAGGGCGTGCTCTATAGCCACCGCGCGGTGGTGCTCCACGCCATGGCCGGGGGGCTGGCCAGCGCCTTCGGCTTCACCCCGTTCGATGTGGTGATGCCGTGCTCCTCGCTGTATCACGCCACCGCCTGGGGCCTGCCGTTCGCGGCTCCCTTGTGCGGCGCGAAGATGGTGTTGCCGGGCGACAAGATGGACGGCGCCAGCCTGCACGAGCTGATTGAGGCTGAGGGCGTCACCTTCACCGGCGGCGTGCCGACCATCTGGACAATGTACTTGACCTGGCTGGATGCGCAGGGCCGTACGCCCGGCGCCCTGAAGCGGGTGGTGATCGGCGGCTCGGCGGTTCCGCGCGCCATGGCCGAGACCTTCAAGCGCCGCTACGATGTCGACGTACTGCAGATCTGGGGCATGACTGAGACCTGTCCGATCGGGGTGGTGGCGACGCCGACGCCGGCGCTGGCCGCCCAGGGCGAGGAAGCCCTGCGCGAGGCGATCTGGACCCGCCAGGGTCGCCTGCAGTTTGGCATCGAACTGCGCACCGTCGACGACGACGGCGAGGACGCGCCGCGCGACGGCGAGACTCCCGGCGCGCTGTTGGTCCGTGGACCCTGGACGCTGGAGCGCTACTACCGCCATCCGCAGAGCGCGGTGGACGATGACGGCTGGTTCGACACCGGCGACGTGGCGACCCTCGACGAACTGGGCTTCATGCGGATCACCGACCGCAAGAAGGACGTCATCAAGTCCGGCGGCGAATGGATCAGCTCCATTGATCTGGAGAACGCCGCCTCGGCCTGTCCCGGCGTGAAGATCGCCGCGGTGGTCGGCATCGTCCATCCCAAGTGGGAGGAGCGCCCGCTGCTGGTGATCGAGGCGCACGACGGCGCCAACGTCACCCGCGAGCAGGTGCTGGCGCACCTGACGCCGCTGGTCGCCAAGTGGTGGCTGCCTGACGACGTGGTGTTCGCCGCCGTGCCGCTCACCGCCACGGGCAAGATCGACAAGAAGGTGCTGCGCGCATCCTTCGGCGACCACTACACGAAGGCGCCGGCCCAGGCTGTCTGATCAGAAGGTCGTCTGATCAGGCTTCGGCGTGGCGTGAAGCGTTCTTCAGCGGCGCCAGCGCCGTCAGGCTGATCAGCGCCGCCGCCGCCAGGTAGACGCCGACGGGAACCAGACCGCCCCGGTCCGCCAACGCCTGGGCGATGATCGGCGCAAGGCCGCCGCCCAGGATGCCGCCGACGTTGAACGCCATCGAGGCTCCGGTGTAGCGCACCCGCGCCGGGAACAGCCCCGGCAGGAAGGCGCCCAGGGGTCCGTAGACGAAACCCATCAGAAACAGGGCCAGAGACAGGAAGGCCCAGATCAGCGCCAGCGAGCCTGCGCCCATCATCACCGGCAACAAGGCGCCGGCGACCACGGTCGCGCCGCAACCGGCCATCAGCACGAGGCGAGGGCTGGACTTGTCGGCCCACCAGCCCGCGGCGACGATGCCCACCGCCATGAACAGGATCGCGCCAAGCTGCACGCTCAGGAAGGTCTCGCGGCTGTAGCCCAGGGTCGTCGTGCCGTAGCCGAGCGCGAAGGCGGTCGCGAGGTAGAAGATGGCGAAGCAGGCGACCACCGCGAAGGTGCCGGCGATGGTCTCGCGCGGATAATGCCGCAGCACTTCGGCCAGCGGCACGTTGGGCGGCGGCGCCTCGGCGAGCGAGGCCTGGAACGCCGGCGTCTCGGTGAGCTTCAGCCGCACCCACAGGCCGAGGCCCACCAGGATGGCGCTGGCCAGAAACGGCAGCCGCCAGCCCCAAGCCTGGAACTGCTCTGGCGTCAGGAACAGGCCCAGCAGCAGGAACAGGCCGTTGGCGGCGATGAAGCCCACCGGCGCGCCAAGCTGCGGGAACATGCCGAAACGCGCGCGCCATCCGGGCGGCGCGTTCTCCACCGCCAGCAGGGCTGCGCCACCCCACTCGCCGCCCAGCCCGAAGCCCTGGCCGAAACGCAGCGTGCAGAGCAGGACGGGCGCGACCCAGCCGACCATGGCGTAGGTGGGCAGGAAGGCGATCAGCAGGGTCGACACCCCCATCACCATCAGCGAGGCGACCAGGGTCGACTTGCGTCCGATGCGGTCGCCGTAGTGGCCGAACACGAAGGAGCCCAGCGGTCGCGCGAAGAAGGCGATGGCGAAGCTGGCGTAGGCGCCGAGCAGTTGCGCCGAGGGCGAGGCGGAGGGGAAGAACAGCGGCCCGAACACCAGCGAGGCGGCGGTCGCATAGATGTAGAAGTCATAGAATTCGACCGCAGTGCCGACCAGACTGGCCAGCAGAATGCGGCGGGTCGAGGCGCCGCCGGCCCCGGCTTTGGTGTTCGACACGCGCGTCCCCCTTGTCGTTGCGTCCGCCTTGGCCTTAGCGCGCGGCGACGTCAAGCCGCGGGACCCGTCGCCGGCCATTGGCTTTCCCCCCGTGGCTTTGTACGTCCGGGGTCAAAGCCGGCGCCAGCCGCCGGGCGCCGTCTACTCGTCAAAGGGAGAGCCACCAATGGACGCCACCAGGCTGATGTTCAAACCGGGCCTGATGCAGGGGGAGCGGATCCTGATCACCGGTGGCGGCACGGGGCTCGGCCGCGAGATGGCGGAGGCGTTTCTCAGCCTGGGCGCGCGGGTGGTGATCTGCGGGCGCCGCGGCGAGGTGCTGAAGGAGACGGCGCAGGCGCTGACCGAGCGCTGGGGCGGCGACGTGATGCCGATCGCCTGCGACATCCGTTCGGCCGAGGCGGTCGCCGAGATGGTCGAGGACGCCTGGGCCAGCGGCGGGCTGACCGGCCTGGTCAACAACGCGGCCGGCAACTTCATCTCGCGCACCGAGGACCTTTCGGCCAAGGGCTTCGAGGCGGTGACCAGCATCGTCTTCCGCGGCTCGTTCTACGTGACGCTGGAGGTGGGGAAACGCTGGATCGAGGCGAAGCAGCGCGGCTCGGTGCTGTCGATCCTGGCGACGACGGTGTGGCGGGGCTCGCCGTTCATGACGCCGTCGGCGATGTCCAAGGCCGGCGTCAACGTCATGACCCAGTCACTGGCGGTGGAGTGGGCGCACCACGGCATCCGCCTGAACGCCATCGCGCCAGGGCCGTTTCCGACGCCTGGGGCCGGCGATCGGCTGTCGCCCGCGGTGGCGGGGGCGGAAGGCGGGCTCAACGCGCGCGGCAATCCGATGGGTCGCGTGGGCGAGATGCACGAGTTGTGCAACCTGGCCGTCCTGCTGATGGGGCCTGGCGCCGAGTACATCAACGGCCAGACGATCGCCATCGACGGCGCGGCGTTCCTGGGCGGCGGCCAGATGCGGCCGGAGCTGTTCACTTGGGGCGATGAGGAGTGGGCGGCGGCGCGCCAGTCGATCCGCGCCGTCAACGACAAGGACCGCGCCCAGCGCACCACCTGAGGTCAGGCGGGCGGCGACCGCGGCGCGACCAGGGCGAGCTTCACCGCCCGGCCGGCGTAGAGGCCGATCACCGCCTGCACGAGCGCCGCGGCGGCGCAGATCCACAGCGCGGCGTCCCAGCTGCCCATGGCGTCGTGCAGCGCACCCATCGAAGCCGGGCCGATGGCGGCCAAGGTGTAACCCACCGACTGCGCCATCCCCGACAGCGCCGCGCCCTGTTCGACGCTGGAGGCGCGCAGGCTGGCGAACGACAATGCCAGCACCAAGCCCGCGCCGCTGGCCGCGCCGTAGGCTGACACCCAGACGACGGCCCATTGCGGCGCCAAGGCCAAGCCCAGGAAGCCGATCGCCGCCAGCAGGGATACGAGGAAGGCCGCCATCCGCTGGTCCTTCAATCGGCTCATCAGCGGAAGCGCCAGCAGCAGCGGGATGATGCCGACGGCCTGCATCAGGCCGTGCAGCGCGCCGCTGTCGGCCATCGTGTGGCCCTTGGCCTGCAGCATGGCCGGCAGCCAGGTGATCACCACGTAGAAGACGAAGGAGTTCAGCGCCATGAACCCGGTGACCTGCCAGGCCAGCGGCGTGCGCCAGAGCGAAGGGCTTTTGGCGCGCTGACCGGCGGGAGCGATCGCCGCACCGCGGCGGGTGCGGGGCGACCACACGAAAATCGCCAGCAGGACGGGAACGACGCCCAATCCCAGTGCAATGCGCCAGCTCCCCAGGGCCTCGAACAGCGGCGCCACCAGAACCGAGAACGCCGCGCCAGACAGCGCCATGGTGATCACATAGAAGGTGGTCGTGGCGGTCACCCGATCCGGGAAGTCCCGCATCACCAGGGTCGGCAGCAACACGTTGCCGAGCGCGATGGCCGCGCCCATCATCGCGGTCCCGGCGAACAGCGCCCACAGCGGGCCGGCGGAGCGCAGCGCGATCCCCGCGCCCAGCAGGATCATCGCCGCCATCAGCGTGCGCTCCAGACCGAAGCGTCGGACCAGGCCCACGCAGAACGGAGACACCGTCGCGAAGGCCACAATCGGCAGGGTGGTCAGCAGGCCCGCCTGGGCTGCCGACAGGCCGAAGGATCCACGGATGACCTCCAGCAGCGGCCCGACGCCGGTGATCGGCGCGCGGAAGTTGGCGGCGCAGAGCAGCATGGAGGCCAGCAGCAGTCCGCGGCCCAGGCCTGATCGATCGGTCGCGTTCTGGGTCACGAAGTTTCCTGGCGAATCCCCCGACGCCGGTGTTCCGGTCGCCTCGCTCAGCATCGCGCGGCGACGTAACCGGTTCAACCGTCGTTACAGCCTGGAGCTCCGCAGGCGTAGCGCATTGGCGACCACGCTGACCGAAGAGGCGGCCATCGCGGCGGCGGCGATCTGCGGCGACAGCAGCAGGCCGAACGTCGGATAGAGCAGGCCCGCGGCGATCGGCACCCCGGCGGCGTTGTAGGCGAAGGCGAAGGCCAGGTTCTGGCGGATGTTGCGCATCACCGCTCGCGACAGAGCGCGAGCACGCACGACGCCCATCAGGTCACCCTGTAGCAGGGTGACGCCGGCGGTCTCGATCGCCACGTCGGAGCCTGCGCCCATGGCCAGACCCACGTCGGCCGCGGCCAGCGCCGGCGCGTCGTTCACCCCATCGCCGGCCATCGCCACCACGCGGCCCTGGCTGCGCAGACGCTCTACGACCGCCGCCTTGTCCTGCGGCGACACCTCAGCCTCGATTTCGTCGACGCCGGCCGCGCGGGCCACGGCGTCGGCGGTGACGCGGTTGTCGCCGGTCAGCATGAGGACGCGCACGCCGTCGGCCCTGAGCGCGCGGATCGCGTCTGCGGTGGTCGGCTTGATCGGATCGGAGAGCGCCAGCAGGCCTGCCGCCTGACCGTCGACGGCCGCGAAGATCACCGTCGCACCGCCCGCCCGCAGAGCGTCCGTATCGGCCTGGAAGATCTGCGCGTCGACGCCCTGCTCGGCGAGAAAGGCGACCGATCCCAACAGCACGCTGCGACCGTCCACCTGGCCCAGCACGCCCTTTCCGACCGGCGAGTCGAAGCCCAGCGGCTCGCTGAGCGTGAGGCCGCGTTCGGCGGCGGCCGTCACGATGGCGTGGGCCAGCGGGTGCTCGCTGGCGCGCTCGAGGCTGGCCGCCAGCCGCAGCAGTTCGTTCTCGCCGAAGCCGCCAACGGCGCGCACCGCGCTCAGCGTCGGGCGCCCCAGGGTCAGGGTGCCAGTCTTGTCGACTACCAGGGTGTCGACCTTCTGCAGGCGCTCCAGGGCTTCCGCGTCGCGGATTAGCACGCCGGACTGCGCGCCGCGTCCGACCCCCACCATGATCGACAGCGGCGTCGCCAGTCCCAGGGCGCACGGGCAGGCGATGATCAGCACCGAGACCGCGGCAAGCAACGCAAACGACAGGCGCGGTTCAGGGCCCGCCGCCATCCAGGTGGCGAAAGCCGCGACGGCGACCGCGATCACCGCCGGCACGAACCAGGCCGCGACCTGGTCGGCGACCCGCTGGATCGGCGCCCGGCTGCGCTGGGCCTGGGCGACCATCTGGATGATCCGCGCCAGCAAGGTGTCGGCGCCGACCTTTTCCGCCCGCATGATGAAGGAGCCGGTGCGGTTGATCGCGCCGGACACGACCGTGTCGCCGGGCGCCTTGTCCACAGGCATGGGCTCGCCGGTGACCAGGGACTCGTCGATCGCCGCATGGCCATCGGTCAGCACCCCGTCGACGGGGATGCGCTCGCCGGGACGCAGGCGCAGGCGGTCCCCGACCTTGATGGCGTCCAGTCCGACCTCCTCGTCGGAGCCGTCCGTGGTCAACCGCCGGGCGGTTTTCGGCGCCAGGCTCAGCAGCGCGCGGATCGCGCCCGACGTCCGCTCACGCGCCCTAAGCTCCAGGATCTGGCCGACCAGCACCAGCACGACGATGACCGCGGCGGCCTCGAAATATACCGACGGCTCGCCCGCGTGCCCGCGCACGGCGGCGGGAAACGCGTCCGGGGCTAAAACCGCCACGGCGCTGTAGGTCCATGCGACGCCGACGCCCAGCGCGATCAGGGTGAACATGTTGAGGCTTCGCGCGGCGACCGAGCGCACGCCACGCTGCATGAAGGGCCAGCCCACCCAGAACACCACCGGCGTCGCCAGCGCGAGCTGGATCCAGGCCGAGAGGCGCGCGCCCACGGGCCACCGCGCGCCCAGCAGGTGTGCGCCCATTTCCAGCAGGACGACGGGCGCTGTCAGCAGAAGTCCGATCCACAGCCGCCGGGCGAAATCGGCGAGTTCCGGGTTGGGGCCGTCCTCAGCCGTCGCGACTTCGGGCTCCAGAGCCATGCCGCACAGCGGGCACGCCCCGGGCCCGACCTGGCGCACCTGCGGGTGCATCGGGCAGGTGTAGACCGCGCCCGGAATGGCCGCCGGTTCCGGCGGCTTCTCGCCAAGGTACTTGTCAGGATCGGCGACGAACTTGGAGCGGCAGCCCGCGCCGCAGAAGAAGTAGGCGACGCCGCCGTGTTCGGCCGCGTGCGGGGTGGTCGTCGGATTGACCTTCATGCCGCACACCGGATCGGTGGCGGTCTTGCCGTCCGCCGCCGCGTGGTGGTGATGATGGTCGTGGGCGTCGGTCATGAGGCCTGAATATAGTGGTCACGGGAAAGCGCCCAACAGGCGGTGCGAAAGCCGTTGCCTATCGTTTCGCCGCCGATCAGGTTCGTATGCGACTGGACGGCCGGCCGAAACTGGCCGACGAGCCGCGCAACCGCAAGCGGTCGAGGCCGGCGTCGAGCTGACGCCAGATGTGGAGATGAAGGCATGAGCGAGACCCCGGCCGACGGATGGCGCGATAGCGGGATCAAGGTCATCCCGGCGGGTGAGCTCGACACCAACACGCCGCAGACGCCGGGCATGAACCGCGCCGCGGCGATCAACTTCGCCCGCGTCGGCGCCCGCAAGCTGTGGGTCGGCACGGTGCATATCCATGCTGACGCCAAGACCGGCGCGCACCATCACGGCGCGCTGGAGAGCGTCATCTATGTGATCAAGGGCCGCGCGCGGATGCGCTGGGGCGAGAAGCTGGAGTTTGTCTGCGAGGCCGGCCCCGGCGACTTCATCTATGTGCCGCCGTATGTGCCGCACCAGGAGATCAACGCCTCGACCGACGAGACGCTGGAGTGCGTGCTGGTGCGCAGCGACAACGACGCGGTGGTGGTGAACCTGGAGATCGAGCCCGTGGAGGCGCCCCAGACCGTGGTCTGGGTCGATCCGATCCACCGCCACCCGACCGACGGCGCCTGAGCCTCAGGCCGGCGCGAAGCCGTCGATCAGCCAGCGCAGCTCATCCTCGCCCACCAGGCCGGCGGCCTCGGCGAGCGGCGACCAGCGCTTCTCGCGCTGCCCCATCTCTGGCCAGGCCTCGGCCTCCTGCTCGACGCGCAGGGCGTAGACCGCGACGCGGACGTGCTGGATGCGGCCCGTGCGCAGGCGTTTGTCGTAATGGAACACGCCCAGCGACTTGCCGCTGATCTTGCCGATCACGCCGGCCTCCTCGAAGGCTTCGCGCTCGGCCGTCCCCGACGGCTTCATGCCCTTAATGGGCCAGCCCTTGGGGATCACCCAGCGGCGGGTTTCTCGCGAGGTGATCAGCAGCACCTCCAGCGCCCCGTCCGCCGCGCGCCGCCAGGGCAGGGCGGCGTACTGGGAGCGCGGCTCGCGGTCCGGCTCGGGGCGGGTGCGCGCATCCTTCTTGCCCATCAGCCGAACACCCGGTCGGCGAGACGGGCGAGGAAATAGAATCCCGCGCCCATCAGGGCGGCGATCGGCATGGTGATCACCCAGGCCCAGACGATTCCCGTGGCCAGGCTCCAGCGCACCGCGGAGACCCGCCGCGCCGCGCCGACACCGACGATGGCGCCGGTGATGGTGTGAGTGGTCGACACCGGCACGCCCAGGTGGGTGGCGAGGAACAGGGTGATCGCGCCGCCGGTCTCGGCGCAGAAGCCCTGCTGCGGCGACAGGCGGGTGATGCGTGATCCCATGGTGTGGACGATGCGCCAGCCGCCCATCAATGTCCCAAGTCCCATCGCCGCCTGGCAGCTGATCACCACCCAGAACGGCACGTGGAACTCGCCGTGCAGATGGCCGTGCGCGTAGAGCAGCACGGCGATGATCCCCATGGTCTTCTGGGCGTCATTGCCGCCGTGCCCCAGCGAGTAGAGCGAAGCGGAGACAAATTGCAGCTTGCGGAAGGTGTTGTCGGCCATGGTCGGAGTGGCGCGCACGAACAGCCAGGAGACCAGCAGCACCAGGATGATCGCGAGCGTGAACCCCATGGCGGGCGAAACGAAGATGCCGGCGGCGGTCTTGATCACGCCGGACCAGATGACCGGGTCGAACCCGGCCTTGGCGACGCCGGCGCCGATCAGCCCGCCGATCAGGGCGTGCGAGCTGGACGAGGGGATGCCGGCCAGCCAGGTGACCACGTTCCAGGTGATCGCCCCGCCCAACGCGCCGAAGATCACCGCATCGCTGACGATGCCGGGCTGGATGATACCCTTGCCCACCGTCTGGGCCACATGCAGGCCGAAGAACAAGAAGGCGATGAAGTTGAAGAACGCCGCCCACATCACCGCGTAGCGGGCGGGCAGCACGCGGGTCGAGACGATGGTGGCGATCGAGTTCGCCGCGTCGTGCAGCCCGTTGAGGAAGTCGAAGGCGAGCGCCACGACGATCAGGAAGACGAGCATCACGCCCGGGCCGCCGAGGTCCATGGGTGCGCCCTAGAGGTGTTCGATCAGCACGCCGCTGATCCGGTTCGCCACGTCCTCGAAGCGGTCGACGACCTTTTCCAGGTGATCATAGACCTCGCTGCCGACGATGAACGCCATGGCGTCCTCGCGCGCCGGCCCCTTGAACAGCGCGCTCATGCCGGAGTCGTAGAGCTGATCGGACTGCTCCTCGAGCCGGCGGACCTCTTCGGTGATGGCGGTCAGCCGGGTGGCGTTGGCGCGCAGCGAACGCAGCAGCGGCACGGCCTCGGCGGTGAGCTCGGCGGTGCGTACGATCACCTCGCCCATGGCCACCATGGATGGCTGAAAGGCGCGCTGCTCGAACAGTGTGATGGCCTTGGCGGTCTTGTGCATCTGGTCGATGGCGTCATCCATCGAGGAGATCAGGTCGCGGATGTCGCTGCGGTCGAACGGGGTGATGAAGGTGCGGCGCACGGCCAGCAGCACTTCGCGGGCCACCTCGTCGGCCGTGTTTTCCTGGCGGGCGATCTCGGCGCAATGTTCCGGCACGCTCGGCCCGCCGTCCAGCAGGCTGCGCAACGCGGCCGCCCCGGCGCACAGGGTCGCGGCGTGGGCTTCGAACATGTCGAAGAACCGCTCCTCCTTCGGCATCATGGCCTGGAAAAATCTCAGCATAGCGACTCGGTTTCTCAGACCACGGACGGATGCTGGGTAGGCGCACGCCACAGGCCTGTAAATACGCCTGCGGAGCGACGCAGCGCCTCAGTCCAGGAACACCTTGCCGGGGTTCATGATGCCGGCGGGATCGATGGTCCGCTTCAGGCTGCGCATGAGGGCGACTGCAGCCGCCCCATGCTCGTCGACCAGGTGGTCGCGCTTGCCGGCGCCGATGCCGTGCTCGCCGGTGCAGGTGCCGCCGGCGGCGAGCGCCCGGGCGATCATCGCCTCGTGCACCGCGTCGACCCGCGCCATCTCGTCGGGATCGTCGCGGCGCAGGTGGAACAGGACGTGGAAGTTGCCGTCGCCGACATGGCCGACGATCGGCGCGATCAGCCGGTTGGTGTCGATGTCGCGCCGGGTCTGGGCGACAACCTCGACCAGGGCGGAGACAGGCACACAAACGTCCGTGGACAGAACTTCGCTCGCCGGACGCAGCGCAAGCGCCGCGAAATAGGCCTGATGTCGGGCTTTCCACAGCCTGGCGCGGTCCTCGGGCAGGGTCGCCCAGGCGAACGCTCCGCCACCATTGGCCTGCGCCAGTTCCGAGGCGGTCGCCGCCTGCTCAGCCACGGACGCGGTGGAGCCGTGGAATTCGAAGAAGATGTGGGGCTTCTCGGGCAGTCCGAGGTTGGAGTGGCGGTTGGAGGCGGCGACCTGGACCTCGTCCATGAATTCCGCGCGCGCCACGGGCACGCCGGACTGCACCAGTTGCACGACTGTGGCGACCGCGGCTTCCAGCGTCTCGAACGCGCAGGTCGCCGCCGACATCGCCTCGGGGATCCCGTAGAGGCGCAGCGTCACCTCGGTGATCACGCCCAGGGTGCCTTCGGAGCCGACGAAGAGGCGGGTCAGGTCATAGCCCGCCGCCGACTTGCGCGCCCGACCGCCGGTGTGGATCACCGAACCGTCGGGCAGGACGACGGTGAGCGCCAGCACGTTGCTCATCATGGTGCCGTAACGCACGGCGTTGGTGCCCGACGCCCGCGTCGAGGACATGCCGCCGAGGGTCGCGTTGGCGCCGGGGTCGATGGGGAAGAACAGGCCCTTGTCGCGCAGGTGGGCGTTGAGCTGTTCGCGCGTCACGCCGGCCTGGACGGTGCAGTCGAGGTCATCGGGCGACACCCGCAGAACCGTGTCCATGCCTGACAGGTCGATGCTGAGGCCGCCGAACGGCGCGGTGATGTGGCCTTCGAGGGAGGTGCCGGCCCCATAGGGGATGACCGGGATCTTCCAGCGCGCGCAGATCGACACCGCGCGCGCCACCTGCTCGGTGGAGACCGCCAGCAGAACCGCGTCCGGCGGCAACACCTGGGCGTAGCCTTCGCCGCGGCCGTGCTGCTCGCGGGTGGAGGTGTCGGTGCGCAGGGCTGGCCCGAAGGCTTCGGCAAGGTCAGCGAGTGCGCCGGCCCAGGCGGCCAGCGGCTGGTGGGGCGCTTGCGGCGGCGACAGCAGGGACATGCGCGGTTCTCCTCAGTCGCCGCACACTACGCCGTTTGATCGGCCGCGGCTCAAGTCCCGAACTCGGCGCGCAGGCTCGCATCGTGCGCGCCCAGGGCGGGGACGGATCCTGGGACCAGCTCAGGCTCGCCCTTCCAGCGCACGGCGGGGGCCGGCAGGCTGACCGCGCCGCCCGCCGTCTCGACCTCGATGCGGCGCAGTTGCGGGTGGCGCGACAGGTCGGCGACGCCGTTCAGTTCGCCATAAGCCACCTTGGCGGCGCGCAGACGCTCCACGAACTGGTCACGATCCAGGGGTTTCAGCGCCTCCAGGATGATCGCGTCCAGGGCGGGGCGGTTGGCGCAGCGGGCGCTGTTGCCGACGAAGCGGGGGTCGACGGCGACCTCGGGCCGCTGCAGCACGCCCTCGCAGAAACTGCGCCACTCCCGTTCATTCTGTACGGAGACCACGACCTGGCGCCCATCGCCGGCGGCGTAGGCGCCGTAGGGGGCGATGGCCGGATGGTTGAGGCCGGCCCGTCCCGGCGCACGGCCGCCGTAGTCCTGATGCAGCAGCGGCGCGGCCATCCACTCGGCGATGCTGTCGAACAGCGACACCGCCACGCCCTTGCCCAGGCCCGTGCGATCGCGCTCGTACAACGCCTGCAGGATCGCGGCGTGGGCGTTCATTCCGCAGCAGATGTCGACCACCGAGACGCCGACCCGCGCCGGCTCCGACGGGCCGCCGGTGATCTCCGCCAGGCCCGCCTCGCACTGGACGAGGAAGTCGTAGGCCTTCATCTGCGCCCAGGGACCGTCCTCTCCGTAACCGCTGACGTCGCAGGTGATCAGGCGTGGATGAGCGTCGCGCAGCGCGTCCGAGCCGAAGCCGGCGCGGGCGGCCGCGCCCGGCGAGAGGTTCTGGATGAACACGTCGGCGGAGGCGATCATCCGATGCAGCAGGGCCGCGTCGGCCGGGTCCTTCACATCCAGACGGATGGATTCCTTGCCGCGATTGAGCCAGACGAAATAGGTGCTCTGGCCGTGCACCACGTGATCGTATTCGCGCGCGAAGTCGCCTTCGGGGCGCTCGATCTTGATCACCCTTGCGCCCGCGTCCGCCAGGCGCGTGGTGCAGAAGGGAACCGCAACGGCCTGTTCCAGCGCGACGACCAGCAGACCCTCCAGAGCGCGCATCGCCGATCCTCAACCCTCGCTCGCGGAACAAAGCCGCCCGACGCGTGCTACACCAGCAATGGGCGTCTGGCCCATCCTTCTGCAGGCGATCTGGGCAAACAGTGACTTCCACAACGATCACCAAACCTGCCGCCGGCGAGCGCTTTGACCTGAAGGCGGCGCGCATCGGCGTGCTGATCAACACCTCCAGCGGAAGTTGCGACGTCGGGGCCGAGTCCGATCTGCAGGCCTTGCTGGCCGAGGCCGGGCTGAAAGCTGAGCAGACCTGGTGCGGCGGCGGAGACGAGGTGGACGCGGCGCTCGCCGAGGCGGGCAAGCACAGCCTCGAGGTGCTCATCGTGCTGGGCGGCGACGGGACGATCCGCGCCGCAGCCGAGACCTGCCAGAGCGGCGGCACGCGGCTGATCCCCTTGCCCGGTGGGACGATGAACGTGCTGCCAAAGGCGCTGTACGGCGCACGGCCGTGGCGCGAGGCGCTGAAGGACACCCTGGCCGATTGCGTCGTGCAGGCGGTTCATGGCGGAGCTGTGGGCGACCATCGCTTCTACATCGCCGGGATCTTCGGCGGCCCGACCAAGATGGCCGACGCCCGCGAGGCGGTGCGCGAGGGCGACCTTGCCGGGGCGATGGAGAAGGGCGTGGCCGCCATCCGTGAATCCTTCACGTCCACCGGCGTCGAATATGCGTTCGCCAACCATTCCGGCACAGCCGAGGCCGTGGCGGTGATCTGCCCGCTGATCTCCCGTGGCCTGGACGACGACGAGGAGACGCTGGAGGCCGCCGCTATCAAGGTCGAGAGCGCCCCTGACGCGCTTCGACTGGCGATCAACGCCGCGTTCCGCGACTGGCGCGAGGATCCGACCGTGGTGCTGGCCAAAACCCGCTCTATCGAGATGTCCTGCGACCGGTCCATCCCCGCTTTGCTGGACGGCGAGCGCTTCACGCTAGGCCACACCGCGAGCGTTTCGTTCGTGCCCGACGCCTTCGAGGCGCTGAGGCCTCGCGAAACCGAGGGCGACGCCTAGCGGCCAGAGATTGCGCATTCGGCGCCTGGTTGACGGGCGCCTGTGCGGTCTTGCCGCACAACCGCAGAGCCGTTCACCCTCCAGCAACCGGTGATCCGCGAACGCTCGTTTCGCGTGCAAGCGGCCCGGCGTTTTTCCGGCCAACGGCGCGAGATCTGGCCCGCAGGGGCCGCACCGGGAGCGCTGCATGAACTGGTTCGGCTGGGCCAAACCATCGACGGATGCGGGTAAGCCGCAAACGCCTTCGGTCGGGTCGCTCCGATCAGGCTCTCTGTTCGGGGCCAACGCCGAAGCCGCCTCGCGCGACGCCGAGGTCGCCGAGATCTGCCGCGCGCTCGTGCAGAACAGTCCAGACTGCATCGAGATCCTGACGCCGGAAGGCCGTTGGGAGTTCATGAATGAGCGCGGTCTGGAGCTGCTGGAATTCGGCTCCTACGCGGAGATTGCGGGCAAGGAATGGGCGACCTCGTTCCCGCCCAGCGCGCAATCGATCGTCAGCGAGGCGCTGACCCTGGCGCAATGCGGCGGCGTCGCCCGCTTCCAAGCGCCGTGCCCCACGGCGCGGGGCCTGTGGAAGTGGTGGGACGTCATGATGACCCCGGTGCGCAGCGCCGAGGGTCATGTGGAACGTATCGTCTGCACCTCGCGCGACATCTCCGGCATCAAGCAGGTCGAGGAGAGCCTGAGCGCAGCGCTGAAGGAGGCCGAACAGGCCGCGCGCGCCAAGGACGACTTCCTGGCGAACCTCAGCCACGAACTGCGCACGCCGCTGACCAGCATCCTTGGGTTCGCCGAATTGCTGCGCATGCGGGACGAGCTCAGCGTCGAGGCCAAGGGGCACGCCGGCCGCATCGAGCTGGCGGGCAAGAGTCTGCTGGCCCTGCTCAACGACATGCTGGACCTGGCGCGGGCCGGCGCCGGAACGCTCAGGGTCGAGCCGGCGCCCTGCGACCTGGCGGATCTGATGACCCACGTGGCCGAGCTGGTCGCTCCGCTCGCGGCGCGCAAGCCGATCGCGGTGTCCGTCGAGATGGACGCCGGCCTGGACGGCTGGTTCGAGCTCGATCGCGAACGGGTGCAGCAGGTGGTGCTGAACCTGGTCAACAACGCCATCAAGTTCACCGATTCGGGCCAGGTGGCGGTCGGCGTCTCGCGGACCGGCGATGGCGAGGGCCAGCTGAAATTCACCATCAGCGACACCGGCTCCGGCATCGAGGCCCACGTCCTGCCGACCCTGTTCGACCGCTTCACCCAGGTGGACAACTCGATGGCGCGCAAGCATGGCGGGGCGGGTCTGGGCCTCGCCATCTGCAAGGAGCTGGTCGCGCGCATGGGCGGCAAGATCGGCGCCGAAAGCCGGATGGGCGAAGGCTCCACCTTCTGGTTCAGCCTACCGCTGGTGGAGCTGGAGGCGGCGAATGTCGACACGCACCTGGAAGTCGATGCGGGCGCGGGCCTGAAGGTCTTGATCGCCGACGACAGCGAGGCCAACCAGCACCTGCTGTCGGCGATCCTGCGCGCCGGCGGCCACGAACCGCACATTGCCAGCGACGGGATCGAGGCGCTGGAGGCGCTGGCCGCCGAGCCGTTCGACGTGGTGTTGATGGATATCCAGATGCCGCGGATGGACGGGTTGACGGCGATCGGCGAGCTCCGACGCGCAACCCACCTGAACGCCCGTACGCCGGTGATCGCGATCACCGCCAACGTCTTCCCCGAGCAGGTCGCGACATATCTCGAAGCTGGCGCCAACGACTGCGTGGCGAAGCCCTTCAAGGCGCCAGACGTGCTGGGCAAGCTCGGCTACTGGGGTTCGCGGCCGGTAGACGTCATCGAGGACGCGCGCATCGCGGTCTGAGCCTTCGCGCCTACGCCGCCATCAGCCGCGCCTCCGCGCCCTGCGCCAGTTCGCGCAGCCAGCGGCGCACCGCGCGCATCCGAGCGGTGTCGTGGACGTCGCGGTGAGTGGAGAGCCAGAGCCTGCGCTCCAGCATCACCGAGTCCAGCACACGCACCAGACCCTCCGACATGAATGCCGGCAACACGCCGATGCCGCCCCCGGCCAGCACCATGCCGCGCTGGGCCTGGATCGATGAGCTCGCCATGGTCGGCTTCAGGCCGGGCAGGATCTCGTCGAGGTAACGCAGTTCGGGCGCGAAGATCAGGTCCTCGACATAGCCGACGATCTGGAAGTCGGGCAGGGCGGCGATGCTGCGCGGCGCGCCGGCGCGGGCCAGATATTCGCGGCTCGCATAGAGGGCCAGCTGATAGGGCGCCAAGGCCTCGACGATCAGGCGCGTGGTGTCGGGCGCGCTGAGCGTCACCGTCATGTCGACTTCTCGGCGGCTAGCGGACAGGAAGCTGGCGTTGGCCGCGAGCTCGACCTTCAACCCAGGATAAAGCTCGACCAGCCTGGGCAGGGCGGGCGCCAGCACGGCCGTGCCGAAACCCTCGGCGGTGCTGATCCTCACGGTGCCGGCGACGACGTCGGGGCGCGCCACATGGGCGGCGGCCAGCATCGCCGTCTCGGCGTCGAGCGCGATCTCCAGCAACTGGGCGCCTGCCGCCGTCAGCTGCAGACCAGCAGGCGAGCGGATCACCAAGGTGGACTTCAGGGCGGACTCCAGCCGCGCTACGCGCCGCCCGACGGTGGCTGCATCGACCCGTAACCGTTCTCCCGCCCCGGCCAGCGAGCCGGTACGCGCTGCGGCGAGGAACACCCGGAGATCATCCCAATCGAACATGTCATGCAGAAATGCACATAGGAGGCTGCAACAATGCAATACCGCTTGGCCTCGTCGGGTGTTAGCTGGAGGCGCAAACTCCAGGACAAAACCATGCGCGACATCACCCATTTCATCGACGGCGCATC
The DNA here is from genome assembly GCF_030697305.1 of Phenylobacterium sp. Lineage (GTDB taxonomy): Bacteria > Pseudomonadota > Alphaproteobacteria > Caulobacterales > Caulobacteraceae > Phenylobacterium. Next base: position 1,386 of record NZ_JAUYQL010000090.1, on the reverse strand, counting down.
CGTCGCCGGAGTCAGCGGCCGTTACAGCGACGTCTACGATCCCAACACTGGCGAGGTGCAGGCGCGCGTCGCACTGGCCAACCAGGCCGAGATTGACACCGCGGTCGCGGCCGCCGTCCGCGCGCAAGCTCTTTGGGCGACGGTCAATCCGCAGCGCCGCGCGCGGGTGATGTTCGAGTTCAAGCGGCTGGTCGAATCGCGTTTGGACGAGCTGGCGCGGCTGCTGTCGTCGGAGCACGGCAAGGTGCTCGCCGACTCCCGCGGCGACCTGCAGCGCGGCCTTGAGGTGATCGAGTTCGCCTGCGGCATCCCGCACGCCCTGAAGGGCGAATACACCGAGGGCGCGGGCCCCGGCATCGACGTCTATTCGATGCGCCAGCCGATCGGCGTAGGCGCCGGCATCACCCCGTTCAACTTCCCCGGCATGATCCCGATGTGGATGTTCGGCGTGGCGATCGCCACCGGCAACAGCTTCATCCTGAAGCCGTCGGAGAAGGACCCGAGCGTCCCGGTGCGCCTGGCCGAGCTGTTCATGGAGGCCGGCGCCGCGGCGGGCGTGGAGGTGAAGGGCGTGCTCAACGTCGTCCACGGCGACAAGAGCGCGGTCGACGCGATCCTCACCCATCCGGACATCAAGGGCGTCAGCTTCGTCGGGTCGTCCGACATCGCCCAGTACGTCTACATGACCGGCGCCGTGCACGGTAAGCGGGTGCAGGCGATGGGCGGGGCCAAGAACCACGGCATCGTGTTACCGGACGCCGACCTCGACCAGGTCGTGAAGGACCTGTCGGGCGCGGCCTTCGGGTCGGCCGGCGAGCGCTGCATGGCCTTGCCGGTGGTGGTGCCGGTGGGCGCCAAGACCGCCGACGAGCTGCGCGAGCGGATGGTCGCCGAGATCGCCTCGCTGAAGGTCGGCGTCAGCACCGACGCCGACGCCCACTACGGACCGGTGGTCAGCGCCGCGCACCGCCAGAAGATCGCCGACTACATCAAGCTGGGCGCCGACGAAGGCGCAGAGCTGGTGGTCGACGGCCGCGACTTCGCCCTGCAGGGCTACGAGAAGGGCTTCTTCATCGGCCCGACCCTGTTCGACAACGTCAAGCCGGCCATGCGGACCTACCAGGAGGAGATCTTCGGCCCCGTGCTGCAGATCGTCCGCGCCGAGACCCTCGACGAGGCGATCGCCCTGCCCAGCCAGCACCAGTACGGCAACGGGGTGGCGATCTTCACCCGCAACGGCCGTGCGGCGCGCGAGTTCGCCGCCAAGGTCAACGTCGGCATGGTCGGCATCAATGTGCCGATCCCGGTGCCGGTCGCCTATCACACCTTCGGCGGCTGGAAGCGCTCGGCGTTCGGCGACACCAACCAGCACGGCCTGGAAGGCGT
>NZ_JAUYQL010000085.1 GCF_030697305.1 Phenylobacterium sp. | reverse complement strand
TCTCGGCGCCGGTCAGCGCCACGATCTCCACCGCGGCCTGGGCGTCGCGCCGCTCGCGCCGGATGGTCTTGCGCCGACCAGACGAGAGCGCGGCCAGGAAGTCGTCGAAGGTCGAATAGCCGTCGTTGCGCCAGTGGTATTGCTGGCCTTGGCGCTGCGCGAGCCCCTGCCCGCCCAGCCACTCCCACTCGTCGGGACTGGCGAAGTTCACATGCAGGGATGAGGCGCCGTAGCGTTCGCAGAGCTGCACCGCGCCGGCCAGCAGGATGGCGCGCGCTTCGTCGGCGTCGACGTCCGGCCGCAGCAGCATCCGTGGCCCGGTCACCGGCGAGAACGGCGCGGCCGACAGCAGCTTCGGATAATAACGCCCCCCGGCCCGCTCATAGGCGTCGGCCCAGGCATGGTCGAACACGTACTCGCCCTGACTGTGCGACTTGATGTACAGCGGCATCACCGCCGCTGTGCGCCCCTGGTCGTCTGCGACGCTCAGGTGCTGCGGCCCCCAGCCCGTCCGCTCCACCGCACAGCCGGATTCCTCCAGCGGGTGCAGGAAATCGTAGTGGATGAAGGGGTTCTCGAGATAGTCGGGGTTGCGCGCGCAGGCGTCCCAGTCCGCCCGGCCGATATCCGCGATCCTCTTGTGCGCGGTGACAGCGGGCTTCAGCGTCACGCGGCGAAACCCTCGAAGATGATGTTGTCGCAAGCGCCGGCCAGTTGGGCGCGCTGTTCGGCGCTGCGGATCGTCCAGGCCAGCACCGGCGTACCGGCCGCGCGGGCGGTGGCAGTCTCAGGATGGTCGAGCAGGTCGACGCTGAGCGCCAGGAAATGGGCGCGCGCCAGCGGCACCTCGGCGAGCTCGCTGCCCGGATCGCGTCGGGGCGCGGGCCAGCCTTTCTCTACGTCGAAGCCGCGCAGCACGCCCGGGAAACGCTCAGCGAACCAGGCGTGGGAATAGGGATTGAAGCCGATAACGCAGGCCGGGCCCGCGTGGTCGATCAACACCTCATGGACCCGCTGTTCCAGCGGCCCGACCTCGCCCAGCGGCGTCTTCAGTTCGATGTGGACCATGGCGCGGCGGCCGATCACCGCCAGCGCCTCGAGCAATGTTGGAATCCGTTCCTCGCCGCCGCCCAGGCGCATCTCCATCAGGTCGGCGGCCGCGTGCTCGCGCAGTCGGCCCGGCTGGCCGGTCAACCTCGCCAGTTCGTCATCGTGGAACACCATCGCCTCGCCGTCGGCCGATAGCTGGACGTCCAGTTCGATGCCGTAGCCGGCCGCGCAGGCGCACTGAAAAGCGGCCAAGGAGTTCTCCGGCGCGCCGCCGCGCGACCACAGTCCTCGATGCGCCACCGGCGGGTCGAACAGCAGCTCCCAGGCTTGGCCGAAACGAGACTTCACCGGATCCGCACCACCGCATCCACCTCAACGGCGAAGTTGAGCGGCAGGCGATAGACGCCGACCGCAGAGCGCGCGTGCCGCCCGGCGTCGCCGAACGCCTCGACCATCAGGTCGGAGGCGCCGTTGATCACCTGCGGAATGTCGAAGAAGTCGGGTCCCGCCTGGACGAAACCGTTCAGCTTCACCACCTGGGCTACCCGCGACAGGTCGCCGTCGCAGGCGCGCTTGATCTGGGCGATCAGGCTGATGGCGCAGAGCCTCGCGGCTCGGATGGCGGTCTCGACGTCGACCGCCTCGCCGACCACCCCGCGAATGCCGCCGGAGGCGTCGTTCGAAACCTGGCCGGAGATATGGACCAGCTCGTCGAACCGCACGAACGGGACGTAGTTGGCGACCGGAGACGCAGGCTCCGGCAAGGTGATTCCTAGCGCGGCCAGGCGGGCTTCGACTTGCGACATGCCCAAGCTCTAAACCCGGCGCGCCCCATAGAAAAGGCCCGGACCAGCCAAGGTCCGGGCCTTCTTGAATTCGCGCCGCGAACGGCGCGCCGCAAGCGCTGTGACGTTAGCGCGCGGCCTGCATGCGTTCGACGAAGGCGGTGACGCGTTCGTTGATCGGCTTCATGGAATCCTTCACCGACGAGGCGACGGTTTCCGACATCTTGCCGACTTCGGCCATGTAGGCTTCCAGGGCGCTCTTGGCGAAAGTGGTCTGCAGTTCGACCACTTCCTGGATGCTCTTGGCGCTGGCCAGCGACTTGGCGGCGGTGACTTGCTCTTCGACCGACTTCTTGGAGAACGCCATCGCCTGGGCGCCCAGGGTCTCGGCGCCCTTGGTGGCGGCGGTGACCGAAGCGATCACGGCTTCGAGGTTCTTCTTGGACGCGCCATTGGCGTCGGTCAGGGCGGCGAGCGACTTCTCGACGGCGTCCTTGAACGCCAGGTTGCTCGAGGCGGCGACTTGTTCGACGGTCGATTTCATGGTTTCGGCGGCGGGCATGGATTCAACTCCTGGGGGTTTTGCAGCGCGGCGTTGCGCGGAGATCGCAAACTGATGGAACACAGCCTTGGGGCGATCTGAGGAATCTCATGTTGCAGTGCAGCAGTCAAGCGATTTTTGTGCACTGCACCATAAATTGGGGCGGCAAAGAAAACTTGGGGGGAGACCCGCGCGACAAAACCGCCCATTCAACTGCTGTTTACCATCGTGCAAGGATGAGGGTGGCATGATGGATGCAGTAAGGGCGTACCTATATACGTCTCAACCCTTTGTTTTGACGGACGAAGCATGATCAAGCCCGCCCGCCGCCTGTTGCTTTCCATCGGATTCGCCGTCGCTGCAGCCACTGCAGCGATCGCTCCGCAGGCCCAGGCGCAGATCCCGTATCTGCAGCTTCCGACGAATGAGCCGAAGTACGCGGCGATCGTCGTCGACGCGAAAACCGGCGAGGTCATGTACGCCAAGCGCGCCGACAGTCCGCGCTATCCGGCGTCGATCACGAAGGTGATGACGCTCTATCTGACGTTCGAGGCGCTAGCCTCGGGCAAGCTGCAGCCCGACGATCGCGTGGTGTTCTCGCCCCACGCCGCGGCGCAGTCGCCAACCAAGTTGGGCGTCGCCGCCGGCGATTCGATCAGCGTCAGCGATGCGATGCAGGCGATGGCGATCAAATCCGCCAACGACGCCGCCGTCGCCATGGCCGAAAAGCTTGGCGGCACGGAAAGCCGCTTCGCAGCGCTGATGACTCTGCGCGCCCGCGAGCTCGGCATGCAGAACACCCGCTTCGTCAACGCGTCCGGCCTGCCCGACAGCCGCCAGCTGACCACGGCGCGCGACATCGCCATCCTGTCCCGCTCGGTGATGCGCGACTATCCACAGTACTACAAACTTTTCAGCCAGCAGCAGTTCGCCTTCCGCGGCCAACTCATGCGTAACCACAACGGCCTGCTATTCCGCATGCCCGGCGTCGACGGCCTGAAGACCGGCTTCACCAACGCGTCCGGCTACAACCTCGCAGTCTCGGCGGTGCGCGATAACCGCCGCCTGATCGGCGTGGTCATGGGCGGTTCGTCCAACGCGTCGCGCGACAACAACGCCCAGGACCTGTTGCTCACCGGCTTCGACATCATCGCGCGCCGCAACCGCGGCGAGCAGATCACCGTCGCCCAGAACATGTTCGAGCCCGAGCCCGCCGGTTCGGTGATGCGTCCCTCGGTCGAGCAAGGTGATCGAGATCAGGACACCCGCATCATGCTGGCCTCGGCCACCCCGCCGGCCAAGCTCGCTTCGCTGAAGATCGTTGAGTCCGACAAGACCCGCCTGAAGAACGAGAAGGCCGAGAAGAAGGCCAAGGCCGACGAAAAGAAGAACAAGAAGCGCGGCGAGTGGGCGGTTCAGGTCGGCTCGTTCAAGTCTAAGAGCGACGCCAAGGAGCAGCTCTCCTTCGTCCGCAACCGCTTCGGAAAGCAGTTCGCCCAGGCCGACGGCCAGGTCGCCGATCGCGCCGCCGGAACCTATCGCAGCCGTTTCAACGGCTTCTCCGAGAGCTCAGCCAAGGCCGCTTGCAGCGCGCTGAAGGCAAAGAAGCTGGCCTGTCAGGTCATCTCACCGAGCTGAGTATCGGCTCGTCACCTTCCCAAACATGGCCGGGCCTCGTCCCGGCCATGACTCTGTCTGGACCGCGTTATTCGCGTAGCAGGCGATCGCGAGCAGCGTTGAGCTGCGCCGCAAGACCGACAGTGCCGCCGGCGTCGGGATGCGCCAGGCGGATCAGGCGCGCGTGCGCAGCTTTGACCTCGGCGTGCGTCGCGCCCGGCTCCACGCCCAAGGTCGAGCGAGCTTCGGTCAGACTCATCTGAGACGACGCAGGGGATCCGCGTGGGACCGCTGGCGCGCGGCGCACCGAACCGGCGAGCCACAGCCCGGCCAACGCCAGCGCCAGGGCCGTTCCGATCCCGCCCCGCATACCCACGAACGCCGCCGCGGCGAAGGCGGCGAGCGATAGCGCAGCGGCCAGCAATCGCCATTCCCGGCGCTTGAAGGGCGATCGACCGCCCCGCCCGACCCACACCAGAAACGCCAGCAGACCTGCGCCCAGCGCTATATAAATCATCGGCGCCAGCCCGTGGGCACGGCTATTGCGCCGCGATCATATCGCCGTCTTCCAACCCTGTGAGGCCCAGCGAACCCATCAGCGCGCGGAGCTCCTGGCGCGCGGCGACGTGCTGCAGCGACATCGCCACGGGGCGGATGGTCGGCGACAGATCGGCCACCGTCAGTCCGAAGGGAAACAGCTCGCGATAGATCACCCGATCCCGCAGGCCCGGCCCGACGCGGAAGCCGACGCGTCGCGACAGCGCGTGCACGCGCTCGTCCAACCGCTTGCGGTTGCGCGCCTCGGTAGGCGCCAGACGATTGCGCAGCACGACCCAGTCTATGGTTTCGCCCTGAGCCGCCGCGCGGTCCTTGCGGCTGTTCCACACGGTCTCGGAATAGAGGCTCGGGCGCTTCAACTCGAGGGTCACCGGATCCACCACGCCCAACATGTCGAAGTCGACGAAGCTGTCGTTCATCGGCGTGACGATGAGCTGCGCAGCGCCGTGCGCCGCGCGCGACATCGCCGTGTCGCCCCCGGGGGTGTCGATCAGCACGAAGTCGGCCGCCTCGCGCGCCTCGCCGAAGGTGTCCTCGAACCGGGCCAGCGCCTCGGCGTCAGGGGCCTTGGCCAGCCTGCGGCCATCGACCCCAAGCGTGTTCTCGATCGGCATCGGCGCCGTCTCGCCGTTGGCGGCCAGCCACGCCCGGCGGTTGGCGAAGAAGTGGCCCATCGATTGCTGGCGAAGGTCCAGGTCCATCACCGCGACGCTGGCGCCCGCGTGCAGCAGCCCGGTCACGATGTGGATGGCGATCGTGGACTTGCCTGCGCCGCCCTTCTCGTTGCCGACGACGATCACATTGCCTTGCGACATCAGGCCTAAACTCCGCGCGGGCCTGCATCGGCCCATTCGACAAAGGCGGAACCTCAACGCTTCTGCGTGACTCGCGTCAACGACGTTTCATCGTGCGAACGCCCACACGAGTCCCGCGCGGCCATGGACGCGGAGCCGGCCCCAGGTCATAAGCCCGCCGATGAACGACACGCCCCTTCCGACCGTGCGCACGGTCGCCGAACTTCGCGCCCAGGTCGCCGAGTGGCGCGCGGCCGGGCTGCGCGTGGCGCTGACGCCGACCATGGGCGCCCTCCACGAGGGCCACCTGTCGCTGGTGCGGCTGGGCCACGCCCATGCAGACCGCGTGGTCGCCAGCATCTTCGTCAACCCGACGCAGTTCGCCCCGCACGAGGACTTCGACGCCTATCCGCGCGATCTAGCGGCCGATGCACGGATGCTGGCCGACGTCGGCTGCGACCTGCTGTATGCGCCCAGCGTGGCGGAGATGTACGCGCCGGGCTTCGCCACCACCGTGACGGTGACCGGCGTCTCCGAGCCGCTGGACGGGCAGGCTCGACCCAACCACTTCGCGGGCGTCTCCACCGTGGTCGCCAAGCTGCTGCTGCAGGCCGGCGCCGACGTGGCGATCTTCGGCGAGAAGGACTACCAGCAGCTTCAGGTGATCCGCCGCATGGTCGCCGACCTCGACATCCCGGTGACCATTCTGGGCGCGCCGACCTCGCGCCTCCAGGACGGCCTCGCCCGCTCCTCGCGCAACGCCTACCTCAGCGAGGCCGAGCGGCAGGTCGCCGGCCAACTTAACGCCGCGCTGGCCAAGGCCGTGAAGCGGCTGCAGGCGGGCGATCCGGTCTCAGAGGTCGAGGCCGACGGCCAGGCCGCGCTCACCGCCGCCGGCTTCCAGCGGGTGGACTATTTCGAGGTGCGCGGCGCCGAGGATCTGTCGCGTCTGGGCCCCGGCCCAGTCAGCGGCCCCGGCCGGGTGCTCGCCGCCGCCTTGATCGGCCGGGCCCGCTTGATCGACAACATGGCGATCTAGCGGGCCGTCACCACGCGCCGACCTCGCGCAGCTTGCGCGCAAGGTCCGGGGGGATCGCTTCGTCGCCAGCGGTCGGCAGGTCGGTCGGCGCATCACTCAGCGGCAGATAGCGCCATCCCTGGAA
>NZ_JAUYQL010000058.1 GCF_030697305.1 Phenylobacterium sp. | reverse complement strand
GCAAGAAGATGTCCAAGTCCAAGGGCAATGTCATGGACCCGCTGGAGCTGGTCGACGACTACGGCGCGGACGCCTTGAGGTTCACCTTGACGGCCATGTCCGGCCAGGCGCGCGACATCAAGCTGTCTCGTCAGCGCATTGAAGGATATCGGAATTTCGGCACCAAGCTGTGGAACGCCACGCGCTTCTGCCAAATGAACGGCTGCGCCCGCGCCGAGGGTTTCGACCCGGCGAACCTGAAGTCGACGTTGAACCGCTGGATCGCCGGCGAGACGGCGCGGGCCGCCGCAGCCGTGACCGCGGCGCTGGAGGCCTGCGCCTATGACGAGGCCGCCGGCGTGCTCTACCGCTTCGTCTGGAACACCTTCTGCGACTGGTACGTGGAGCTAGCCAAGCCGATCCTCAACGGCGCCGACGAGGCCGCTCGCGACGAGACCCGGGCCTGCGCGGCTTGGGTGTTGGACGTGATCCTCAAGCTGCTCCACCCCGTCTCGCCGTTCCTGACCGAGGAACTCTGGGCCCAGACCTCGGACCTTGGCGCCACGCGCACCTACCAGGGCCTGCTGATCAGCGCCGCCTGGCCTGACCTGCCGCTCTCCTTGGTCGACGCCGAGGCCGACGCCGAGATCGGTCTGGTCCGCGCCACCGTGGAGGAGGGTCGCTCCGTCAGGGCTGCGCTCAACGTGCCGCTGGCCGCGCGTCCGGACCTGCTGGTCATCGACGCAGACGAGCGCCAGCGCGGCATTCTGTCGGCCAACGCCGTGGTGATCGCCCAGACCTTGCGTATCGGCGAGGTCAGGTTCGAGGCCCAGGCGCCGCTGGGTTCGATTCCATACGTCGTCGAAGGCGCGACGCTGGCGCTGCCGCTGGCAGGCGTGATCGACGTCGACGCGGAGCGTGTGCGCCTGGGCAAGGAGGTGGCCGCGCTCGCCTCCGACATCCAGCGCACGGCCGGCAAGCTTTCCAACCCCGACTTCGTCGCCCGCGCACCGGAAGAGGTGGTGGAAGAGAACCGCGAACGCCTGGCCGAAGCCGAGGACACCAAAGCGAAGCTGGAAGCGGCGCTCGCCCGCCTGGCTCCGGCCGCCTGAGCGCATGCGGCGTTGGCTTTGCGCGCCGGCTCGTGTTTGGCTCGTTTTGAGGCGGCGCTGACCGCCGTTCCGGAGGAACACGATGTCTGAGGCGCAAGCCGCCGCCTGGCCGGCCATGTCGATCGCCCAGGCCCACGCCTTGCTGACCGCGCCGGGCCAGCCGCTCGAGATCGAGACGGTCAACATCGCCGGGCGGCCGACGCGCACCTGGAAGAACACGCCGCCCAGCCTGCGCGCCGTGGTGGCGATGAGCCGGGCGAATGGCGAGCGGATCTTCCTGGTCCACGAGGACGAGCGGGTCAGCTTCGAGGCCTTCCATCGTGCGGTGGCGGCGTTCGCCCAAGACCTGTCCGCCCACGGCGTGGTCAAGGGCGACCGCGTCGCGATCGTCATGCGCAACCTGCCGGAATGGCCGGTGGCCTTCTATGCCATCGTCTCGCTGGGCGCGATCGCCACCCCGCTGAACGCCTGGTGGACCGCCCAGGAACTTCAGTACGCACTGACGAATTCCGGCGCGAAGGTCGCGATCTTTGACGCCGAGCGCGCGGCGCGCGTCGCCGAGCAGCTTGGCGCTTGCCCGGAGCTGGAGCGGATCTACATCGCCCGCGGCGGGGAGGCGGCGATCCCCGATCCCCATGTCGTGCGTCTGGAGAGCGTGATCGGCGCCCCGCAGGATTGGTCGGGCCTCGATGACATTTCGCTGCCTGAGACTCCGATCCATCCCGATGATCCGGCGACGCTGCTCTACACCTCTGGCACGACGGGCGCGCCTAAAGGCGCGCTGGGCACGCATCGCGGCGTCAACACCAACATCCTGACCTCGGCCTGCGCCAGCGCGCGTGTCTTTCTGCGTCGTGGCGAGAGCCCGCCGGCGACGACCGCCGACACGCCGCAGCGATCGATGCTGATGTCGGTGCCGTTCTTCCATGTGACGGGATGCGTGGCGTTCCTCAACCCGACCCTGGCGGCGGGCGGCAAGCTGGTGATGATGCGGCGTTGGGACCCGGTCCGCGCCTTCGAACTGATCGCCCGCGAAAGGATCCAGACGGCCGGCGGCGTGCCGACCATCGCCTGGCAGCTCATCGAACACCCGGCGCGCGCCGACTACGACCTGTCGTCGCTGGAGGCGGTGATCTACGGCGGCGCGCCGGCCGCGCCCGAGCTGGTGCGCAAGATCCGCGAGACCTTTCCGGGGTCCCAGCCCGGCATCGGCTGGGGCATGACCGAGACCAGCGGCACGGTCACCAGCAACTCCGCCGAGGACTATCTGAACCGGCCCGACTCCTGCGGCCCGCCCGCCGCCGTCGCCGACCTGAAGATCGTCGATCCGGCCGATCCGTCGCGCGAGCTGGCGGTGGGGGAGGTGGGAGAACTGCTGGCGTTCGGGCCGATGGTGGTCAGCGGTTACTGGAACCGGCCAGAAGCCACCGCCAGCGGATTCGTCGACGGGTGGGTGCGCACGGGCGACCTGGCGCGCCTGGACGAGGACGGCTTCTGCTACATCATCGACCGGGCCAAGGACATGCTGATCCGGGGCGGCGAGAACATCTACTGCATCGAGGTGGAGAACGCCCTCTACGACCATCCGGCGGTGATGGACGCCGCCCTGGTGGGCCTGGCGCACCGCACGCTCGGCGAGGAACCGGCCGCTGTCGTCGCGTTGCGTCCGGGCGCGCAGGCCAGCGAGAAGGAATTGCGGGCTCACGTGGCCGAACGGCTAGCGGCGTTCAAGGTCCCGGTGCGGGTCCTGATCGCCACGGAGACCCTGCCGCGCAACGCCAACGGCAAGATCCTCAAGAGCGAGCTGAAAGGTTGGTTCGCAGCGGAGCCGGCGGCGAACTAGGCGTGAGCCGCCAGCGCCTCGACCTGGCCCTCGTGGCGCGCGGCCTAGCGGAAAGCCGCGCCAAGGCGAGGGCCGCCATCGAGGCCGGCCAGGTCAGCATAGACGGCCGCATCGCCACGCGGCCATCAGAGGTCGTCGCCGATGACGTGCATCTCGAGGCTGCGCCGGCCCATCCCTGGGTCGGGCGCGGGGCTCTGAAGCTGGTCCACGCCCTCGACCTTTGGCCGATCGCTGTCGAGGAGCGGATCGTGCTGGACGTCGGGGCTTCGACCGGCGGGTTCACCGAGGTGTGCCTCGCGCGCGGCGCGGCGCGGGTCTACGCGGTCGACGTGGGCCGCGGGCAACTTCATCCGAAGCTCGCCGCCGACCCCAGGGTCATCGACCTGCAGGCGACGGACGCCCGCGCCATCGACGCCCGGCTGGTTCCTGAGTCTGTAAGCCTGGTGGTCTGCGACGTGAGCTTCATCGGCCTCGCAAAGGCTCTGCCGCAGGCGCTGCGGTTGGCGCAGGCGGGCGCCCACCTCATCGCCCTGGTCAAGCCGCAGTTCGAGGCCGGACCGGAGCATGTCGGCAGGGGCGGCATAGTCAAGGACGAGGCCGTGCGGCGGCGCACGCTCGACGACGCAGCAATGTTTCTGACCTCAAGCGGATGGCGCGTGGCCGCCGTGGCGGACAGCCCGATCGCTGGCGGAGACGGAGCGCGGGAGTATCTGCTCTGGGCGCAAAAAGAAGCCGCCCGCGCGAACGCGGGCGGCTGAGGCGACGAACGGGGAGGTTCGTCTCAGACTTGGGAAGTCTCAATAGGCTCTAGTCGACGACCTGATAGCGGCCGCTGCGATCCTGGCAGACGCGTACGAAGCGCTTCTCGACCTGGCCGTCGGGAAGGTAGATCGGGCTTTCCGCCAGGGTGCAGCCGTCGCTGCCGACCGGGCGGTCGCTGACGGCGAAGCGGTCGCCGTAGCGATCGTAGGCGTAGGTGTTGTCGTAGCGCGCGCTGTAGCCGTAACGGTTGTCGTTGTCGTAACGGCGATCCGGATATCGGCTGTCGGTGTAGTAGGGAGAGCCGTTGTTGTAGTTGTTATAATAGCTGGTGTTGCCGTTGTAGTAGCCGTTGTTATAGCTGCTGCGCGGCTGGTAACCGCCATTGCGGCAGGCGGCTGAGTTGTTGCCGACAACGCCGCCGGCGACTGCGCCCAGTGCGCCGCCCAGCAGCGCGCCTTCAGTGCGGGCGTTGCGGGCCGCGGCGTTGGAGCCGATCACCGCGCCCAGTGCGCCGCCCAGCAAAGCTCCGGTCGTGCCACGGTTGGTCTCGTCGCGCCTGCACGGATCGTAATAGCTGGCGCCATACGGCTGAGCCGAGGCGGCGCTGGGCGCCGCCACGACGCCGGCCAGGGCCACGACGGCCGCCGCAGCGGCCAACGCGCCCTTAGCAATGCTGGAATTCTGGATCATCGGTTTCTCCCCCCTGGGGCTGTGAAAAGTAGACGACGTGCGCGGCTTAGCCGCGCCCGCTCGGCCGCCAGACGCCATCGCGCTGACGACAGACTTCGAAGCTGTGGTTGCGGCCGCCGTAATACTCCTGCACCCAGCGGCAGTTGCGGCGTTGCGAGACCCGGCTCGGGTAATTGCCGCACTTGAAGTTGTTCTTGGCGATCTGGTGACCGGCCACCGCGCCGACCGCACCGCCAAGGATGGCGCCTTCGGTCTTCGCGCCGTTGCCGGCGACGCTGCCGCCAACGAGCGCGCCTAGGACGCCGCCCGTAAGGGTGCCGGTGTTGGCCTGACGGCGTTGCTGATCGCGGCACGGGTCGCTGGACCCATAATTGCGCTGCGATTGAGCGGCGGCGAAATCAGGCGCGGCGAGAGTCGACGCGCTGATGGCCGCGACGGCGCTAAAAACGAGTATACGCTTCACGGGCTTCTCCTTCGCTCGAACGGGCGGCGCCCATCGCCGCTTATCGAATGGCAAGATGACCGAACCAAGGTGAACGGAGTTTGAGCGGGTCGTTCATCTTCGTTCATGAAACGGCCGAGCTTTCCTCGGCCGTTGTTTCCAAAGCTAAATGGGCTTGACCATGCGTGGTTCCGGGCCGCTCGCGGCCGATCCATCCATCGAGCGCGGCGCAAGCCAGACTCTGACCGACATCCGCATCCAGGCGGTAGGCGGGGAGGGTGACGGCATCGCCGAGGGCCCGATCTATGCGCCCTTCACCCTGGCGGGTGAGCGCGTACGCGTCGCCGGGACCGGCGAACGGCGCGAACTGGTCGAGGTGCTGGAGCCCAGCATCCAGCGCGTCGAGCCGCCTTGTCCTCACTTCGGCGCCTGCGGCGGCTGCGCCCTGCAGCACTGGGAGCATTCGGCCTATCTGGCCTGGAAGGTCGACCGGCTGGTCGCCACCCTGGCGCGCGAGCGGATCGAGACCGAGTTCCTCAAGCCTTTCGCCGCGCCGCCCGGATCGCGCCGACGGATCACGCTGCATGCGCGGCAGGGTCGTCGCGGCGAGGCGCGCCTGGGCTACAAAGCGCGCAAGAGCTGGAGCCTGGTGGACATCGAGGTCTGCACCATCGCCGATCCGCGGCTGGTTGCGGCGATCCCGGCGCTTCGCCGGTTAGCGGCGCCGCTGTTCCAGCACGCCAAATCCGCGCCCAGCCTGCACCTGACCTGGAGCGACGCCGGTCTCGACGTCGACATCAGCGGCGTCGAGCGGCGTAGCGGCGGCGGGCTGTCGGCCGACGCGCGCATGCGGCTGGCCGACCAGGCGGCGGCGGCCGATTTCGCCCGCGTAACCCTGGACGGCGAGGCGGCCTACATGTCGCGCCAGCCCACCGTGCGCGTGGGCCCGGCCACCGTGGCCTTGCCGGCGGGCGCCTTCCTGCAGGCGGTCTCCGAAGCCGAAGCCGCGCTTGCCGCTTTCGCCCTGGACGCCGTTCAGGGCGCCTCGCGGATCGCCGACCTCTATTGCGGCGTCGGCGCGTTCAGTTTCCGCCTGGCGCAGGTCGCGCCCGTGCTGGCGGTGGATTCGTCTGCGCCCGCGGTGCGTGCGCTCTCCGCCGCCATCGCCTCCGCGCCAGGCCTCAAGGGCATCACGGCGGAGACCCGGGACCTCGTCCGCCGTCCAGTCCTGGCCGAGGAACTAAAGAAGATCGACGCCGTGGTGTTCGATCCGCCCCGCGCCGGCGCCGCCGAACAGGCGGCCGAACTCGCCCGCTCCAAGCTCGCCCGTGTGGTGGCGGTGTCCTGCAACCCTGCCACCTTCGTGCGTGACGCCCGCATCCTCATCGACGCCGGCTTCACGCTGGAGCGCCTACTGCCAGTGGATCAATTCCTGTGGTCGCCGCACATCGAGCTCGCCGCTTCGTTCACCCGCTGAGCCTCACCCGAACAGGTCGCCCTGGTCGCCGGCCTGGGGCGGCGCCCTGAAGGTGGTCACGTCCAGCGGCGGCAACTCGCGATCGAGGCCGTAGCGCCGCTTGGCCGCCTTGAACCGCTGGGCCAGCAGGTCGGCGATCGGGCCTTCACCGCGCATCCGCTTGCCGAACTGGGCGTCGTAGTCGCGCCCGCCGCGCATTTGGCGCACCAACGACATCACCCGT
>NZ_JAUYQL010000043.1 GCF_030697305.1 Phenylobacterium sp. | reverse complement strand
GCGTTCGTCCTTCCGCCGATGCGCCGATCCTACGGACGCCAGACCCCCGGCCGCGCATGACCGTGGCCGGCGCAACGATAAACGCGGGAGAAGACCAATGGCCAGGATCGTCAGGTTTCCCGAGCTGGGCGGACCCGATGTGTTGCGGGTCGAAGAGGTCGATCCCGGCGCCCCGGGCGCGGACGAGGTGCTGCTGAACATCGAGGCGATCGGTCTCAATCGCGGCGAGGCGGCGTTCCGCGGCGGTCACTACATCTTCAAGCCCACCCTGCCGTCGTACATCGGCGGCGAAGCGACGGGGCGGGTGGCGCAGTTGGGCTCCAATGTGCAAGGCCTCAAGGTCGGCGACGCGGTGGTGTTCATGCCGATCTCGCCTCCTGGCGAACGCAGCATCTATGGCGAGCAGGCGGTGGTGCCGGCGCTGTCGCTGGTCAAGGCGCCCGAGGGCCTGGACGCGATCCAGAATGGGTCGATCTGGGTGGCCTTCCTGACCGCCTGGGGCGGCTTGGCCAAGGCCGGTCTGGCCAAGGGCCAGACGGTGATCATACCCGCCGCTTCCAGCGCCGTGGGCTTGGCCGCCGTGCAGATCGCCCATGACATCGGCGCGACGGTGATCGCCACCACGCGCCGCGGCGGCAAGTCCGACGCCATCCTCGCCGCCGGCGCCGACCACGTGGTCGCCACCGAAGAACAGGACATCAAAGCCGAGGTCGCCCGGATCACCGGCGGCAAGGGTGTTGAGCTGATCTTCGATCCGGTCGCCGGACCGTTCGCCGAGACGCTGTTCGAATGCTTGGCCGACGACGGAACGCTGATGATTTACGGCGGCATGGCCAATCAGCCACACACCTTCCCGAGGCAGCTTTCCATCCGCAAGAACCTAAACATGCGCGGATACAACTTCTTCGAGCTGCTGCGCGACCGGCCGAGGCTGGACGCGGCGATGGGCGAGATCGCCGCGCGAATCCGCGACGGGCGCTTCAAGATGCCTGTGGCGAAGATCTTCCCGCTGGACCAGGTGGCGGAGGCGCATCGCTTCCTCGAATCCAACACCCACATCGGCAAGATCGTCATGCAACCCTAGCCCTTGCCGTCGCCTCCGGACCCGTGTCTTGATTGCGCGTCGAGCCGGCTCAACCGGCTGGCGAGCGCCAAGCGACCGGAGGTGACGGATGGACTACGAGGACCTGCTTTATGAGATGTCGGGCCACGTCCTGACGATCACCTTCAACCGGCCCGAGCGGTTGAACGCCTTCAGCAAGCAGACGGAACTTGAACTGCGCCATGCGCTGGAGCGGGCGGACGCGGATCCGTTGGTGCGCGCCATCATCCTCACCGGCGCAGGCCGCGCCTTCTGCGTCGGCGCCCACATGGCGGCGCTGCAGGGCGTGGGCGCAGAACCCACGCGTGAGGTGCGGGTCGTGGCGCCGGCGGGCGAGGGGATGGAGGCCAACTACCAGCGCCGGCTGAGCTACATGCTGCGGATCTCCAAGCCGATTATCGCGGCGATCAACGGCCCGATCGCCGGCGTCGGCGTCAGCCTGGCGGTCTTTTGTGATCTGCGGTTCATGCTCGACACCGCCAACCTCTCGACCTCGTTCGCGCGCCGCGGGCTGGTGGCCGAGCACGGCATGTCGTGGATGCTGCCCAGGCTGGTGGGCGCCATGAACGCCCTCGACCTGCTGATGACCGGGCGCAAGCTCTCCGGTCTGGAGGCGGAACGCCTGGGCCTGGTCCGCGCCCTGCCGGCCGACGAGCTCATGCCGGCCGTGCAGGCGTTCGCCGCCGACCTTGCCGACAACACCTCGCCGCGCTCCACCGCGATCATCAAGCGGCAGGTCTATGACGCATTGATGCAGCACCTGGGCGAATCCCTGGTGGTCACCGAGACCGAGGAGATCGCCTCGTTCGCCAGCGAGGACTTCCGCGAAGGCGTGGCGCATTTCGTCGAGCGCCGGCCACCAACGTTCACCGGCCGCTGAGGCCTGCACAACGGCTCAGGCCATGGTCTTGCCGCCGTCGACGATCAGCGTCTCGCCAGTCATGAAGGCGCCTGCGCGGGTGGCCAGGAATACGATCGCGCCGGCCACGTCTTCCGGCTCGGCGACGCGCTTGATCGGCGTGCGTGACAACATCTGCGCCTGACGGGCCGGATCCTCCCAGGCGCCGCGCGCGAGCTCGGTACGTGTGAGGCCCGGGGCGACGCAGTTGACGCGGATGTTCTTCGGCCCCAGCTCCACCGCGAGGGTACGGGCGAGCTGGGTCTCGGCGGCCTTCGCCATCGAATAGCCGCCGGCAAGCGCGCTGCCGCCGCTGTGGCCGCCGATCGACGAGACGATGATCACAGCGCCGTCCTCACGCGCGATCATGTCGGGGACGGCCTTCTGAATCAGCCCGACATTGGCGACCAGATTGACGTCGAGATCGGTGTGAAGCTGCTCTGCGGTGATCTGTGTCAGCAGGACGCTGGTCCCGCCCGCCGCGGCGTTGCAGACCAGGATGTCGATCGGCCCGAATGCCTCGCGCGCCCGGTCCATCAGGTGTTGCTGGTCCGCGGGCTGGGTGATGTCGCAGGCCACCGCGATCGCGTGGCCAGGATGGACCGCGTTGATCGCCTCTGCCGCCGCGTCGCAATCGGCCTGATTGCGTGACGAAACCACGACGCGCGCGCCCTGCTCGGCCATCGACACCGCCGCTGCGCGGCCGATGCCGCGCGATGACCCTGTGATGACGGCGACCTTCCCCGTCAGATCGAACATGCTCATGAATTTCCCCGCCCGAATGTGCTGCTTGTTCTTGTGGCCGCAACCCTGTGTGCGGCGGGGGGTGAAAGCAAGGCGGCGGTGACGCACCCAGATCGAATATTCGCGTCTGGCGGGTATTCGACAGAAGAAAATCTTCGTCAGGTAGAACTTCAGCAATTCGGAATCGATAGACTCCAAGACGCCGCCAATCGAGGCTGAAGCGCGTCGTTTGCGACTCAAACGCAAATGATCGAAGCCGGGAGCCACCACATCGGCCCTGCGATTTCTTACCACACCAAGTCACTGGCGCGAAAGTTGCAGACTGGAAATCTAACCCATTTCATGTATCATCATGGAGCGACGGGGGTCTTTGGCGTGACTTCGCGAATACCTTGGGGGTGCGAAGTCCGAGGGGCGGGGCGAGATGCATATCGATGTTGTCGACACGTTCGACGGTCTGAAGGGCCTGCGCGAGAACTGGGATCGGCTGTATGAGGCCGACCCGGAAGCGCACTTCTATTCGTCCTGGATGTGGATGTCCGAATGGCTGGAGGCGCTTCCCGGGCCCTGGCTGATCCTTTGCGCCAAGCGCGAGGCCGGCGACCAGGAGTGTGTGGGCTTTCTGGGCCTGCGACTACGCGCGCACTTCCATACGGCCCATGGGTTCAAGAACGAGGTGTACCTGGCCTCTGACGCCTTCTCGGATTACGCGGGCATCCTTTGTCTGCCGCAGGACGAGGCGCCGACCATGGCGGCCTTCGCCGCCCATATCCGCGAAGAGCTTCACTGGGCGCGGCTGACACTCGACAATCTGCTGATGTCGGAGCGACGGCGGGCGCTGTTCCTGAGGGGGTTCGACACTCATCGGTTCGTTCACCACGAGATCAGCTACGCGGACAAGAACGGCCCGGACAACACCGTCGCCCCGGCGATCGATCTGCCGGATGACTGGGAGGCCTATCTGGCGACGCTCAGCGCCAACAATCGCCAGAAGATCCGCCGCCTGCTGCGCCGCCTGGAAGAGACCGACGACTACCGGATCACAGTCTCCGGGCCAGACGACATCAAAGCCGACATCGAGACGTTGCTGCGCCTGTGGACCGTCAAGTGGGCGAAGCATAAGGGCGAGCGGTTGGAAGGCATCGTCTCGCGCAATCGCGCAATGCTGCGCCGATGCGCAGACGCCGGGCTGCTATACATGCCGGTCTTCTGGCACGGCGACCGGCCGATCGCTGTGCTGGGCACCTACGTCGACGTCGTGAAGAAGCACATGCTGTTCGCGATCACCGGCCGTGACGAGACCTACACAGAAAATCCGGCCGGTTATCTGCTACACGCCTACAGCATCCGTCACGCCATCGCCGAGGGGTTCAAGACCTACGACTTCCTGCGTGGCGACGAGCCCTACAAGTACCTGTTCGGCCCCACCGACAGGTGGTTGCGAGGCTGCTACGTGGAGACCAAGAACGGCCGCAACCTCCGCGACCGGCTGGACGAGCGGTCGATGCCGTCGATGCTCTCGCGCGCGCTGAAACTCGAGGAAGAGAGCAAGCTGGACGACGCGGAGTTCGCCTATCGCCAGATCGTCGAACTCGCGCCGACCGAGGCGCTGGGCCTCTATCGCTTCGGCCGTCTGCTGGCGCGCAAAGGCAACCACGCCGAGGCCAAGGTCATGCTGACCCGTTGCGTCGAGGTGCAGCCCGAAGCCGACAATCCGTGGTTCTGGCTGGCGCAAAGTCTGGCCGCGCTCGGCGAGCGCGACGCCGCCCTGGCCGCTTGTCGCAAGGTGTTGGCGATCACGCCGGACAGTCTACGCGCCAAGGACCTGCTGATGAAGTTGAGCCTGGCGGCGCCGGCGAAAGTACTTCCCGGTCTGCCGAAGATCCCGCCCCGGCCGCAGACGCCGAACAGCGCCGTCCAGCCTGGCCAGATCCTGCAGCAGCTCGCGGTGCAGGGGCGCAGATGGGACCCTGCCGGCGCGACGCTGACCGCCGTCCGCAAGTCCTGATCCTGCCGGCGTCTAGGCCCCGAAGATCCAGTCGCCGGTGAGCGAGGACATCGAGACGCCCACCAGGATCATCTGGTCGGCGCCGGCGATAGTGATCACCACGTCTGCGCCGGACTGGGCGACGGCGTAGGTGGTCCCGAGATCGAGCATCACCCGATCGCCTTCGGCACGGCTGAAGTCCAGGATGCGGTCGAGACCGGCGCCGGGCGAGATGTGGAATGTGTCGCCGCCGCCGCCGCCGCTGATGGTGTCGGAGTCTCGGTCGCCGGACAGCCAGTCGTCGCCCGCTCCGCCCCGTAAGATGTCATCGCCCTGGCCGCCGCGCACGATGTCGGCGCCGGCGCCGCCGTCGCACGTGTCTGCGCCCATGTTGCCGTACACGACGTCCGAGCCGTTCTCGCCGTAGAGCGCGTCGTTGTCCTTGCCGCCGGCCACCCAATCGTCGCCGTCGCCGCCGAACTCGGTGTCATTGCCCATGTTGCCGTTGATGTCGTCGAAGTCGCGACCGCCCGTCATGCGGTCCGCGCCGTCGCCGCCGCGCAGGTAGCTGACGCCGTCTCCACCCTCGATGGTGTCGTCGCCGCCGCCGCCGGTGATCGTGTCCGGCCCGGAACCGCCGCGCATGACGCCCGCGACAGGCGCCTGGCCGGCTTGAGGATCGACGAGGTCGAGTTTCACGTTTCGGCCAGAAACCGTCGCCTGTTGCGAGCTGGCGGCGAAGCCGCCCCCAGAGAAGGTGACCGTGTAGGTCCCGTTGGGCAGCGCCAGCGCGTAGCCGCCGGAGCCGTAGGTGGTCGTAGAATAGGTTGCGCCGCCAGCTCCCACCGCGGTCACCGTCAGCCCGCCAAGGCCTTCGCCGGTGTCATAGAAGCGATCGCCATCCAGGTCGTCGATCGCGACGCCGGTAAGGTAGGTGGCCGTTCCGGTCTTGCCGAAATCCTGGGTGACGAAGGCGCCCTGCCAGCCCTGGTACTCGCCGACCTCGAAGCCGATCCCGACTTCGCGGAAATTGGCGTTGAGGATGTTCTCCCGGTGGCCGGTGGAGGTCATCAGGTTGGCGTGCAGCAGCAACACCTCGTCCTGGTAACCGGCCGGCGCGCGCAGGCTCGCCCAGGCTATGTTCTCGCCGGTCGCCCACGACCCCGACAGCGCATAGCCGGAGGCGGTCATCCGCTGCGTGGCGCTCGAGCCCCCCGAACCGGTGTGGGAGAAGGTGTCGGTGGCGATCATCCACTGGCTGTGCAGTTCGGCCGCGTCATCGAGCTGGAAGTTGAAAACCAGCGGCTGGACGCCCGCCAGCGCCCGCTCGGCGTTGATCAGCTCAAGGTCGTACTGCTCGAAGACATTGGGTTCGGACATGGTGGGGATGCTCCGCCCTCGCGGTTAAAAGTTCGCGTGCGGGGCGAAATGGGCGAGCAAATGAGTCTGCCATGCGACGCGAGGCTGCGACCCGTTGGCGCACTGGAGTGTCGGTAGCGGATTGAATTGGGTTAGTTTTTCGCCAAACGCGGCGGCGTTGGACCTTGAAAACGCCAAGGGCGTCGCCGGTTGCCCGACGACGCCCCAGTAGTCTTCAGACACGCTTCGCCATGGCGAAGCTGACGTTCGATCAGGCCGTGGCCAGATCCTTCTGGGCGGCGTTCGCGCCGTCGCCGGTCTTCGGCGGAGCGATCGCGAACACCTTGGACGAATTGAAGATCCAGGTGCCGACGAAGCCGTGCTCAACCGGCGGCTGGTTCAGCTCGCTCATCGCGCCGACCAGGCAGCTCCAGTTGAGGATCTCCTGCTGGCCAGCATCTTCGACCTCTTTGCCGGTCAGGTTGCGCCAGGTGTCCCAGTCACCTTTGACGAGAGCGTCGTACATCTTCCGGTCTGCAGGGACGTCCGGATAGAGGTAGTGGTTCTTCATCGTCAGGAAGGCGTGCGACCAGCCCGACGAGGCGATCAGAGCCACGCGGTAGGGCGACTTCTTCAGGATGCGCGCCGTGGCGGCGCCGAGATCGAACAGGCGCTTGGGCGTGGGCGCCGGCGGATCCAGTTCGTCGTCGCTGAGTTCGTGGTCGAAGTTCGGGCTGCCGCCGCGCTGCGCAATGACCCGACGACCGTAGCAATTGATCGCGAACGGGATCAGCGGATAGGGGAAGCCCTTTTCCCGGCCGTAGTCGAGGTAGTTGACCGCATTGTAGAACGCGTGCCCCAGCGGATGGTGAAGGGGCTTGTACGAGTAGGCGACGTCGAAACCTTCCTCGATCAGCGACGTGGTGAGCTCCTTGGCGATCTTCGGCGCGCCGGCGATACGGATCTTCTTCGTCGGATCCTCGCCCCAGACGTTGTCCGCTGGCGGCGAGAAGTTGAACTCGTCATGGGCGCTGATCGCGAACGGCGGGATGATGTCTTCGCGGAAGTTCTCGTACTGATCGTCGCCCCACATCAGCACGAAGTCAGGCTTGAACTCGTCGAGCGCTTCGCGGCTTCTGTCCATCCAGCCCACCAGGTCGGCGCGGTGACGGGCGGCGGAGGCAAGGCCTTCATCGTTGGCCCATTGCTGGCGCATCTCTTCCGGCCAGTTCTTCGGATCCTTCAGATGTTCCGGCAGGCGCGGCATGGTGAGCATGCGTCGAAGCAGACCCGCCATCTGCTCGTCTCGGCCGCTGAGCGGCGGGTAGTGAGTAAGTCCGAGGGCCAGGATATCGCCCATGTGAAATTCCTCCACGTGTTGGCTCGCATCGGACCTTGGGCCACTTGAGACGCGGCGACTGGGCCGGCTTGCGAGCGCGGTTTGCGCCTGAGGGGGTCTCCGCATTGCAGCGCGGCCAGGATTTCCTGGGCGGCTTCGGCGGGCGCCTCATCAGCGCGATTGAGCTTTTTGTATCAGGTCTCACGTGTTTCGATCATAGAATCAGTCTCCGAGCGCCCACATTCACATGCTTGAATGCGGCAAGTGGGGCCGGGGAGGGAGAAAGCGTGACCGCTGCGACAGTCAAATCGACGGAACGCGGCTTCGCCATCCTGGAGATGTTCGACCGTGAACGTCGCCCGCTTTCGCTGAGGGATATCTGCGCTGAACTGGGTTATGCGCCATCCAGTGGACTGAGTATCCTGAAGAGCCTCGTTACACTTGGATATTTGGATTTCGACTCCAAAACCCATACCTATTTACCCACTATGAGAATATCTTATCTTGGCCGTTGGGTTGAAGATGTTCTTTTTGGCGATGGGCAGCTTATCCGGATGATGGAGCGGCTTCATTCCTCGACTGGCCGGATCATCATACTCGGCACTCAAAGCGGCCTATACGCACAATGGGTGCATGTGGTGGCGGGTCAGTCATCGCTGAACTTCATCGCGCCGCCCGGGACCTTGCGGCCGCTGACGTCCTCGGGCGTAGGCCTGATGTTGTTGAGCGGCTACACGGACGTCGAGATCGAGAAGATCTGCAGGCAGATCAACTATTTCAACAGCGAGGAACGGGTCGAATACGAGACCGTGCTGAAGACCATCGAGGACGTTCGCCGCAACGGCTACGCCCTGACCATCGATACCCCGCTGCCAGGGGGAAGTCTGTTGTCGGTGGCGGTGCCGGGGGTCTGGAATCATCGCCGACTCGCGATCGGCATGCCGTTGGCGACCAGCAGCGTGCACGAGCAGCTCGAGCCTGCGCTGGGCATGTTGCGCATGGAAATCGCCAGCCTGGGCGCCCAGGCTGCGCCCTGAAGATCATGATCTTGCGCCGGCTGCGCACGGAGTTTTGCATTTGTCGTCTGACCGGGGCAGTTCTGTCGAGATGGACGACGCCGACATCAGAGCCGGAGGATCGAAACCGGGCGCGCGCGGTCGCGACCGGCGACTGGGCCGCGCAGACTGGATGGCGGCCGGCCAGGCGCTGCTGATCGAAGGCGGCGTCAGGGCGCTTAGGCTGGCGGCGCTGACCGCGCGGCTGAAGGTTTCGTCGGGCAGCTTCTACCATCATTTCCGTGACATGGACGAGTTCCTGGGCGCGCTCGCAGATGACTACAGCTCCGAGCAGATCGAGCGGCTGATCGATGAGATCAGTCGTGAGACGCAGGACCCACTGGATCGCCTGCGGTTGCTCGCCCGCCGGACCTGGCGCAGCGAGCTCATGCGGCTGGATGGGGCCATGCGGGTCTGGGCAGCCTCTGATCTGCGTGCGGCTCAGGCGCTCAAGCGCTCGGAGAGCGTGGTGCTGGCGTTCATGAGTGAAGCGTTTCGGGTCGCTGGGTTCGATGAAGCCGAGGCGACGATGCGCGCGCGGCTGTTCACGTCCCTCCAGGTCGCCCACCTCCTGTCCCTGTCGGACGCCGAGTCGTGGCAGATGCGCCGCGAGGCGTTCGTCCTGCTGACGGCGCAACCCGCCAAGCGTTAGGCGGGCTTGGGAGGTCGCGGGAACATCGCCTTGGGGTCGATGTATTCCTCGATGCGCACGATGTGCTCGCCCCGGGTGGTGACGATCAGGCAGACCGGGAGACGCTCGAAGCCGCCGCCTGCGGCGAAGCTGCCTGACAGCAGGTGCTGCTGCACGAACCCGTCGGCGGTCTGCAGGCGTCGCACGTCGCCGCACTTGAGCGCGCTCAGCGACCCGAAGAACTGGCGCACGCCCTTCATCGCCCCGGCGCGGTCGGTCTCAAGCTGGTCGAAGCTGTGCCAGACCGTGGCGTCCGGCGCGTAGAGCGTGTCGAACGCGCCCGCGTCGAGGGTGTCGAAGGCGCGCGTCAGGCGCTCGGCGATTTCGGTCATCGGCGGTTTCCCAGAAGGCGGAGCGTCTCAGCGCGAGCGCAGGTCGGTGGTGGCGCGAGGGCGTTCGAAGCCCAGCAGTTCGGCGACCCTCGGCGTCAGTTCGTCCCGTTTCGCGCGCGGGATCAAGGCCGGCCAGGGTCGCTGGGTGACGATGAACGGGCGGACGTAGTAGGCGAACAGGCCGGTGCGGGTCTCGGCGTCGGTAACGTTGGCCCCGGTCTGGTGCCAGACGCGGCCATCCATGGCGAACAGCGAGCCGGCACGGCAGACGATGGGCCGGGCCTCGGCGTAGTCGCCGTTCCACTTCGGGCCGTGATCACGCTTGTGGCTGCCCGGGATGTAGCGCGTGCCCCCGTTCTGCGGCGTGAAGTCGTCCAGGGCCCAGCCGATGTTGAACGCCATGGCGTAGGGCGGCCAGGGGCTGGGCAGGAAGCCCTGATCAGCGTGCATCCCCATCCGTCCCGAGCCCGGAGCGGTGCGGTTGCCGCTGAAGTTGGACAGGCGGAAGTCCGCGCCCAACGCGTGCTCCACCAACGCCAGGGCCAGTGGATGCTCCACCAAGCTGCGCATCACCTCGCTGCGCGGCGCCAGGTCGACGATGCGGATATTGCGGTCGTCCGGATCGTAGTGGAACCCGGCGAGCTGGGCGCCCGCGGCGCGGTCAGCGGCGATCAGCTCATCCACAGCGCCGCGCGCCGCGGCCAGCTCTGCGGCCGACAGAACGTCAGGCGCGACGACTACGCCATGCTCGTCCAACTCGGCCAGCATCGCCGCGAGTTTTCCCGTCGGCATCGGGCGATCCTCCCTGCTGGTTCACTTGAGCATAGGATAAGTTATGTTATCGTTCTGCGTAAAGCCGTCGTGAACGGCATGCGGGAGGAATCCGATGACCCTGGTCGAAGCCGCGCCGGCGCGACTGCCTGCCGCGACCCGTGATCCCGAACAAGCTGAACGCGACCTGGCGCAGCACGGCGTCTGCATCGTTGAAGGCGTGCTGCAAGGCGCCGATCTGCAGCGTGCTCGCGACGCGTTGTACCATGCGGCCGAGACCGACCCCGGCCGAGGCAAGGGGCCCCGCATCCGGCTCGACTATGGCCCCGAGAGCAACCAGCGTGTCTGGAACCTGCTGAACCGCGACCGGGTGTTCAGCGAGCTCGCCGAACATCCGCTGGCCATGCGCCTGCTGCGCTCGGTGATCGGCTGGCCGGCGCTGCTATCGAACATCTCGGCCAACATCACTGGGCCCGGCGGTGGCGACAGTTACGTGCACTGCGACCAGCAGTACATGCCGGAACCCTGGAGTCGGCCGCAGGGGATCAACTTCGTCTGGTGCCTGGACGATTTCACGCCGGACAACGGCGCGACCATGATGGCGCCCGGCAGCCATCTGGAAAACCGCGCTCCACGCCCTGGCGACGCCGCCGCCGCGCACGCGCCGCTGGTCGCGCCCGCTGGTTCTCTCTGCGCGTTCGAGGGGCGGGTTTGGCACAAGACCGGCGTCAACGTCACCGCCGACGAGCGCCGCGCCGGCATCTTCGCCTGGTACACCCTGCCGATCTATCGCCAGCAGGAGAACTGGTACCTGTCGCTGAACCCGACGGTGCTGCAGTTCGCCTCGCCGACCCTGCTGGAGCTGCTGGGCTACCAGACCAAGGGGTTCGGCCTGGTCAACGGCCTGCCGCCGCTCTGGCGGGAAGAGCACGCCACGCCGAACTAAAGGGGGATGCGGGCGGCGTCGCTACGCCGCCCTGTCCCGTCGGCGGCCTCAGGTTTCCTGTAACGCGTCATAGAGCTCGTGAGCCTCGGCCACGAGCTCGTGACGGATGTAGCTCGGGAATATGTCGTTGATCGGCGCGTAGTCCTTCAGCACCTCACGCGCGACGGTGACCTTGTGGACTTCGGTCGGGCCGTCGGCGAGGCCGATGTGGAACGAGTTGATGACCAGCTCGGCGAACGGCATCTCGTGGCTGATGCCCAGCGAGCCGTGGACTTGCAGGGCGCGCGCGGCGATATCGTGCAGCAACTTCGGCATGGTGGCCTTGACCGCCGCGACGTTCTTGCGGATCGCCTTCCAGTCGTTCCCCTGGTCGGCCAGCCAGGCCGTCTCCAGGATCAACAGGCGGAACTGACGAAGCTCGGTCCAGGAGTCGGCGATCTTCTCCTGCACCATCTGCTTCTTGGAGAGCTGCTCGCCCTTGGTGAAGCGGGATACGGCGCGTTCGCACATCATCTCGAAAGCGCGTGTGGCCTGCGCCAGGGTCCGCATGGCGTGGTGCATGCGCCCGCCGCTCAACCGCACCTGGGCGACGACGAAGGCGTCGCCTTGGCCGCCCAGCATATTCTCGGCCGGCACGCGCACATTGGTCCAGCGGACGTGGCCGTGCGTGTTTTCCGGTTCGCCGTAGAAGCCGTAGTTGCGGACGATCTCGATGCCGGGGGTGTCGGCCGGGACGATGAACATCGACATCCGCCGGTAGGGAGCCGCGTCAGGGTCGGTGACAACCATGACGATGTAGAAGCTGGCGTAGCGGGCGTTGGAGGCGAACCACTTGTCGCCGTTGATCACCCAATCGTCGCCGTCGCGCACGGCGCTCGCGGCAAGCACCAGCGGGTCGGCGCCGCCCTGCGGCTCGGTCATCGAGAAGCACGAAACGATATCATTATTGAGTAGGGGCTCGAGGTACTTCTTCTTCTGCTCGGGCGTGCCGTAGTGGGCGAGAATCTCGGAGTTGCCGGTGTCGGGCGCCTGCGAACCGAAGACGATCGGTCCGAAGCGCGAGCGGCCGAACTTCTCGTTCATCAAGGCGAGCTTGAGCTGGCCATAGCCTTTGCCGCCCAGCTCCGGGCCGAGGTGGCAGGCCCACAGGCCGCGGTCCTTGACCTTCTGCTGCAGCGGCCTGACCAGGCGCTTGAACTCAGGCGCATGGATGTCCCACTGGCTGCCCAGAAGCACGTCGAGCGGTTCGACTTCCTCGCGCACGAAGGTGTCGATCCAGTCGAGCTCGGGCTGGAACTCGGGATCGTTCGAGAAACTCCACATGGTCTGGCTCCGGGCGGCTGAGGAATGATGCGGCGTTGAAGACCCGCGTCGTAAGGAAGTCAAGATTGTGAATGATATTGTCCGACAATCTGACGCACCCACGATGATCCAACCTGCGCCGGCGGCCAGGCTTTCGCGATCGGGTCAGTCCTCCGGCGCGAACGCTTCGTCGGGCAGCCCATCGAGGTCGCCCAACAGACGCCGCGTCCGGGCCCGTCCGATCGCTTCGGCGGCCTGGGCGTCGCCGCCCAGCACGGCGTCGTGCAGGTCGCGATAGAGGTCGAAGCGCTCGCGCTCGTATTCAAAGTCGTACTGCCGAAACTGGGTGCGCGTCAGGTGCAGATCGGTGTTGGGCAGCACGCGGGCGAGTTCGCGATTTCCGCCGATGTCGATCAGCGCCCGGTAATAGGCGTTGCGCGCCTGCACCCGGTCGCGCAGGCCGGCCAGGTCGCGAGAGGCCTGCAGAAGCTCATAGGCGTCGCGCAGCGTCGTCCGGGCGCCCGGCTGATCGATGTTCTCCGCCGCCAGGCGCGCCATCAGCCCGTTCAGCACCTCCGACACGACGATGATGTTGCGCGCGGCCTTGCGAGACAGCATCCGGATGGAGGCGCCCTTGTTGCGGGTGATCTGCACGACGCCGGCGGCTTCCAGCCGGCTCAGCGCCTCGCGCACCGCGCCGCGGCTGGTTTGGTAGCGCTCCATCAGATCGGCCTCGACCAGGCGCTGGCCGGGGGAGAAGCGACCTTCGTACAGCCCGTCCATGATGTGACGGGCGAGGATGTCGTGGGGACTGACGCTCATGCGGTAATCTGCGGTTCCAAGCACCTCGCGGGCAATAGCGCTGATCGACGTCCGCGTCATGCGGGTGCAGGTTGGCGCGCGGCGCCAGAGTTCGGGGGCGCGGGTTCAGGGACGGCGTCGATGTGGATGGTGTTTGGCCGCAACGCGCCGCGGCCCAGGTTGGCGGCAGCCGTCGCCATCGGCATCCTCACCGGCTTCGCCTGTCTGGCGTGGACGCCGGCGAGCGCCGGCACCTGCCTGATCATTGGCTGGGACGTCGCCTGCCTCAGCTTCATCGCAGCCGCCCTTCACTCGATGATCGGGCGCACCCCTGACCAGATCCGCCAACGCGCCGCGGCCGACGATCAGGCGCGAGCAACCATCCTGGGCCTGGTGATCGTCGCCTCGGTCGGCAGTCTGGCGGCCACGGCGTTCGAGCTGTCGCTGGCCAAACACGACCCGGGCTTCGCCAGGGGTGCGCGAGTCTGGCTGGCCTTCGCCACCGTCGCCGCTTCGTGGTTCATGGTGCAGATGATCTTCGCGATCCACTACGCGCATGGCTACTACGACAAGGTGGATGAGGGCGACGCGGGCGGTCTTGAGTTTCCCGGCGGCGAAGATCCCGACTACTGGGACTTCCTGCACTTCTCGATCATCATCGGCGTAGCATCGCAGACCGCCGACATCGACATCACCAGCAAGTCGTTGCGCCGGTTGGGGACGCTGCACAGCCTGCTGACCTTCACCTTCAACACCGTGGTCGTCGCCCTGACGATCAACATGGTGGCCGGGTTGTTCTGAACGACCGGCCTAGTCGAGCCGGGCGATCAGCGCCTTCAGTTCCGCGGACACAGGGCAGGTGCGCAGCATTTCGCGCAGACGCTCTTCAACGGCAGCCTGTCGCTGTCCGGCCAGGCCGTCGTCCTGATCGATCTTCGGGGACGAGATCTGCGACTCACGCAAATGCGGCGAGTAGAAGCGGTCATAAGTCTTGGGTTCGACCTGCGTCATCAAGATGTCGAGCATATGACTTACGTCCACGCCTGGCTCTGGCGGTGGATCGGAGCAGACGCGCCGCCATAATTCAGCAAGCTCTGCATAGATGATCTCCTCGCGGCCTGTCATGCGCCAGTCCTTCGCAACCTCAGGGCCAGACCAACCGCAAGGCGCAACCAAGAGTTCCATCGGTGTGGACTTTCGGCGCTTCTAATTGATCGTCCGCGCCGTTGAATCGGACTGTGGCGGCGCAGCACAAATGAATGCTGCAGTGCAGGGAACCCGCTCGCGCGTTCGGAATTCGGATTGGTGGGGGTGGCGCGGGCGCGGCTCCACCCGCCTTCCGGATGACCGTGCATTGAAGGAGCGCCGCCATGAGAATCGCCCAGGTGTCACCGCTGTACGAGGCGGTCCCTCCGAAGCTCTACGGCGGCACCGAGCGCGTCGTCGCCTATCTCACCGACGCGCTGGTCGATCTCGGTCACGATGTGACCCTGTTCGCCAGTGCAGACGCGGAGACCTCAGCGAAGCTTGCCGCCGTGCGTGATCAAGCGATCCGCCTGGACCCCGCGCCGCTGAAATCCGATCTCGCCGCGCACATGTCGATGCTGGACGAGGTGCGTCGCCGGGCGGATGAGTTCGACATCATCCACTTCCACACCGACATCCTTCATTTCCCGTTCTTCGAGGCGCTGGCGGGCAAGACCCTGACCACCCTGCACGGCCGCCTTGACCTCAAGGACCTGCCGCCCGTTTACGCGCGATGGGGCCAGTATCCGCTGGTCTCGATCAGCGACGACCAGCGCCGACCGCTGCCGCACGCAAGCTGGATGGGCACTGTGCATCACGGCGTGCCGGGGCAGGGGTACGACCTGCACCCCGACAGCGACGGCTACCTGGCGTTCCTCGGCCGGATCTCGCCGGAGAAGCGCCCCGACCGCGCCATCGCCATCGCCACCCAGCTCGGGCGACGGCTGAAGATGGCCGCCAAGATCGACGCCGCCGACGCCGCCTACTATCGCGACGAGATCGAGCCGCTGATCCGCGGCAACCCGCTTGTCGAGTTCGTGGGCGAGATCTCCGACCAGCAGAAGTCCGCCTTCCTGGGCGGCGCTGACGCGCTGTTGTTCCCGATCGACTGGCCCGAACCGTTCGGGCTGGTGATGATCGAGTCCATGGCCTGCGGCACGCCGGTGATCGCCTTTAAGTGCGGTTCGGTGCCGGAGATTGTCGAGGACGGCGTGACCGGCTTCGTCGTGGACTCGCTGCAGGCGGCGCTTGACGCCGTGCGTCGGCTGCCGACGCTGAACCGGCGCGAAATCCGCCGGCGATTCGAACTGCGGTTCTCGTCCATGGCGATGGCGCGCCGCTATACGGCTCTGTATGAGGAACTTGCCGCCTCCCCTCGACTGGAAGCCCCCAGGGCGCTCGTGATGTGAGTTGAACGCGTGGACGATCTCGCACCCGCCCCAAACTCGGCGGTAGAGCATGGCGAGACCGGCGAACCGCGGGTCCCGCATCGACTCTTCGCGCTGAAGGACAAGGACACCTTCGTGGTGTCGGACGCGTTTGGGGACATCCTAGGCGCGGGCGACGGCCTGTTCCGGGACGACACCCGCATCCTGTCGCGGTTCCGGCTGCTGCTGGGCGGCCATTCGCCGTCGCTGCTCAGTTCGGCTTTGGCGCAGGACAATGTGTTTTTCACGTCCAACTGCACAAACAGCGCCCTGCCGGTCCCTGGCGCCTCGATGGGTCCGCCGGGCGTGCTGCACGTGGAGCGCAAGCGCTTCCTGTGGGAGGAGCGGCTCTACGAGCGCATCGCCATCGTCAACTACAGCCGTGATCCCGTGATCATGCCGTTGACCATCGAGTTCGACGCGGATTTCCATGACATGTTCGAGGTGCGCGGGATGAAGCGCACGCGGCGTGGGACGCTGGCGCCGCCGGAGATCGACGGCCGCCAGGTGCGGCTGGCCTACGAGGGGTTGGACGGGGTGCGCCGCACCAGTGTCATCGCCTTCTCCGATGCGCCAGGACGCCTGAGCGCACGGCGCGCGGAGTTCATGGTGTCGATCAATCCGGAGGGCCGCCACCAGCTTTACCTGGAGATCGGCGCCGAGGGCGAGCTGACGCCCACCCGCGAGCGGTTCCGAGGCGCCGCAGCGCGCGCGCGCTGGGAAATGCGGGCCCGCAACCGCCTCGGCGCGCGGGTGCACAGCTCGGGACGACTTTTCAACGAGTGGCTGAACAAGTCCCGCGCTGACATCGCCCTGCTGACCACGCCCATGGAGACCGGACCGTACCCCTACGCGGGCATCCCCTGGTTCTCGACGGCCTTCGGGCGCGACGCGATCATCACCGCCTGGCAGATCCTGTGGATCGACCCGTCACTGGCCAGAGGCGTGCTGGCGTATCTCGCCGCCCACCAGGCCCACGAGATCTCGGCGTTCCGGGATTCCGCGCCGGGCAAGATCATGCACGAGACCCGCAAGGGCGAGATGCCGGCGCTGGGGGAGGTGCCGTTCGGCCGCTACTACGGCGGCGTCGACACCACGCCGCTGTTCGTGGCCCTGGCCGGGGCCTACGCGGAGCGCACCGGCGACATGGCCCTGATCGACGAGATCTGGCCCGCGCTGAAACGCGCGGCCGACTGGATGGAGGTGTTCGGCGACACCGACGGCGACGGGCTCATCGACTACAAGCGAGGATCGGATTCCGGTCTCGCCAACCAGGGCTGGAAGGACAGCGAGGACTCCGTCTTCCACGTCAACGGCCGCTTTCCCGACGGTCCGATCGCGCTCGTCGAGGTGCAAGGCTATGCATTCGCCGCCTATCGCGCCCTGGCCAGGTTCGCGCGCCTTCGCGGCGCCGAGGGCGCGGAGGATTGGGAGGCTCGCGCCGAGCGCCTTCGCCGGACCGTGGAGGACCGCTTCTGGATGGAGGCGCAGGGCTTCTACGGCATGGCCATCGATGGAGACGGCGCGCTTTGCGAGGTGCTGGGCTCGAACCCCGGCCACCTGCTGTTCTCCGGTCTGCCCGCCCCCGAGCGTGCGCGGCGGGTGGTCAAGCGGCTGAGCTCGAACGCCTTCGCTTCGGGTTGGGGCGTGCGCACGCTGGCGATCGGCGAGGCGCGCTTCAATCCGATGTCCTATCACAACGGCTCGGTGTGGCCGCACGACACCGCGGTCTGCGCCATGGGCATGTCGCGCTATGGCGAGCGCGAGGACGTGGTCCGCCTCACCGCGGCGATGTTTGAAACCGCGGCGCATTTCGAGATGCGGCTGCCGGAACTGTTCTGCGGCTTTCCACGGTTTCCCGGCGAGCCGCCGGTCGCCTACCCGGTGGCCTGCCTGCCGCAGGCCTGGGCTGCGGGCTCGGTGTTCATGATGCTGCAGGCTTGCCTTGGCCTGCAGGTCCACGCCTTGGAGCGCCGCATCGAGATCGTCGACCCGCACCTGCCGGTCGGCATCAGTCGGTTGAACATCGAAGGCCTGGCTGTAGGCGACGCCAAGGTGGACCTGCTGTTCGAACTGGTCGGTGAGACCGTGCTGGTGCGCGCGACCGGCGCCGATGGTGTCCAGGTGGCGATCAAATAGATCGGAACCGCCGATCCCCGCACCCGTTTGCGTCAAGCGGAGCCGTAAGGATGTTTGCGGCGCTTCAACGGGAGACGCCCCCATGCCGGAAATCACACCGGACCACAGCCTCATCACGTCCAGCCGGGTGACAGACACCCCCGTGTTCAACCAAGAAGGCGACCGGATCGGCCGGATCGAGGATCTGTCGATCGACAAGCTCTCAGGGCAGGTGCGCTACGCACTGTTGTCGTTCGGCGGATTCCTCGGCATTGGCGAACGCTACCATCCGCTGCCCTGGGCGGTGCTCGACTACGACACGACCCAGGACGGCTACGTCCTGCCGTTGACCAAGGACCAGCTCGAGAAGGCGCCGTCCTACGGCAAGGACGAACTCGAAGGCTTCGGCGGCGGCGATCAAAGCTACCGCGACTTGCTTTACGCCTACTACCAACCGTACGGCGCGGTGCCTTACTGGCCTTAGGCGAAGCGTTCCGCCGCGCCACCGCGCGCTGCGTGACGCGTTGTAGCGCTGCGTCGATCTTAGCAGCGCCGTCTTCCAGCGATGGTTGCGAGACCGCATGGGACAAGACGCCAATCGGCCAGCGGCGCTCAACGGTTATGACGTGCGCGAAACTGGTCGGCTTACGGCGGCTATTTCTGGATGGCGCACGCGGTCCAGCAGATCGCCAACGACGGCACCCGCGAAGCCGTCGGCGGGCTCGATCTCGCCGAGCGTCAGCAACTTGTGCGCGCATCGGTCGACGACGCGCTGCCGCGTTACGACCTGTCACCATCGAAAGCCAGCTGGACCCTCGACAACAACCCCAACAGAATCGTCGTCGCCGTCACTTTTGATGCGTCACAATCGCCGATCTTCGCGCTGCGCAAGCTGGTGCCGATGCCGAGCTCGACCATCCGTCGGCAGGCTGTCGTCAGCGTCGGAGGTTATTGATGCGGGCGCGGGGGCGGGCGGCTTCGTTCGCGGCCGATCAGCGTGGCGGGGTGGCGATCCTCACCGCCGCAGGCGCGGTGATGATGCTCGGTTGCGCGGCTCTGGCGGTCGACGTGGGCTCCATCTACCTGCAGGCGCGCCAGCTTCAGGGTGTCGCCGACCTGGCGGCCGTCGCCGCGGCGCGGGACTTGCCGAACGCGCGCAAGGCGGCCCGCGCGACGGCCGCCGCCTCCGGCTGGAAAACTCCGCTGACCGTCAAGGTGGCGCTCGGGGTCTACACGCCGAACCCCGCCCTGAAGCCCGGCGAGCGTTTCGTGGCCACGCGGATAGAGCCCAACGCTGTTTCGGTGACCGCCAGCTCCAACGCCGACTTGTTCTTCGCGCCTGTGCTGATCGGGTCGCACAAGGTGAAGATCACCCGGCGCGCGACCGCCGCACGAGCCGAGTTGGCCAGCTTTTCCATCGGCACGCGGCTGGCTTCGCTGCATGGCGGCGTCGCCAACCAGGTCCTGAGCGCCCTGACCGGCAGCACGGTGTCGCTGTCGGTGATGGACTACGACGCGCTGGCTGACGCCGACGTCGACCTGCTGCGCTATTCCGAAGCCCTGCGCACCTCGATGCATCTCACTGGCGCCAGCTTCAATGAGGTGCTGGCTACCGAAACCAACACCGCCGACGCCCTCAAGGTGCTGGGCGACCTGTTGAACGAGACCGGCCAGATCCCCGCCGCCAAGGCGGCGCTGAAGCTTTCGGCGGCCGCAGGGCCCGGCAAGCCCGTCAAGCTCGACGGGCTGCTGTCGCTCGGCCCCTACGGCGACCAGGATCATGTGGCAGGCGCCTCCAGCACAGACGTCGCCGTCGGATCGCTGGCCATGGCCCAGGGGATCCTCGCGCTGGCGCAGGAGGGGCGGCAGGTGAAGTTGGACCTCGGAGCCAGCGTCCCAGGCGTGGCGGACCTCGACGTGTGGCTGGCGATCGGCGAGCGGCCGAACCATTCGCCATGGCTTACCGTCGACCGCGACGGCGGCGTGGTCATTCGCACCGCCCAGGCGCGGCTCTATGTCGAGGCCAAGGCGCTGGGTGCCCTGAGCGGCCTGGGAGCGCAGCCCGTGCGCCTTCCGTTGCTGCTCGAGGCCGCGAGCGCGGAGGCCAAGCTGTCCGCGGTGCAATGCCCTAGCGACCCTGCCAGCCAGTCAGCAACGCTGGCCGTGCGGCCCAGCCTGGGCGAGGTGGCGATCGCCGACATCGACGTCAGCAAGCTGGACGACTTCAAGGCCCCCCTGACGCGCAAGCCCGCCGCGATCCTCAGCCTACCTCTAGTGAAGGCGACCGGCTCGGCGCACGTGAAGCTGGGCGGGACCAGTTGGAATCAGGTCTCGTTCGACCGCGCCGACATCACCGCGCGCCGTATCAAGACTGTCGCCACAGACGACATCGTGCAGACCGCCGCCAGCACGTTGCTCGGCGACCTTGATCTGAATGTCACCCTGCTCGGCCTGCCGCTCGGGTTGAACCTGAACTTGATCAAGCAAAGCCTGGCCTCAGTGCTCAACGGGGTCGCGGCTCCGGTTGACGCGCTAGTCAACAGCCTGACCGCGATCCTTGGCGTGCGGCTTGGAGAAGCGGACGTGCGGCTAAACGGCCTGCGTTGCCGGGACGCGGCGCTGGTCGCCTGAACACGCGGCATGGCCAGAGCGCGTGGGCGCGGCGCGACGAGGAGGGGAGGACGATGGATTTCGAACGCAAGGTGGCGGTGCTGGGCAGTCCCGTGCAGTGGGATGCCAGCGATACGTTCATCGACCCCACGCAGGATCTGTTTTCTGTCGTGCCCGCTGATTCCAGGGAGCCGCGCGACAGGCCGCAGGTGAGCGAGCCGCGTTTGCGCGGTCGGCTGCATGCGATCTGCGTCATCTATGCCTTCGCGCCCAATGTGGAGCAGCGCATGGAGGCGGTGGACGCCCTGGAACAGCTAACGATCGAGCTCGCCCGCGTCTTCGCAGAGACATCTCGCGCTCGCGGGACTATTTGACGCCTTCGGCAATTGTTGCCTAATTGCAACGCTCTCCAATTTTTGGTCTTGGATATCAACATCCTGTTGACGAGCGGGCGCGAGCGGGCGCCTCCTCCCAAACAACAAGCGCCGCAGTGGCGTAGCGGGGAAGCGCATCATGAAGTCGAACCTGTTCAACCAGGGCTCGGCCCTGGCCGTCTGCCTTGCGGCGGGACTGTGGGCCGGCTCGGCTGCTGCACAGTCCGGCAGCGAAGTCAGCGAAGTCATCGTCACCGGCTCGTTCATCGCCGGTACGCCCGAGGACGCGGCCTTGCCGGTCGATGTGATCGGCGCCGACGAACTGCAACGTCAGGGCAATCCCACCACCATCGAGCTGATGAAGAACCTCACCGTCAGCGGCGGGGTGAACGGCGACCACAACCAGTACGCCACCATCGGCTCCACGCCGTCCGGCGTCGCCACGGTCAACCTGCGCAACCTGGGCGCTACGCGCACCTTGGTGCTGCTGAACGGTCGCCGCTTGGTGTCCGTTCCGACGAGCAACGGCCCGGTGGACGTGAACTCGCTGCCACAGGCCGCCATCGGCCGCATTGAAATCCTAAAGGACGGCGCGGCGGCCACGTACGGTTCCGACGCCATCGGCGGCGTGGTCAACTTCATCACCCGCAAGAACTTCGACGGTCTGCAGGTCTCGGGTGACTATCGTTACGTCCCCGGCGCCGACGAGCCCGACTACAGCGCCAGCGCCATCTGGGGCTGGCAGGGCGAGCGGGGCGACGTCCTGCTGTCCGCCGGCTGGCAGATGCGTGGGCGCCTGCGCGGCAACGAGCGCGACTGGAACCTTCCGAGCTATCTGGAGAACCCGGACTCCGGCTATTCCTTCACCAACAGCCCGGTGTCTTTCCTACCGCTCACCGGAACCTCGACGCTGGGCGCTCAATTGCGCGATCCAGGCTGCGCCACGGTGGGCGCGCAGGCGGCCTTCGTCGGCGGTAACCAAGTCTGTCTGTCCCGCATCGCCGGCACCTTCGTCAACCTGATCGATCCCACGAGTCGATGGCAGGTGTACGGCGAAACCAACTTCGAGCTGTCCGACACCGTCAAGTTCCATGCCGAGGCCTTCTACACCGAGACCAAGTCGGTGGGGCGCAGCTCGCCCGGCTATCCGACCACAGCGCCTGGGCCGACGGCCCTGACCTCGCCGTTCCCCGGCAGCTACTTCGTGCCGGCCAGCAACCCGGGCCTGACCTTGCTGCGTCAACAGTTCCCCAACGCCCTCCCGGCGAACCTGACGGGCGTAGTCCTCCCGGCGATCAACTTCCGGCCCTTTGGTCTGGGCGGAAACCCGGTGTTTGAGGGCGACGGCGTCGCCGTCCCGACCATCCTGAAGACCTATCGGCTCTCGGGCGGCTTCTCGGGCAAACTGTTCGACAGCATCGGATGGGACCTCGCAGGGACTTACCACACCGTCAACATAGTCACCAAGGGCGGCTGGGACACCTTCGTCTCGCGCCAACAACTGGCGCTGCGGGGCTTCGGCGCGCTGGCCGGCGACACCAATGGTTGCACCGCGGCGGAGACCGCGAACTTCACCACCAACGCCGGCAACAATGCGCTAGGTTGCTACTACTTCAACCCGTTCACCAATTCGTTCGCCCAGAACTCGCAGTTCTCCGCCGAACGTCCGGGCGCGGCCAATCCGCTGTTCAATTCCGCGGTCGCCAACCCTCTGGAGCTGGTGAAATGGATGGGCACGGCGATCACCAGCGACTCCACCGCGCGGCTGTTCGTGCTCGACGGCGTGCTCAATGGCGAACTGCCGATCGAGTTCTCGGGCGGCAAGGTCGGTTGGGCGGCCGGCGGCCAGTTCCGCCGCAATTTCTATCGGACCGACTATGGACCGCTGAACAACCGCCTAGTGACTCCATGCTCCGATACCCTCATCGGCGGCGCCTGCACGAACTCGCCGGGCCCCTTCGGGCTGCTATCCTCGTCGACCCCCGCCAATGTTGTGCAGAATGTCTACGCCGGGTTCGCCGAAGTGGCGCTGCCGTTCACCGACAACTTCAACGCCCACATCGCGGCCCGCTATGAAAACTACGGCGAGAACGCCGGCGGCGACACCTTTAACCCGAAGCTGGACGTACGCTGGCAGGCGCTGGACTGGTTGGCGTTCCGCGGCTCCGTCGGCACCACCTTCCGCGCGCCGCCGCAGCCGCTGGTCGACCCGTCGCCGGTGGTGACGGGCGTGTTCATCAGCAACGCCTTCCGCGCCATCGCCCAGTTCGGCAACCCCAACCTGGCGCCGGAGAAGGCCACCACATACAGCGTCGGCGCGATCGTCGAGGCCGGGCCGTTCAAGGGCACGGTCGACTACTGGAATTTCGACTTCCAGGATCCATTCACCGTCGAATCGGCCGCCGGAATCGTCGGTCAGATGTTCCCCAACAACAGCGACGTGAACTGCAACAACCCAGCGTTCGCGATCATCCAGGCTCGCTTCACCTTCCCGACCGGGGTTTGCGGGGTGAACAACTTCACGCAGATCGCGGTGAACTGGGCCAACGCGGGGGGTGTGAAAACCGATGGCGTCGACGTCACCGGTGAACTCAGCTTCGACGACATCTACGGCGGCGGCCTGAAGCTAGGCTCGCAGGTCACCTGGAACCACAAGTACACCATCGCCGAGGTCAAGCTTCAGGGCGTCACCACGCCTGGTTTCGAAGGGGTCGGCAAGTTCAACTACAACACCGGCTTCTATCCGATCCCGGAATGGCGCGGGATGTTCTACGCCGAGTGGGACAGCGGCCCGCACAACATCCGCCTGCAGACC
Source organism: Phenylobacterium sp. (assembly GCF_030697305.1). Lineage (GTDB taxonomy): Bacteria > Pseudomonadota > Alphaproteobacteria > Caulobacterales > Caulobacteraceae > Phenylobacterium. The sequence goes on along the minus strand of NZ_JAUYQL010000043.1, from coordinate 21,793 downwards.
AACTACATCGACGGCTACATCGACCAACGCACGACGCCGTTCACCGGCAACCTGGTGATCGGCGACGTGGCGACCGCGGCTCAGGCGACCGTCGTGCCCCGTCCGCAAGACGGCAAGAAGATCGACGCCTTCGTCACCACGGACGTCACCTATCGAGTGTTCCTGCCCTGGGACACCACGGCGGTGTTCAATGTCACCAACATCTTCGACACCGACCCGCCGCTGGCGCGACTGGAGCTCAATTACGACGCCCTGACCGCGAACGCGCTGGGCCGGACCTACAAGATCGCGCTGACCAAGAAGTTCTGATCGCGGAGGCCGGGGGCGCGGCAGCGTCCCCGGCCCGAAAGCGACGCGCCTGCGCTCAACCAGCGTGGCCAACTGGCGAATATACGCGGCGGGAGAACGGCTACGCCTAGTAGCGGTCCTGCAACGTTCCAATTTTTATCACGACCGTCACATTCGCGCCTGTGCCCGGCGGCGCGAAGGCCGGATGTGGTTATTCACACGAGGGTGTCGTTTTTCGGCCCACTGCGGGGGTGTCCGTTGTGGCGTCGCTCTGCGAAATTGCTGCGGGCTCATCCATGAACTTTGCAGCAAACTTGACCCAGTGGGCCCACGGCCGATCGGGTTTCTTTTCATTTCCGGGCGCCGAAGCCGGCAGGCGGGCGATCCGCGCCGGTGCGGCTGGATCGCGGCGCGCGGGAATGCCAAACCGAGCGGCCGGTGCGGCGCCGGCGCCCGGGGACTGGCCTATGGACGAACCCACCACATCGATCGCCTCCACGCGATCGCACCAGATGTTCCCGACGCTCAGCGCCGCGGAGATCGATCGCGTCCGCCGCTTTGGCCAGGCCCGGTCCTATGCGACGGGAGAGGCGGTTGCCCGCGTCGGCGATCCCGACCATGGGTTGAAGCTCGTCCTGGCTGGCCACATCGAAGTGACGCAGCACGACGAGTCCGGCCGCCGCCTGCACATCGTCACCCACGGCCCCGGGCAATTCTCGGGTGAACTTGCGCAACTCTCCGGTCGTCCGTCGCTGGTCGACGCCTACACGCTCGACGCCGTCGACGTGCTGGCGATCGCGCCGGAGCGGCTGCGCGCCCTGCTGACGGCCGAGGCTGAGCTGGGCGAACGGATCATGCGCGCGCTGATCCTGCGCCGCGTCGGCCTGCTGGAGACCGGCGCCGGCGGGCCGCTGATCGTCGGTCACGCCGACGACGCCGACGTGCTGCGCCTGGAGGGCTTCCTGGCGCGTAACGGTCATCCGCATCAGCGCCTGGACCCCGATCACGACGCCGATGCGCGCGCGCTGGTCGACCGCTTTCAGGTCGGGCCAGGCGAACTGCCGCTGGTGCTGTGCCCAGGCGGGGAGCTGTTGCGCAATCCGACCGAAAGCGCGCTGGCCCGATGCATCGGCCTGGTTGGGGCGATCGACCCGGACCGCGTGTTCGACGTGGCGGTGGTCGGCGCGGGCCCCGCCGGACTGGCGACAGCGGTTTATGCGGCGTCGGAAGGCCTGTCGGTGCTGGTGCTCGACTGCCGTGCGTTCGGCGGTCAGGCCGGGGCTTCGGCGCGGATCGAGAACTACCTCGGCTTTCCCACCGGCATCTCCGGCATGGCGCTGATGGCGCGCGCCTACACCCAGGCGCAGAAGTTCGGGGTCGAGATGGCCATTCCCGACGAGGTCCTGGCTCTGGAGCCGCCCGGCGATGGCGAGACGGTCCTGACCCTGCGTCTGGGCGAGGCTGAGCGGATCCGCACCCGCGCCGTGGTGCTGGCCTCGGGTGCGCGCTACCGGCGCTTGCAGGTCGCAGAGCTGGACGATTTCGAGGGCGCCTCAGTGCACTACTGGGCCTCGCCGCTGGAGGGCAAGCTGTCGGAGGGCCAGGACGTGGCGCTGGTCGGCGCGGGCAACTCCGCCGGCCAGGCCGCGGTGTTCCTCGCCGGCCGTGCAGCGAGCGTCACCATGCTGGTGCGCGGCCGCGCGCTGGCCGACACCATGTCGCGCTACCTGGTCGAGCGCATCGAGGGTCTGGAGAATGTCACTGTGCGCACCGGCGTCGAGGTGGCCGGTCTGGACGGCGCCGACGGCATGCTGGAGGCGATCCGATGGCGGCCGCGCGACGGTGGGGACGAGGAGCGCGGGGCGATGCGCCAATTGTTCCTGTTTATCGGCGCCGATCCCAACACCGACTGGCTGCGTGGCTCCGGCCTGGAGATGGACGCCCGCGGCTTCGTGCGGACCGGCGTTGAGCTGGGCGACGGCCGCCTGCCGCTGGAGACCAGCCTGCGCGGCGTGTTCGCCATCGGCGACGTGCGCGCAGGCTCGGTCAAGCGCGTCGCCGCGGCGGTCGGCGACGGCGCCCAGGTCGTGGCCTCCATCCACGCCTACCTGGCCCAGGCGGCGCGGCCGGAAGCGGAGATCGGGGCCTTGCCGGCCTGAGGGGCGCGGGGCCACAAGGACGGGCGCTCGGCGAACCCGCGAAAGGCCACCCCCCATGTACGACCTGCTCAAGGGCTTGAGGATCGTCGAGGCTTCATCGTTCGTCGCGGCGCCGTCCAGCTGCCTGTACCTGTCCCAGATGGGGGCCGAGGTGATCCGACTGGACAACGTCGGCGGCGGCCTGGACTTCAAGCGCTGGCCGCTCTCGCCGGGCGGCGACAGCTTCTATTGGGAGGGGCTGAACAAGGGCAAGAAGTCGGTGGCCATCGATCTCTCCAGCCCCGCCGGTCGGGAACTGGCGGTCGCCATCGCCGCGGCGCCGGGAAAGAATGCGGGCCTGTTGGTCACCAACTATCCAGCCGACGGATTCCTCGCTTACGACCGGCTGAAGGCGGCGCGCGGCGACCTGATCTGCGTGCGTGTGATGGGCTGGCCGGACGGCGGCACGGCGGTCGACTACACAGTGAACAGCGCGGTTGGCTATCCGCTGATGACCGGCCCGCTCGGCTCCGACGTTCCGGTCAACCACGTCCTGCCGGCCTGGGATCTGCTGACCGGGGCCTACGCCGCCTTCGCCATCACCGCCGCTGAACGCGCGCGATCCGCTGACGGCCAGGGGCGCGAGGTGCGGGTGTCGCTGTCGGACATGGCCGCCGCGACCCTCGCCAATCTCGGTCAGGTGGGCGAGGTGCTGTCGGCCGGCGCGGATCGGGCGCGGATGGGCAACGACCTTTACGGCGCCTTCGGCCGCGACTTCGCTACGCGTGACGGACGCCGGGTGATGGTGGTGGCGCTCACCGCACGGCAGTGGAGCGGCCTGCTCAAGGTGCTGGGGATCGGCGACGCGGTTGCGGCGCTCCAGCAAAGCCTGGGCGTGTCGTTGAAAGACGAGGAGGCGCGCTTCACACACCGTGAGGCGCTGTTCCCGGTGTTCGAGGCGGCGATCGGCGGCCGCGACTACGCGGACCTGGCGGCAGGCTTCGACGCCAACGGCGTATGCTGGGGGCCGTACCAGAGCGTGCATCAGGCGGTCACCCAGGACGCGCGCCTGTTCGGCGCCAACCCGATGTTCTCCACGATCGCCCATCCCAGCGGCCTGAGCTATCCGGCGCCGGGCGCGCCGGCGATCATTCCTGACGCGGTGCGCGCGCCGCCGCGGGCGGCGCCCAGGCTCGGCGAGCACACTGACGAGGTGCTGTCCCAGGTGCTGGGACTGCCCGCGGTGGAGATCGCCCGACTGCACGATGCGGGCGTGGTGGCTGGTCCTGCGCGCACGCCTTAGGCCGCAATGCCGCCACAGGCGCACCATCGCATGCGCCGATGCGCAAGCTTCCCGTACTGATCGCCACACTGCTGCTCGCTCTGACGGGTTGCGAGCGTCCCGCAGCCTCGCCCCCGCCCGCTGCGGCGGCGCCCGCGCCGGCGACCCCCGCCGCCATCGCGCCGCCGCCGGCCGCGTCGATGCCGCCGGTGGAGCCGCCCGCGCCGGGAACCCCCGGTGGTCTTCCCGACGACCGGACACCGATCTCCGAGGCGCCGTTCACGCCGCAGAGCGCCCAGGGCGCGGCCCAGGTGGTGCAGACCTACTACGCGCTGCTGGCCGAGAAGAGGTACGCGGAGGCCTGGGCGCTGCGCGAGCCTGAAGCCGCCGGAGAGTCGGCGTTCGCCGCGGGCTTCGCGCCCTACTACAGCTATGCGGCCCAGGTCGGCGCACCGGGCGAGATCGAGGGCGCGGCCGGGTCGCTGTTCGTCGACGTGCCGGTGGTGATCTACGGCCGCCGTCTCGATGGTGCGCCGCTGCATCTGAGCGGCACGGCGACCCTGCGCCGGGTCAACGACGTGCCGGGGTCCAGTGAGGCGCAGCGCCGGTGGCGGATCGTCAAGGCGCCGACCGAGTAGGTCGGGCTATTCGGCCGCGCGCCGGGACGCGGGTGTCACGTGCGGCGTCGCCAGCTTCTCGCGGCGCGCCGGATCGAGGTTGGTCGGGTCGAAGATGTTGATCACGCCCGCCTGGAGCTCCTCCCATTGGGGATGGCCCAGAGCGCGGGCCGCATCATGCGCGCCGGCCTGCCAATGCTGGTTCACCGAGGCGCGGGAGAACTCGTAGTCGCCGCCGAACGCCTCATGCCCCGCCTGCCGGTAGATCAGGTGCACGATATTCAGGGCGCGCAACGACGCGTGGGCGGACAGCAATCGCAGGTCGGGCTCGTCGCAGAATCCGTCCGGTAACCGCGCCAGCAGCCGGGCCAACGCCAGCTTGACCTCCTGTTCGCGCTTGGCAACGTCGGTGTTCAACCGGGTGCGGCTGGAGAAGCGGATGGCTTTGGCGCGCGCGTCGGCCTGCAGCAGGTCGCGGGGCATCTCGCCGGTGGCGCTGAACAGGTCGAGTTGGAAGACCAGCAGGTCGCGCGCCTCCTCGGTCTCGATCACGTAGTTGAGCGGGGTGTTGGAGACCAGGCCGCCGTCCCAGTAGTCCTCGCCCTCGATGTCGATCGGCGGCAGGCCCGGCGGCAGCGCGCCGCTGGCCAGGATGTGCTCTGGACCGATCCGCGTGGTCGCGGTGTCGAAATAGGCGAAATTGCCGGTGCGGATATTGACGGCGCCGACGCTGAGGCGTGTCCGTCCCTGGTTCAGGCGGTCGAAGTCCACCAGCCGGTTCAACGTGTCGACCAGCGGCCCGGTGTCGTAGAGGCTGAGCGCGTCCTGCGCGCCCACGCCGTTCGGCCAGGGCCAGGGCAGGCGTGGGGTGAAGAACCCCGGCGCGCCGAACATCATCGCCGCCGCGGCGCGGGCCAGTTGAGGTTCTTCCGTCCCGAGATGCACCGGCGCGAGGGACGCGGCCCCGCTGGACACCGTCGACCAGAAATCCTCCAGGTGCTTCACCCGGTCCGCGGCCGGCGCGCCGGCGATGATCGCCGCGTTGATCGAGCCGATCGAGATACCGGCCAGCCAGTCGAAGTCGGCGATCTTGCGCGCCAGCACCGAATAGGCGCCGGCTTGGTAGGCGCCCAGCGCGCCCCCGCCTTGCAGGACAAGCACGGTGGCCGGTGTGCGAAGGGCGTCGGCAGGCATGCATGAACTCCGTTCCGGCGGGCGACGGCGAATGCGCAGAGAAGCTCGCACATAGCAATTGCTGCACTGCAGCGCCGCGGTTGTAATGACCCAACCGTCACCAAGGCGCCCTAAACGCGCTCAAAAAATCGCCGAAACCGGGCGCCTACCGTGCCTTAGGCAGGCGCGGCCCAGGGAATCTCGTACTTGAAGCTGAGGCGCAGCTTGATCCTGAAGGCGGTGATCTGGCCGTCGGCGCCGATGGCGAGGTCCTGCTCGACGACCTCGGCGATCCTCAGGTCGCGCAAGGTGCGCGAGGCGGTGGCCAGCGCCTCCTTAGCGGCGTCTTCCCAGCTTGTTTCGCTGGTCCCGATGATTTCCGTCACACGATAGACGCTCATGGCTGCTCCCGATCCTGAAAGCCCCCGAGCGGCAGTAGCCGCCGCATTTTCGTCGCGTGCAAGCGTTGCGGCCGTGTCGGTTGTGCGTACGCGTACGCGCCGATATGACGTCGCTGCACGGCGGGGCGATCGCGGCGCGTGGGTTTGATGGAAGGCTCGGCGTAACCCTTGCAGTTGAGGGTGAGCCTGCACATTTCCACTGCGGGATGGAGCGCCTAGCGTTCGAGTCATAAAAAGAATGCGTTGATATGAATAAAGAAAGTGGCGTTCGAGCGGTGGCTGCCTCGGGCCTTTCCGATGACGAACCGATCGAGCGCGACGGCGTCTACGTGACCGAGACGTTGACCAGGGGGGAACTGACCGATCGGGTTGCGGAGATCCTGCGCAAGGATATCCACGTCCATGGGACTCGTGCGCCTAGGGTGATCATCGCCAGCGGCCGCTGTCGCGTCGGCTCGACGGCGCTGGCCAACGTCTTCGGCCTGGCGGGGGCGGCGTCGTTCTACCAGCCGGTCAAGACGATCATGCGCCACGTCATCCAGGCCAAGCCGTTCGAGCAACCGCTGCAGTTCGATGCGGCCTCCGACATCGTGTTCTTCAAGGAGACGTTCGGCCCCTATGTGGAGATCGAAAGCACCTTCGATCCGCTGGAGGCGATGCTGCGTTCTGGCTACCCCGCCGATCGCATCTCGGTGATCGGATTGGAGCGCGATCCGGTGCAGTCCTACGACTCCTGGCTGAAAAACTGGGGCGGCGTGGTCGAACGCGGCAAGCTCCTGCGGAACTTCATCACCGCCTCGCGCCAGAACGCCCGTGTCGAACGGACCGCGCGCGCCAACGGCATTCGCTACGCGCCCTTCCACTACGAGTGGATCGCCGATCGCCAAGGAGCGTTCGCCCACCTTGAGCGCGAACTCCAGCTTGGCGCCGGCTTCTTTGAACCGGCCAACGCGTCGTGGGGAGCAAGAGGAGAGCTTGGCTCCGCACACTCGGCGATCCGTCATTTCGACGAGGCCGAAGTGTTCCTGACCAAGGACGCCCACCTGAACCTGGATGGCTACATCTACCAGAGGCGCCTAGTGCGTCATGTCCTGCCGCATGAGATCGCGGCCATCGAGGCCGCGTGCCTGCCGGCCGTCCAGCCGGCCCCGCCGAACCAAACCTAGCGGCTGGCCACGACCTCAGGGATCACCCCGCGCATCCAGGCCATCAGCGGCTCGGACAGGCGGTCCTTCAGGTTAGGCAGGCTGACCTCCGCGGGCGGCGAGGTGTAGAAGGCGGGTCGATCAGCTTCACCGGGCCGCCTAGCGCCAGAAAGCAGCGCCAGCCGGCGAGGGAGCAGCGCGGCTATATCCGACATGCTGGCGACGGCGATGGCGATATGGGTGTCCGACACAGAGCGCGCCCTCGCGCAATCGATTCCCTGCACCAGTCTTGCATAGTACAGCCGGGCCTTGCGGATCGGAGGGACGACCATGACTGCAGACGCGCCCACGGTCTCGATCCTGATGGCCTCGTACAATGGCGCGCGCTTCCTGCAGGCGGCGATCGACTCGGTGCTGGCGCAGACCCACACGGCCTGGGAGCTGCTGATCGTCGACGACGCCTCCAGCGACGACAGCGCCACGCTCGCCGACCATGCCGCGCTGTTGGATTCTCGCATCCAAGTGTTCCGGCACCCGACCCGCGGCGGACCGGGCGCGGCGCGCAACCGCGCACTGGATGCGGCGCGCGGCGACTGGGTCGCGGTGATGGACGCCGACGATCTGATCAGCCCCGATCGGCTGGAGCGCCTGTTGGCCCGCGCCGGCGCGGACGCAGCGCGGATCGTCGCCGACAACCAGGAACTGTTCTGGGAGGACCCTCCGAAGCGCAGCCTTTACCTGACGGCCGAGGCCTTACCCGCACCGGCATGGATCGACCTGCGCGACTTCATCGCCTGCGAGGCAGGCGGCGTGAAGCTGCCGCCGCTGGGTTACCTCAAGCCGCTGATCAATCGTGCGCTGATCGAGGCGATCGGCTTGCGTTATGACCCGCGACTGCCGATCGGCGAGGACTACGACTTCCTGGCGCGGTTGCTGGCCGGAGGCGAACGGCTGCGCCTCGACCCGGCGGCGATGTACCGGTATCGCCGGCACGCGGGCTCGATCTCGCATCGCGCGCCGCAGCAGGCGCTGACCGCGCTGCTGGCCGCCGACGACCGGTTCCGCGCTGACCATGCTCAACTCTCGGCCCCTGTGGTGCGCGCGCTGACTGCGCGCCGCGCGTCCTTGGCTACGCTGCTCGCCTGGGAACGGTTCGCCGCGCATCTGAAGCGCCGCGAGGTCGGGGCGGCGCTGGCGGTGCTGGCGGGCCGACCGGCGTTGATGTCGAAATTCGCTGAACCGCTAGCGGCGCGGTTGAGTCGGTTGCGGGCGCGCGCCTAGCCGACGAGGCCGCGCATGCGATCGAGCCGGCGCATCGCCCTGGTCGGCATGGTCGACATCGGCCCGAGCGGCAGCGCCTCGGCCATCCGGCAGACCAGATATTCGGCCGCGCGGAACAGGGTGGCGGCGGACGGCAGGCCGACATAACCCTCGGCGATCGAGCGGCGGACATTGGAGAAGCTCTCCTTGAACCGGTAAGCGCCCGGACCCAGGTCGATCTCGCGGTAGCCGGCCTCCGGCGCCCATCGCAGCATCTCGTCGAGCAGCACCAAGCCGGGCGAATAGCGACCGAAGTCCGGGTGGTGGCTGATCATCCACGAATGCAGCACGTCCCGCCCATGCAGCGCGTACTGCGCCGCCACCAGCCGGCCGCCGGCGTGCAGGGTGAACAACGCCCCGCCGAAGTCTGCGCCATCGGCGGCGAAGGTGGCCTCCATCAGCTCCTGGGCCCATGGGGTCTGGAACAGGTCGGTCTGGTGCGTGGCCACCAGCTGCGCCCGTTTCCAGTCGAACAGCTGTTCGAAGGCGCCCCGATCGACGGAGCGGGCTGCAAACACCACCTCGCCATGCTCGCGCTGCAGCTTGCGGCGCTTCTTGGCGCAGTCCTGCAGGATGTCGGTGCCCGCCGCGCGGCGCTCGGCGGCGAACGCCGGATAGCCCGCCGCCACATCGATAACCCAGGAGTCCTCCCGCACGCGATGATGGCGGGCGAAGGCGGTCTGCGCGCCGAGCGCATTGTGCAGATCCAGCCGTGAGACGCCGAGCGCGGCGACGATGCGGCGGGCGTCCACCGCCAGGTCCGGCGCCGCCACCAGGCCCTGGTAGTCGCAGAACGGGCTGCCCACCGGCATGGCGGTGGAGCGTGTGACGCGCACCGGCAGGAACCCGACCGCCTCATCGCCGCGCCGCAGAACCGCGATGCGGGCGCCGCGCCGGTCCGGCCCGTCGATCGAGGCCATGGTCAGCACCCATTGGGCCGACAGGAACGGGCTCGCGAGTTCCGGATAGGCGCTCTGCAGGTCGCGCCACGCCGCGAGGTCGGCGGACGAAAGCTCCTGCGGCGCGACGATATCGATGCGCGTCACCGCCCCGGTCGCGCGCTCAAGCCGCATGTGGAGCCTCGACCCGCTCGAGCCAGCTCTCGCGCCAATAGAGCGGATTGCTGCGCGGGCAGTTCTTGACGCAGATGCCCTGGCAGACGAGGTCGCGCAGCGCGACGGTGTGGGTCAGCGGCGACATCACGCCGGTCTCTTCCTGGATGATCCGGTCGACCAGGAACTCGACCTGGAACACCCCGCCGGCGTAGCGCTTCATCTCGGGTTCGAAGGCCAGGCCAAGGTTTTTGCCGTTGGCGTCGAGGGTCGCCTGGATCTGCTCAACGGGTTTGATCCGCACCCATTCGCCGGCTTGCAGGTTCAGTCGGCCGCGGCGCCGTTCGGTGCCGGGACCCTTGAGCGCGTCGATCTCGTCCATGCCCAGCTTGCGGCGCGCCAGGTTCAGCAGCGTGCGTGACACCACGTTGGCCAACCGCGGCGGCGTGATCTCGCCCCGGCGCAGGTCGGTGGCCAAATGGCCCAGGCTCCACTTGGACATCGAGGCGGTGGCTTCGCCCAGCGCGGTGGACTGGCAGACATAGAGTTCGCCGTCGCGGGTCTTCAACGCGCCAGGCCAGGGCTGTTCGAGCCCGGCGACCGGCGTCGGCGCGTCCGCTTGGACTGGCCTGAGCCAGGCTTCCTTCCAGAACATCATGCAGCGGCGTGCACATCCGTCGTGCGCCGCGCCGTCGCAGCGCGCGCCCTCCAGCAGTACCGTCCCGCCCATCCGCCGCAGGCCCAGGCCCTCGACGCAGGTCTTTTCGGCGTGGCGATGGATGCGCAGGCGCATGCCGCAGAACCGCGCCATCTCCGGCATGAACGGCAGACCGTCCAAGCGGCCGTCGGCGTCGAGGGTGGCGGCGATCTCGGCGGCGCTGAGCACCACGACCCATTGACCGCGTTGGTCATGGCCAACTTCCGCGACGGGCCTGGTTCCTATTGCGGCATCGTCCATGGCTACGCCCCCGCGTCTCAAACTGCTTCGACGGCGCTCCGTCGCCTCCATCGGAGCAAATATCGCGCCGCCGACATGTGGCGCCCAAGCAGGCCGCCTAGGCAAGCGTAGGTCGCCCAACAGGCGAAATCCCCGGCCTGGGAAATCGGCGGTTGCTCGGGATTCAGGCGGGTCGAGGCCGCCCGGGTTCGCCCAGGCCACATTCCAGCGCAGCGCGGTCCCATTGCCCGGCGTCGGCCGCGGCGGCGTAGGTGCTTTCCAGGAACGCCATCAGCGCGGCGTCTGGGTCGGCGGCGGTGCGCACCGCTTCGTAGGGCAGGATGAACTCGCTCAGGCCCGTGTCGTATCGCGTCGCGCTCGGCGACGTCTTGGCGGTGCGAAAGCCGCTCGGCTCCGGGTAGGCGTAGGCATAGAAGGCGGCGTCCTGGCCTGGCCCGCCGGGCCAGAACCCGGCGCTGCTGACCTCGTGCGAATAGGCCTCGCGCGCCACGGCGTCCGGCAGGTTCGGCACGCCGCCAGGGTGCGGCGGAGCCTTGCGTCCGGAGAACCGCGTCGCCGCGAGGTCGAAGCTACCCCAGAAGAAGTGCACGGGGCTGGCCTTGCCGAGGAAGCCGGTGCGGAAGTGCTTCAGCACGCGGTCGGCCTGCAGCAACACGCGGTGGAAACGACGCGCCTGATCGGCGTCGAAGGCGCGGGCCGCATGGTCCTGGGCGAACGGCGTCGCTTCAGGGAGCTCGTTGGGCGCGCCGTGGATGGCGACCGGCGTTCCGAGCGCGTCGAGCGCCTCCATCACCTGCGTGTAGAAGGCCGCCACCGACCGAGGCCGCAGAGCCACGTCCGACTGCGAGGACTCGGTGCGGATCCGCAGCACGGCGTCGACGAAATCGAACTCCAGGTCGAGCGCGCGGGCGCCGTGCGGGACCAGCCCCGTCGAGAGGCCGCGGGCGGTGACGTAGAGCGGCGTCTGCCACGAATGGTTCAGCCACGGCGAGCGGGCGAGCCTGACCTTGCCTACGATCTGGCTCCACAGGTGAAGCGTGGTGCAGGTCTCCCGCCATTCGGCGTAGGGCAGGGGCGGCCAGGCGTCGTGCGCGGTCCGTTCGGTCATGCGGTCTCCTGATGCGCCGTTCGGCGCGATTTCAACCCGCCTGGCGAGGCCCCGCCCGACGCATGGCCATCCGCACGAGGGCGCCCACCAACACCAGCAGCACCAGCGCCACAGCGGCGATCATCGCGCCGCGCCGCGCGGCCTGGCTGCCCAGCATCGCCTCGACGGCCTCGCCGAACGCGTAGCCCAGGCCGGTGAAAACGGCAGCCCACAGGGCGGCGGCCAGCAGATTGAGGCCAGCGAACCGCCACGCCGGCATCCGCGAGACGCCGATCGCCAGCGGACTCACCAGCCGCAGGCCGTAGACGAACCGGAACGCCAGCACATAGGTGTTGGGATAGCGCTCGATGAACCCCAGCGCCTTGGCGAAAGCGGGCCGCGCGGTGGTGCGCGCCACCCACGCCGTGTCGCGGAAACGCCGGCCGGCGATGAACAGCATCTGGTCGGCGAGGCCGGATCCTGAGGTGGCGCAGGCCAGGGCGATCCACAGCGACATCAGATGCTGCCGGGCCAGCAATCCGCCGGCCACCACCGCCGATTGGCCCTCCACCGCCGCGCCCAGGAAGACGCCGAGCGCTCCGTACTGTGAGATCAGGTGTTCCATCGGCCTCGGGGGCTGCACTTCGTGGGGTCGCATAGCATATGCGGCAACGCGCGAGCCCTTCTCACGCTCATCGCGACGTCTCCACAAACCGCTTTCTTCGCTTGCCTTCAATCAGGCGTAGCCAAAGGCGGCTGAGGCGCTAGATTGCCGCCACATCCACAAAGATCCCGGACTTGTACCGGGACCGACCCTTCAGGAGGACTTCACATGGCGGAACAATCTGCTGCGCCCGCGCGCGGGCTGACCGACGAAAACATCATCAATATCCCGGGCTTGGCGAGCCGCTGGGTCCGCCTCGCGGACGGTCGCAGGGCGCACTACATCACCGCCGGCGACAGCGGTCCCGCGGTCGTGCTGCTGCATGGCGGCATCGAGGGCTCTTCCGGCACCGCCGGCTGGCGCTTCATGGCCCCGGTGCTGGCCGCCGCGGGCTTCCGCGTCTACTGCCCCGACCGCCCGGGCTACGGCCTGTCGGACACCAGCAGCGAGCGCTACCTGCCGCACGATCAAAAGGCTCAGGTGGACTTCCTCAACATGTTCGTCGACGCCCTGTGCCTCGACAAGTTCCACCTCAGCGGCAATTCGGCCGGCTGCATGATCAGCTGCGACTATGTGGTCACGCACCCCGAGAAGGTGCTGAGCGTGATGTTCATCGCCGGTTTCCTGGGCGACATCTGCGACGTGCCGCGCATCCCGCCGGCGCAGGGCAAGTTCACGCCCAACCCGGGCTATGTGATGAAGCCCTGGGACGGCACGCCGGAAGGCATGCAGCACCTGATGGACGGCATCATCTACGCCAAGGGCGCGGTGTGGCCTGAGCTGGTGCAGATGCGCACGCTCGCGGGCAACAATCAGCGCGCGGCGCTCAAGGCCGCCGGCCGGACCTGGAATCCCTTCGGCGAAGTCGATCCGAACATGGCCCAGATCTTCTCGACCAAGGGCCGCCTCGACAAGCTGACGATCCCGATGATCTATCTCTACGGCATGCAGGACGTGCTGCTGCCGGTGGAGAACGGCTTCGCCCAGGAGGACGCGGTGCCCAACATCCAGTTCTTCTATCCGGAACAGACGGGACACCAGGGCCAGACCGACCGCCCCGAGACCTTCAACAAGGTCGCGGTGGAGTTCTTCAAGACCGGCAAGGTGAGCTGGCCGCTCGCGGTCGAGGCCGGCGTGTCGCTGCGCCGTCCGATCGACCCGCGCTATGTCCAGGAGCCCAAGGGCGGCTTCCCGAAGCCCAACCCCGGCGCCTACACCGACCTGAAGACCCTCGAGCAGGGCCTGAAGGTGCTGGAGTCCGTGCCCGCCTAGGCACGGCGTCGCGATAGACGAGACAGAGCCCGGCGCCTCATCGGCGTCGGGCTTTTTCGTGCAGGCTCAGCTACGGAGCACGGGAGCTGGTCGCTGAGCCAGCGCGTGGACCGCCGCCAGCAGCCCGCCGATCGCCGTGACGCCGGCCGAACCGGCCAGAAGCGCGACGACGCCTGTCCAGTCGACGCTCCAGCTCGCCTTGAACACCTGGGTGACCACGGGCCAGGCGGCCGCCGCGCCCAGCGCCACACCGGCCGCACCGGCCACTGCGCCCACCAGGCCATACTCGACAAGATAGGCGCTGAGCACCTGGGCGCGGGAACCGCCGAGGATCTTCAAGGTGGCGGCCTCCCGGGCGCGGGCCCGTGCGCCCGCGGCGATCGCCCCGGCCAGCACCAGCAGGCCGGCCAGGATCGCCACCCCCGCCGCCGCGCGGATCGCCAGGGCGACGCGGCCGAACAGTTCGGCCGCCGACTGCAGCTGTTCGCGCACGCTGATCACATTGACCTGAGGAAAGTCGCGGCCTAGCGCGCCGGTGATCGCCGCCTCCTGGGCAGGCGTCGCCTTGGCGATGGCGATGTTGCGCGGATTGGCGCCGGCGATCGCGCGCGTGTTCAGGGTCACCGCGAAGTTGGAGCCGAAGCCGCCCCACTCGATGCGGCGCAGCACGGCGATCCGTGCGTCGATCTCGCGGCCCAGCACCGCGACGGTGATCTGGTCGCCGACCTTCAGGCCCGCACCCTTGGCGGCGTCCTGCTCCAGGGCCACGAGCGGAGGCCCGGCATAGCCCTGCGGCCACCAGCGGCCATGGCTCACGCCGCCTTGCTCGGGCGCGCCGTCCAAGGTCGACATGGTCAGGTCGTTGTCAAAGGCCCAGCGCTCGCCCTGGGCGATGCGCTTCAGGTCCACCGGGGCGCCGTTGAGCCGCACGATGCGTCCCGTGATCATCGGCGCGCGCAGATAGCGGTCGGGGCCGGGGCGATCCAGGTTGGCGGCGATCGTCGCGTCGAAGGCGGCGGCCTGGGCGCCGGGGATCTCGGTGAACACCAGGGCGGGCGCGGTGCGCGGGGCGATCTCGGTGACTTCGGTCAGCAGGCTCGATTGGATCAGCACCACGGCGGCCAGCAGGGCGACGCCCAGGCCAATGGCGGGCGAGGCGGTGCGCGCCGCCGAGCCTGGTCCGGCGAGGTTGGCGAGCCCCAGGCGCATGGGCCCCCGCGCAGCCCGGCGCAGTCGCCCGGCGCTCCACGCCGCGCCGAGCCCCAGCGCCCAGAGCAGGGCGAAAGCCGCCGCCGCCCCGCCGATAAGTCCAGCAGCGGCCATACGTGTCGGCGCGGTGATCACCGCCAGGCCAGCGAGACCCAGTGCTGCGAGCGCCGCGCCGATGGTCTCGGGGCCGAGCTTCAGTCGGCCGCTCAGTTCACGGCGGAACAGCGCCGATGGCGGCGTCAGTCGCGCACGGGCCAGCGGCGCCAGCGAGAACGCGGCGGCGGCCAGCACCCCGAACACCGCCGCCTTGGCAAGGGGTTCTGGATAGACCGCGAACAGGGCCGGCACGGGCAAGTCTCCAGCCAACCCGCCGATGGCGAAGGGGGCCGCAGCGCCGATCGCCAGCCCGATGGCGATGCCTAGCGTGGCCAGCACGCCGATCTGGATCAGGTAGATATTGCGGATCAGCGCGCCCTCGCCGCCCAGCGCCTTGAGCGTCGCAATCGCGGGTTTGCGTCCTTCGAGGTAGGCGGACACCGCGCCCGCCACGCCAAGGCCGCCGGCCGCCAGCGAAGCCAGGCCGATGAAGCCCAGGAAGTACTCCAGCCGGTCGATCAGCCTCCCGGCGCCGGCCGCCGCCTGCGAACGGTCGCGGGCCTCGAAGGTCGCCTTGGGCAGGGCTTTGCGGACCGCGGCGATGACAGCCTTGGGATCGGCGCTGGCCGGCAGGGCGACGCGCACCGCCTCGCCGAACAGGCCGCCGGGCGCCAACTGGCCGGCCTTTTCGACGGCGTCCGCGCGGGTGAGGACGCGGGGACCGAGTGCGAAGCCTCGTCCCAGCCTGTCCGGTTCGGAGACCAGCACGGCGCGGATCACGAAGGTCGCCGGGCCGACGCTGAACCGGTCGCCGATCTTCAGCCCCATGCGCTCCAGCAGCGCCGGCTCCGCGGCCGCCCCGAACGCGCCGTCCTGCACGCGCAGCGCCGAGGCCAGGTCAGGCGCGCCCTGCAGCTCCACGCGCCCGAGCAAGGGATAACCCGCGCCGACGCCGCGCAGGTCGATCAGCCGGCGTGCGCCCGAGGCGGTCTCGGCCATGGCGTTGGCGCGCACGGCGTAGGCGGTCGGGCCCAGGCGGTCGAAGGCGGCGCGTTCGCGCGGGCTGAACCGGCGTTGCTGGACGCTGAACACCACGTCGCCGCCGAGGATCTCCCGCGACTGGCTGGCGAGGCCCTGACGGAACGCCTCAGCGGTGGACCCAGCGGCGGCGATCGCCGCCACGCCGAGGGCCAGGCACGCGAGGAAGATGCGGAAGCCCGCGACGCCGGACCGCAGCTCGCGCCAGGCGAAACGCAGGGCAAGGCTCACTCGGCGGCCCGCGCGATCGACGTGTCGATACGGCCGGCCTGCATGCGCACGGTGCGGTCGGCGCGCGCCGCCAGCCGCTCGTCGTGGGTCACCAGCACCAGCGCGGCGCCCGCCTCGCGCACCAGGTCGAACAGCAGGTCGGCGACCATGGCGCCGTTCTCGCTGTCCAGGTTGCCGGTGGGTTCGTCGGCGAACAGCAGGACAGGACGGACAGCCAGCGCCCGGGCCAGCGCCACGCGCTGCTGCTCCCCGCCGGAAAGCTGGTGCGGGTAGTGGCCGAGGCGAGCGCCCAGTCCCAGGCGCTCCATCCAGAGCCGCGCCTCGCCGCTCGCGCCGCGCCGTCGGGCCAGCTCCAGCGGAGCCGCGACATTCTCCTCGGCGGTCATGTTGGGCAGCAGGTGGAAGCTCTGAAACACCAGCGCAGCGCGGCCGCGCCGAAGCCGGGCGCGGCCGTCCTCGTCCAGTCGCGCCAGATCCGTGTCGAACAGTAGGACGCGCCCGCCGCTAGGCGTCTCCAATCCCGCGGCGACCGAGATCAGCGAGGACTTGCCCGAGCCCGACGGCCCGACCACCGCCAAGGCCTCGCCCGCGACCACGTTGAGGTCGACGCCGCGAAGGATCGCCACCGGTCCGGCGCTGGACGGCAGGGTCAGGGTCACGTCCTGGAGAACCAGGGGGTCGACGGCCATTCGACGGCTCCGGTCGCGGCGTATGATTGAGACGGCGGGGGTGCGCCCTATATAGGTCGCCGACCCCATGAACGCATCCGAACCTCATTTCGCCCGCCGCGCCGTCCTGATCGGAGCCGCGGCGGCCTTGCTCGCCGCCTGCGGACCATCGGGAAAGAGCGATCCAGTGGCCGCGGCGGCCGCGCCGTCCCCGCCTGTCGCGTCCGCCGCGCCGGTGGTGACCGTGTTGGGAGATTCTATCACCGCGGGCTATGGCCTGGCCGCGGCCGACGCCCTGCCGGCTCAGCTCGAGGCGGCGCTGGCCGGCGAAGGCGTCAACGTTCAGGTGCGTGGAGCCGGCGTCTCGGGCGACACCACGGCGGGCGGCTTGGCGCGGGTCGACTTCAGCGTCCAGGATGACAGCGCGGTCTGCGTCGTCGCGCTGGGCGGCAACGACATGCTGCAGGGCGTCGCGCCGTCGCAGGTGCGCGCCAATCTCGACGCCATCGTCGGCAAGCTGCAGGCCCGCGGCGTCGGGGTGGTGCTGGCCGGCATGCGGGCGCCCCCGCAGTACGGTGGCTATGCGGCCGACTTCGATAAGGTGTTCGTGCAGGTGGCGAAGACCCGCAAGGTCGCCCTGTATCCCTTCCTGCTGGACGGCGTGGCGCTGGACCATCGCTTCAACCAGGACGACGGCATCCATCCAAACCCGCAGGGCGTGCGGTTGATCGCCGAGCGGCTCGCTCCCGTGGTCGCCGAGGCCCTGCGCAAGGCCCGACCTTGACCCTCGGGCCCGACGTGGTTTCCGAAGCGGACGCCAAGCGGGCGCGGGACTTCGCCCGCATGCGCGCCGTCGCCACGGGCCTGCTGGGCTTGATGGCCGTGGTGTTCGTCGCCGCCAGCCTGGCGCGCGCGCGCTGGCCGCACCTGGCCCCGGCGCTGGGCTATGTGCGCGCCTTCGCCGAAGCCGGCATGGTCGGCGCCTGCGCCGACTGGTTCGCGGTCACCGCCCTGTTCCGCCGCCCCTTCGGCCTGCCGATCCCGCACACCGGCATCATCCCGCGCAACAAGGCCCGCATCGGCGAGGCGCTGGGCGGGTTCATCGCCGACAACTTCCTCACCGAGCGGGTGCTGGAGGAGAAGCTGCGCCAGCTCGAGGTCGCCCGCTGGGGCGGCGACTGGCTGGCTCGACCCGCCAACGCCCGACGCCTGGCCCGCCGGCTGGCGGCAATCCTGCCGCAGGTGATCGCGGCCTTGCCGCCGGGGGCTTTGCGAGAGGTCGCGAGCTCCGCCGCGTTTGCTGCGGCCCGCACGACGCCTGCCGGACCGCTGGCGTCGCGGGCGCTGGCGGCGATATGGAACGATGGTCGCGCCCAGGTGATGCTGGACCTCGGCATCGAGCGCCTAGGCGGTTACCTGGCCGAACATCAGGAGACGATCCGCGCCAAGGTATCCGAGCACTCGTATCGGTGGCTGCCCAAGTGGGTGGACCGGATGATCGCCGACAAGGTCACTGACGGCCTGCTGCAGATGCTGCAGGAGATGCGCGACCCCGAGCACCCCTGGCGCCTGGAGCTGCGCGACATCATCGAGCGCTACATCGCGCGTCTGGCCTCCGACCCGGAACTGCAGTCCCGCGCCGAGGCGTTCAAGATGCGGATGCTCGCCGATCCAGGGCTGCGCGCCCAGGCCGACGAGCTGTGGACAGGGCTGGAGGGGAAGCTCGCCGAAGAGCTCGCCGCCGATGCGCACGGCGTCGCCGAACGGCTGGAGCGCGGCCTTCTGGCGCTGGGCGCCTGGCTGGCCGGCGACCTGGCGGCCCAGGCGCGGCTGAACGAGTGGGCGCGGCTGCTGGTGCGTCGTGGCATCGCGCCCCGTCGCCGCGAGATCGGCATGTTCGTGGCCCAGGTGGTGGCGAGCTGGGACGCCCGCAGCATCGTCGACAAGCTGGAACTGCAGGTCGGCAAGGACCTGCAGTACATCCGTGTCAACGGCACCCTGGTCGGCGGCCTTGTCGGCCTGGCGATCTACGCGACAGCGCGCGCCTTCGGTCTCGACTGACGCCGATCAGGGCAGCGTCAGGCGGAAGATCGCCGCCTCGCCCGCCAGCACGCCCCCGATGGTCGCCTCGCCCGGCCGCGCCGTATCCGTCGCCTCGACGAACACGTGCGATCCCGCATCCAGCATGACCGGCGCGGACGCATGACCCTGTGGCGACAGGGTGAAGACCATGCCGCTGACGCTCATCTGCGCATCCTTCATCAGGTCCCAACCGTTGCTGACGTCGCGGCGTTGGAAGTCGACGACGCTGTGCTTGTTGGCCGCGACCACGACCGCTCCGCCCGGCATCGTTCCCATGGCGCGGACTTCCGACGACCCCATCGAGATGTCCTGGAATATTGTCCCGACGGTCATGGCCGCGTCGAGCGTCGCGATGGCGGCCTGGGCCTCGGTCGTGCAGGACGCCGTGAACGATCCGCCCAGCAGCGCGCCGCTCGCCCGCGGCGTAACGGCGGCCACCACCCAGCCGGGCATGACCTTCGAGGCCAGCAAGGCGCCGTCGGCCAGGTCCCGCAACTCCACCCAGGTGATCGGCGGGGTCAGGCAGATTGGTGAATCGAAGTCGTCCTCGCCTGCGGATGGTGGTGGTTCGCCGCGCGGGAAGCGCTCCGTGTAGGTGACCAGCAAACCGGCCTTCACCGGCGTCAAGGTGGCTTGATCGAGGCTCGCCGCCTGCGGTGCGACAGCGAACAGGGGGCGTGGGGCGCCTTCGCCCGCGATGGCGAACACCCGCAGTTTCGGGCCCGTCGCCGCCGGGTCGCCACGGAGGTTCAGGTCCACCACGGCGAACAGGGCGCGATCCTGGCTCAGCCGGGTTCCCACCGCCAAGTGCGTGTCCATCCCTGCCGGCGCGTCTCCGCTCCAGCGTTCCCTCACCCGGCCCGAACCCGCGTCGAGTCGCTCGACGATGGGGACGTAGCGTCCCTCGGCGCCAAGCGTCTGGCCGCCCGCCAGTACAGTCGATCCGAGCTGCGTCAGGAACCGCGCGGCCTGCACGTCGGCGACGTCCTGCCGCCAGACCTCGGCTCCCGAAGCCTCGATCACCCGGGTCGCCGAGCCCCGCGCTTTCGCCGTCGGTGCGGTCATGAAGCGCACGGCCAGCCGGTCGCCGGCGCGGGCCAGCGCCGTCACTTCCCCGCCGCCTCGGGACAGCACCTCGACCGAGGTGCGGCCGGCCGGGGCCGCACGTTCCGCGCCGGAATCGCCAAGCACGATGAACGGCGCCCAGAATCGCGGATGCAGCCAAGCCTTGCCCGGCGGATTGGCGAGGAACGCGCGTTGGGCCATGACCAGCGCCACGGCCGGGTCCTCGCCGGGCGTCGCCTGCAAGCGCGCGAACACTGCGGCGACCACCTGCTTGCTGGTCTCGGAGTCGACCGGCCACAGGGTCGCCAGGGTGGACGGGACGCCGGCGATGGCGAAGGCCGTGGCCAGCGCCGGCAGCTCGGCGGCCATCAGCGACAGGTCGAAGTTGGCGGTGTTGCAGGCTGACAGCGCCACGAAGCGCGCGGCCAGGTTCAGGTCGGCGATTTCCGAGGCGGTCAGCAGGCCGTCGTCCTGCGCGTCGCTGGCCGAGACCGGCGTCAGCGCCAGCGCGGGCTCGGGCAGGCCGGGCAGCTTGTCGCGCAACAGGCCGTGGGTGGCGAACGATAGGTATCGGTAGGATCCAATCAGCTGCCCGCGCACGCCGCCCTCGGTCGCGGCGTCGCCCAGCAGCAGCCTGGGGTCGCGAAAGCCCTTCGCCGAGCGCTCGAGCTCGTCGCGGGTCTCCGGCAATGGCGCGAGCGCGGCAAGGCCTGCGCCGCTGCGCACACCGCGGGCGACCACGCCGGCGCGGTTCTCGCCGCTGGCCGTGACGCCCGTAAGCAGCGGGTCGCCGACGCCGAGGAACTCCATCCCGGCGCCGGAACGGAGCGTCTGGCTGCGCGCCGCGATGACCGCGCTGGCTGAACCGGCGAAGGTCACCGCGTAGACGCGCATCAGCCACGGCGCGGCGGCGAGGTCGTAGCCGCCGGCGATCTTCGGCGGCGCGTGCTCCAGCAGCACCGAAAGCGGCAGCGAGGTCAGCGAGGCGTGCGGCAGCCACAGGATGCGGTCGCCGGCGCGCAGGCAGCCGTCGAGGGGTCGGATCAGCGCGTCGTACAGACGGCGTGACGCCTCGACTGGGAATTGTACGTCCAACGCCTCGGACGGCGCGTGGTCCGCGGTCAACGCGGCCTGCACGAGGCGGGCGTCGAGGGCGATCTTCTGCGCGTCGGTCGCCATGGTGCGGCGCATGACCGTGTCGCGGCGGATGCACATGTAGGCCGCGCCGCCGAGCGTCGGCGCCAGCGCCAGCGCCGCCTCATCCGGCCTGAGCGTCGCCTGAAAGCGCTTCAGCGGCGCCAGGTTGGTCCCGGATGTGGCGACCCCCTGCTTGGACAGCTCGGCGGCCGCCTGGTCGATGCGGTCGCTGAAGTCACGGAAGAGGGCGCGCTTGGGAATGTCGCGGGTCAGCCACGCGCCGGTGGCTGCGGCGGGCGCGACCAGGCTCGCGACGCGCTGCAACTCCGCCCGCTCCAGCCGATCGCGCCGAGCGCGCAGGCGCAGCGCCTGGTGGATCGACCGCCTCTGCAGCTCGTTCTTCGCCTGGCCCAGGACGGTGAGCGCGTCGGCGTCGATGGACGCGCCGCGTCGTCCCTGCAGTTGCAGCAGGGCGAAGGCCACCTCAGGGTCCAGGCGATCGACCTGGGCCAGGGACATTCCGATCAACAGGTCGTCGATGGCGTTGAGATGACGCCAGGCGCCGAAGGGCGCAGGCGGCGCCTGCCTGGCGACCTCGACCATCAGCCGTCCGGCCTCAACCATCCCATCCTGCCGCGCGCGTCCGGCGGGCGAGGCGAGGGCGGCGCCGGCGACGCGATAGACCTCGATCCGGCGGCGGGTGTCGAGGTCCGCGGCAAAGGCTATGGGCGCGTTCAGCGCCTGGGCGGCGACCGGATCGTCCTGGCCTTCGACCGCCGCGGCCAGAGCCCGGGCGGCGAGATAGAGCACTTCCTGGGGGCTCGCGGGCACGCGTCCGGATTGCGCGTAGAGCGCGGAGGAAGGGTGGGC
>NZ_JAUYQL010000047.1 GCF_030697305.1 Phenylobacterium sp. | reverse complement strand
CGCTCGTCCACGTGGCGCGCGTCAGGAAACAGGAAGCTGAACTGCGTCTTGTCGAGCAGCCGCGCGTGCTGCACGTCGCGCATCGCCTGGCCCATGTCCGGCGACCGCTCGGCGAACCCGTGCCGGCGGCGCAGCAGCGAGCGCGCCCGACCCTGCTCCGAACGCCAGTGAAAGAACAGGCTGGAGAAGTGCGGCTCCACGGGGAACCAGAAGTACGGCGTCTGCACGTAGTAGCGCGGCGCCAGCCGGCGCGCTTCGCGGGCGAACGCCTCCATGCGCGGCCAGTCGCCGACGTGCTCGATCACCGAATTCGAATGGACGAGGTCGAAGGCGTTGTCCGGAAAGTCCATGGCGCAGGCGTCACCCTGCAGCGCCTCGAACAGCGGATCGTCGACCGTGAAGGCCTGCGGATTGACCAGGGTGATCTTCACCTTGGCGTCTTCCAGGAACTTGCGGTCGAACAGCCGCCAGTAGTCCGGCTCGCCGCCGAGATCGAGGATGCGCGCGCCCGGGCCCGCCGCGACGATGAGCTCTACGACGCGCTTGGCTCGCGCCCGCCGCATCTGCTGGGCGAGGGAGTTGGGGTTGTCCGGGTCCTGGAGGCTGTAGATCAGCTTCATGCGCGACGAGGTTTAGCGGCGCGGCTTTGCGTTTCCGTAAAGGCCGCCGGAAAGACCGTCGGCCAGCGCGTGGGCGGCTTCCTTCGGCCAGCCGTCATCGTTGAACGGCGCGGGCGCATCGGCGGCATTCTCGCCGCGCAGCCAGGAATCCTTGTCGCGCAGGCCCCATAGGGTGAGCGCGAAGCGCTGGGCTTCGGGCAGGCCAGCGAACGCCTCGGCGGTCTCGGCGTAGAGCGCGGCCTGCCCGCGCTCCAACTCGGCGCGGGGTGCGAAGCGCCGCTCCACGCGGCTGAGCGATACGTCCAGCTCCGACACGTGGATCGGCAGGCCGAAGCGGGCCAATGCCTGCAGCGTGCGGGTCATGGCGCCGCCGGGCAGGTCGGCGGCGAGGTGGCTCTGGCAGCCCAACCCGCCCACCGGCGCGCCAGCCTTCAGCAGGCGTTCCACCAGCCGCTGGAAGGTGTCGAACTTCTTCGGCAGGCTTTCCAGGTTGTAGTCGTTAATGAACAGCACGGCCTCAGGGTCGGCCGCCTTGGCCAGGTCGAAGGCGCGGCGCATGTGGTCGAAGTCGCCCAGCTTGTCGGCCCACAGGCTCTGGCGCCAACCCTCGCCGTCCTCGGCCACCGCCTCATTGACCACGTCCCAGCCCACGGCCTGGCCGCGGTATCGACCGACGACGGTGGTGATGTAATTGTCGAACGCCGAGGCGAAACTCACCCGGCTCTCATCGAGATTGACGAAGGCGTCGGGCTTTTGCGCGTACCAGACCAGGGTCGTGCAATAGAGCCGCTGGCCGTTGGCCTTGGCGAAGGCGGCGATGCGGTCCGGCCGGTCGAAACGATAGGTCCCATCCGGCTGGAGGATGTATTCCATCTTCATCTCCCACTCGGGCGTGAGTTGGGAGCATTGGGCGCGCGCGAGCTGCACCCACAGCGGCTGGTCGAGGTGCGAGACCTGGACGCAGGTTCCCACCGGAAAAGCCGCGGAATCTTTCAGCGACTTGAGCAGCGGCGGAGCCAGCGCCGGCTGTGACTTCGCCCCGCCCTCGCAAGCGGCCAGCGCCACGGCCGAGCCCAGCACCAGCCTGCGGCTCAGGCCCCGCGACAGTCCGCTCACCGTGAGTTGGCCACGCGTCGCAGGCCCAGGTCGTCGAGCATGGCGATCTCTCGCCTGGCGACTTCCTTGCGCTCGGTGAGCTGGATGTTCTCCGCCACCTGCTCGTATTTCTTCTGGGTTTCGAACGCCTGGTTCAGCGCGTCGCGCGCGCCTTCCTCCTCTTGTTTCAGTAGCGCGATGTGGGCGTCGGCCTGAGCCTTGCGGACGCGCAGCGCGTCCATGAAGGCGATGTGGCACCAGCCGGCCTCGGCGTCGTCGCGGGCGTTTAGCGCCTCGGCCTCGCCCTCGGCGTCCAGCAGCGCGCGCTTCACTTCGACGGCGGCGCGGGCGTCGGCGATTTCGGACAGGCGCTTCTGCAGCACCTCGACCTCGTAGGTCGACAGCCGGATCAGCGATTGAGCCCAACTCATGCGGTTTCATCCTCAAGGATCTGCGACAGCCGCTCGAACGCCGCCTCGATGCTGGTCGACTCGTCCTTGTCCTGGCCCATGAAGGCTTCGAGCTGTGGAGTCAGGCGGATAGCGCGATCAATCTCGGGGTCGGACCCGGCCCGGTAGGCGCCGATCCGGATCAGCTCTTCCATGTTGGCGTAGGCCGACAGGCTGCGGCGCGCCTCGGAGACGATGGTCCGCTCTTCCGGCAATTGGCAGCCCGGCATGGTCCGGCTGATCGACTTCAGCACGTTGATCGCCGGGAAGCGCCCGCGTTCGGCGATGGCGCGTTCCATGACGATGTGGCCGTCGAGGATGCCGCGCACGGCGTCGGCGATCGGTTCGTTGTGGTCATCGCCATCCACCAGCACGGTGAACAGGCCGGTGATCGGGCCTGCGGTGGTGCCGTCGGGACGGATCGGACCCGGGCCGGCGCGCTCCAGCAGCTTCGGCAGTTCGGTGAACACGGTGGGCGTGTAGCCCTTGGTGGTCGGCGGCTCGCCCGCGGCCAGGCCGATCTCGCGCTGGGCCATGGCGAAGCGGGTGACGCTGTCCATCAGGCACAGCACCTCGAGGCCCTGGTCGCGCATGTATTCCGCCACGGCCAGGGTCATGTAGGCGGCCTGGCGGCGCTTCAGCGCCGGCTCATCGGAGGTGGCGACCACGACGACGGCGCGCTTCAGCCCTTCTTCGCCCAGGGTCTCTTCGATGAACTCGCGCACCTCACGGCCCCGTTCGCCGATCAGGCCGACCACCACCACGTCGCACTGTGCGTTCTTCGCCAGCATCGACAGCAGCACCGACTTGCCGACGCCGGAGCCGGCGAACACGCCCAGCCGCTGACCGCGGCAGCAGGTGGTGAAGACGTTCATCGCGCGCACGCCAAGATCCAGCCGCTCGCCCACCCGGCCGCGGGCGTGCGCCGGCGGCGGCGGGCTGCGCAAGGGATAGGCGGCCAAGCCCTGGGCCAGCGGCCCCTTGCTGTCGATCGGCTGGCCGAAGGCGTCGATGACCCGCCCCATCCACGAGCGCGACGGGCGCACGGCCGAGCCCAGCGGTTCGATGCGGATCTCGGCGCCGGGCGCGACGCCCTCCACCGGGCCGAACGGCATCAACAGAGCGCGGGTCTCACGGAACCCGACCACCTCGGCCACGAGCGGCGTGTCGCCATAGCGGGCGACCTCGGCGCGGGCCCCGACGGCGAGCCTGGTCAGCCCCCCGCGCGCCTCGATCAGCAGGCCGTTCACCGCGGCCACGCGGCCGGAAACGGTCAGGGGGTCGAGGCGATCGACCGCGGCGACGAGACTGTCCAAGGAGGCGCTCCGGATTCAGCCTCCAGACTCGCCCCTGCCGCCTTAACTTGGCGTGAAGACTTCACGGCCGTTCCCCCTACGGGGGATGCCTAGCGCAGGGCCTTGGCGATCTTCACGGCTTGCCTCGGATGGCGCACGGCGAAACGGGCCGCGCCCATCGGCTTGCGCAGCGCCGCACGCACGACGAAGGGGCGAACGGCGCGCGCGATCGCCGGACGGGCGGTGCGCGACAGCACGCCGCGGGCGAAGTAGGCCGCCACCCCTGCGACGATCAGCCCGCCCACCGCCGCGGTCAGCGCCGGATGCTGGCGGCTCTGGGTGTAGACGCTGAATCCGCGGCCGCCATAGGCGCTGGTCCGCACCTCGCCGTCGTCGCCTGGGCCATAGAGGTTGTCGCCTGAGGGCTTTACGCCTGAGCGCTTGGAGAGGGTCGGCAGGAGCGCCGAGAACACCCGGTCGGCGACGCCGGGTGCGGCGCCCCCAGCCAAGGTCATCTGACGCCCAGTGCCGCCCACCGTGATGTCGCGCACCGGATGCTGGGCGGCGTACAGGATCGCCTCGGCGACCACTTCCGGGGTGTAGACAGGCGGCGGCACGCGCGCCGGCTTGTCCATGTTGTTGCGGGCGTGGTCGGCGAACGGCGAGTTGATGCTGCTGGGCTTGATCAGGGTCACCGAGACCGGCGCCTTGGCGTTGCGCAGCTCCATGCGCAGCGCGTCGGTGAAGCCCTTCACCGCATGCTTGGACGCCGAGTAGGCCCCCAGCATCGGCGCGGCGACGTCGGACAGCACCGAGCCCACATTGATCAGGGCGCCGCCGCCGCGCTTTGTGCGCAGATGCTTGATCGCCTCCATCGAGCCGTTGACGACGCCGAAGTAGTTGGTGCGGAACAGCTGCTCGTGGTCGGCGTGGTCGAGATCGGCGAGCTCGCCATAGACGCCGACGCCGGCGTCATTGACCCACGTGTCGAAGCCGCCAAACCGGGCGATGGCCGCGCGGGCGATCTTGCCTACGTCCTCGGGGTCGCCGACATCGCCCACCACCGGGTGCGCGCGCCCGCCGGCCGCATTGAGCTCGTCACAGATGCGGCGCAACGCCGCGTCGTTACGGGAAGTGAGCACCACAGCCGCGCCCGCCTTCACCGCCATGCGGGCTGTCGCCAGGCCGATCCCAGAGCTTGCGCCGGTGATCACGATCACCTGCTGCGAAAGCGGCTTGAGCTTCACATGCATCGCGTAACAGTCCCCTTCGACTTGGCCGCCCCTGGCGCTGCCAGAACGGTCCGGCGGCTCCCGGCGTTCCGTGCCAGCGTTCTGCGAAAGGCCGCAGGGCTCAGCTTCCTACAACCTGATCACGAAAGATTCATCCCAGGTGCGACTCGACGCCTCCCCCGCC
Organism: Phenylobacterium sp.; assembly: GCF_030697305.1. GTDB lineage: Bacteria > Pseudomonadota > Alphaproteobacteria > Caulobacterales > Caulobacteraceae > Phenylobacterium. The sequence goes on along the minus strand of NZ_JAUYQL010000047.1, from coordinate 33,174 downwards.
GCGCTTGCCGGGTGAATCGAAATCGTATTAACGATTCGGTCAGTGGGATTTCACTATTAACCAGTCATAAATTAACTCGCGCGCAAGTTAACGGCGAGGGTCTGGGTGAATCCCAGCAGTGGACAGGGCTCACGCCTAAGGCGTGCTAGGAGGATGCGATGCGCGTGTTGTTAATCGAGGACGACAGCGCCACAGCGCAAAGCATCGAATTGATGCTGAAGTCCGAAGGGTTCAACGTCTATACGACGGACCTTGGTGAAGAAGGCGTCGATCTGGGCAAGATCTACGACTACGATCTGATCCTCCTGGACCTCAATCTCCCAGACATGAGCGGACTCGACGTCCTGCGCACTCTGCGTGTGGCGAAGGTCAATACGCCGATCATGATCCTGTCCGGTTCGGCCGAGATCGACACCAAGGTGAAGACCTTCTCCGGCGGCGCCGACGACTACATGACCAAGCCGTTCCACAAGGATGAACTGGTCGCCCGCATCCACGCCGTGGTCCGTCGCTCCAAGGGCCATGCGCAGTCGGTCATCCGCACCGGCGACATCACCGTCAACCTCGACGCCAAGACCGTGGAAGTGAACGGCCTGCGCGTCCACCTGACGGGCAAGGAATACCAGATGCTGGAGCTGCTCTCGCTTCGTAAGGGCACGACGCTCACGAAGGAGATGTTCCTCAACCACCTCTACGGCGGCATGGACGAACCCGAGCTGAAAATCATCGACGTGTTCATCTGCAAGCTGCGCAAGAAGCTGGCTGCCGCGGCCGACGGCAAGCACCACATCGAAACGGTCTGGGGACGCGGCTACGTCCTGCGCGACCCGCAGGAAGCCCAAGTCGCGGCCTGAGGCTTCTCAGGCCTCCGACCGACGTCGACGCCCGCCCTCGGCGGGCGTTTTCGTTTGTGGAGAGCACCATGCGTTCGCCCGCCAGCGTCGCCGGCCTGGAGGACCTGGGACGGGTCCGGCTGTCGGCCAACTTCTACCTGCGCGATTTCCTCTACAGCGAGATCGCCGCACTGCACGGCCTGCGCAACATCCCCGAGGATCCCGACCTGGCCATCGCCGCCGGTCGCCAGCTCTGCGAGACCCTGCTGGAGCCGCTGAACGCCACGTTCGGCCGCGTCGCCATCCGTTCGGCCTATCGCTCGCCGGCGGTGAACGCCTTCGGCAACGCCAACGGCTTCAACTGCGCCAGCAACGAGGCGAACCACGCCGGCCACATCTGGGACCGTCGCGACGCCGCCGGGCGGATCGGCGCCAAGGCCTCCATCGTCATTCCCTGGTTCGCCGACCGATACGCCGCTGGTGAGGACTGGCGGGCGCTCGCCTGGTGGATCCACGACCACCTGCCCTATTCCAGCCTGCAGTTCTTCCCCAAGCTAGCCGCGTTCAACATCGGTTGGCGCGAGGATCCTGTGCGTCGCATCGACAGCTTCATCGCACCGAAAGGCTGTCTCACCAAGCCCGGCAGAGACGGCCACGACGCTGATCATTCAGGTTGGTACGCCGGCTGGCCGTCGCTGGCGGCGCCGGGCCGCCTCTAGCGCTTCCGCGTTGCCCGGGCCCGAGGGTGCGTGGCAAAACGCAGCGGTCATCGATCGCGCAAGGGACAAGGCCATGAGCTCCGACGTCGTCATCTACCATAACCCGTCCTGCGGCACGTCGCGCAACACCCTCGCCCTGCTGCGCGAGAAGGGCGTCGAGCCCACCGTGGTCGAGTACCTGAAGGTCGGTTGGACGCAGGATCAGCTCAAAGGCCTGCTGGCGCGCATGGGCGCCAAGCCGCGCGACGTGCTGCGCGCGCGCGGCACTAACGCCGAGGCCCTGGGCTTGACCGATCCCGCGGCGTCCGACGACAAGATCCTCGAGGCCATGACCCGCGAACCGATCCTCGTGGAGCGTCCGATCGTGGCCACGTCCAAGGGCGTCGCCCTGTGCCGCCCCGCCGAGAAGGCCTTGGAACTGCTCTGAAACCTGCCCTGTGACAAAAGGACTCTCCACCGGGTCCTTACTTGCCGTTAACCATACCGCTCCAGCATGGTCTGCGCCTCTTCAAGGGGGCGAAGAGGTGGTTCGGCCCGATCCCTGCAAGAGGGACGGGTCGGCGTTTTCAGAACGGAAGCACCATGCAGGAATTCGATCCCCGGCGCTCGGCCATGCGCTATGCGCCAAAGCTGCTCGCCGGCGCGGCGATCGCCCTGGCGCTTGCCGCCGGCTGGAAGCTGGCCACTGGCGAACGCATCGTCGCCGAACGCGCGCCCACCGATCCGGCGCAGAGCGCCGCCCTTGAGCACGCCGCCTTCGCCCACGCCGAGGCCCAGCCTGGCTTCGCCCGCCCCGAGAAGATCCCGGTCAAGATCCAGGCCGGCGAGACCCTGGAAAGCGCCGTGCAGCGCGCCGGCGTAGCCCCCGACGAAGCCCGCGCCGCGGTCGAGACCCTGGCCGAGGCCATGGACACCGTGCACATCAAGGCCGGCATGGCGTTCGACGCCGCCGTCGCGCGCCCCCGCGGCCAGCGCGGGCCGGCCCGCCTGATCGGTCTTTCGCTGCGCACGGGCCCTGCCAGCGCCATCACCCTGTCGCGCACCTTCGACGGCGCCATGCGCCTGCGCGAACTCGAGGAGAAGGTCAGCGACGAGACCACCGTCGCCGCGGGCGAGGTCGACGGCTCGGTCTACGAGAGCGCCGAGCGCCTGGGCGCGACGCCTGCGATCACCGCCCAGGTGGTCAAGCTGTTCGCCCACAAGCTAGACTTCGCCCGCGACATCAAGCCGGGTGACGACTTCAAGCTGGTGTTCGGCCGCAAGGTCACCGCCAGCGGCCGCACCGTCGAGGTGGGCGCGCTGGACTACGCCGAGCTGCACGGCGTGCGCTTCTATCGTTTCGAGCGGGCGGACGGCCAGGTCGACTACTTCGACGAGGACGGCAAGAACATCCGTGGCTTCCTGCTGCGCACGCCGGTGGACGGCGCGCGGATCACCTCGACCTTCGGACCCCGCCGCCATCCGGTGCTGGGCTACACCCGCGCCCACCAGGGCGTGGACTTCGGCGCTGGGACCGGCACGCCGATCCTCGCGGCCGGCGACGGCGTGGTGCTGGAGGCGCGCCGCTGGAGCGGCTACGGCAACTGGCTGCGCATCCGCCACGCCGGCGGCTGGGACACCGGCTACGGTCACATCTCGCGCTACGCCAAGGGCATCCGTCCCGGCATGCGCGTGCGCCAGGGCCAGGTCGTCGCCTATGTGGGCTCCACGGGCCTCGCGACCGGACCGCACCTGCACTACGAGGTCTGGCGCAACGGCGACCGGGTGAACCCGATCGGCGCCAAGGTTCCCCAGGGCACCGTGCTGGCCGGCGGCGAGCTCGCCGCGTTCCGCAACCAGAAGGCCCGCATCGACGGCCTGCTGGCCGCCCAAGAGGATGGCGCGCGCCAACTGGCGTCGGCCGAGACCGACATCGTCAAGATCGGCCTGCGCCGCTAGGGGCCTCGCCTCGGCGCATTGACGCCCCCAGCCGCACGCGCCCACCATGGCGCAAAGCGTGACTGGGGGAGGTTTCCATGACCAAGGGCTTTGAGCACGGCCAGTTCACAATGGACCGCCGCCGGATGCTGGCCCTCGGGCTGGCGGCCAGCTTCGCGCCCCTCGCCGCCCGCGCCCAGACGCTCACCGCGCCGGTGGCCACCGGCTTCGGCCCGGTGCGCGGGATCGCCGGCGAGGGCTACAGCGCTTTCCTGGGCCTGCGCTACGCCGCCCCGCCGACGGGCGCGCTGCGTTTCATGCCGCCCGCTCCGCCGGTTCCCTGGAAAGAGCCGGTCAGCGCCACGGCCTATGGCGCGCCGCCGGTGCAGATGTACGCACGCCCCTCCGGCGAAGCGAGTTCTGCACTTGGCCGCTCGCTTTACCCCGTGTTCCCCCACGCCCGCGAGACGCGCGAGGGCCGCGAGGACTGCCTGTTCCTCAACGTCTGGACACCTGCGCCGGACGCCAAGAAGCGGCCGGTGATGGTCTGGCTGCACGGTGGCGGCCATGTCTATGGCTCAGGAAGCTGGCCGTCCTACGACGGGACCAACCTCGCGCGCCGCCACGACGTCGTGGTGGTGACGCTGAACCACCGCCTGAACGCGTTCGGGTACCTGAACCTCGCCTCGGCCATGGGCGAGACCTACGCCAAATCGGCCAGCGTCGGACTGCTCGATATCGTCTCCGCCCTGGAATGGGTTCGCGCCAACATCGAGGCGTTCGGTGGCGATCCGAGCAACGTCACCCTGTTCGGAGAGTCCGGCGGCGGCGGCAAGGTCTCGGCGTTGATGGCCATACCGGCCGCCAAGGGCCTGTTCCACAAGGCGATGGTCCAAAGCGGCGCGGGCCTGCGCGCCATTCCCGCCGACAAGGCCGCGGAGTCCGCCGCCCTCGTGCTGACCGAACTGAGGGTGGCCAAGGGAGACACCGCCGCCCTGAACGCCTTGCCGGCCGCCCAGATCATCACCGCCTGCTATGCGGTGCAGGCGCGCACGCCGGGATCGCTGTCGTTCGGCCCGGTGCTGGACGGGGTTGTGCTGCCGCGCAACCCGTTCGACCCGGACGCGCCGGCCCAGTCTGCCGACATCCCCCTGGTGATCGGCACCAACAAGGACGAGATGACACTGTTCCTCGCCTCGTCCCCGTGGTTCGGGACGCTAACCGAGGCGCAGCTCGTCGAGCGCGCTGATCAGATCGCCGGCGCGCGTGCGCCAGCCCTGCTGGCGGCGCTGCGCGAGGCGCGGCCGGGCTATTCGCCGACCTATCTGCTGGCCGCGTTGATGAGCGAGACGGCGATGGTCGCCGACAGCTATCGCGAGGCCGACCGCAAGGCCGCCCAGGCCGCGCCGGTGTTCATGTACCGTCTGGACTGGGAGACGCCGATCGCCGACGGCGTGTTCAAGACGCCGCACACGCTCGACATCCCGCTGGCGTTCGACAACATCGAGACGGCGCGGGTGTTCGTAGGCCCAGGCCCCGAGCCGCAGATCCTCGCCGACCAGATGAGCGCCGCCTGGGCCGCCTTCGCCCGCAACGGCGATCCCTCGACGCCGAAGCTGCCGTGGCCGCGCTATGACCCGGTGCGGCGCGCGACCGCGGTGTTCAATGTCGAGAGCCGCATCGTGCGCGACCCGGACCCCAAGGTCCGCGCCGCGCTGATGGCCTGAACTCAGCTGTCGAAGACGATGACCGAGCGGGCCAGCTCCCCGCGCTTCATCTCGTCGAACGCCTCGTTCACCTGGTCGAGGCGGATGCGGTTGGAGATCATGTCGTCAAGCTTCAGCTTGCCGGCCATGTAGAAGTCGACCAGCCGCGGCATGTCGACGGGGAAGCGGTTCGACCCCATCAGCGAGCCCTGCAGCTTCTTCTCGCCGAGGAAGGCCGCGCCCGAGAGGCTGATCTTCTGGCCAACCGGGATCATGCCGAGGATGGTCGCCGTGCCGCCGCGGCGCAGGATGCGGAAAGCCTGCTCGACCGTCGCGGTGAGGCCGATCGCCTCGAAGGCGTGGTGGACGCCGCCCTTGGTCATCTCCAGCACCGTGCGGCCGAAGTCACCGTCCTCGGCGCAGACGAAGTCGGTGGCCCCGAAGGCGCGGGCGAAATTCTCCTTACCGCGCACCCGGTCGATGGCGATGATCCGCCCGGCGCCGGCGATCGCAGCCCCGTTGATCGCCGAAAGGCCGATGCCGCCGCAGCCGATCACCGCCACGGTCTCGCCCGGCCGCACGCCGGCGGTGTGGATCACTGCACCGACGCCGGTGGTCACCGCACAGCCGATCAAAGCCGCCCGGTCCAGCGGCATGTCCTTGCGGATCGACACACAGGCGTGTTCGTGGATCAGCATCTGCTCGGCGAAGGACGAGAGGTTCAGGTACTGCGGCATCGCCGTCGCGCCCTGGGTTAGCCGCGGTTCGTCTTCCTCTCCACGCTGCATCTCCGGCGAGACGCAGAGGCTCAGGCGCCCGGTCAGGCAGTATTCGCAGTGGCCGCAATAGGCCGACAGGCAGGTGATCACATGGTCGCCCGGCTTCACCGTGCGCACATCGGAGCCCACCGCCTCGACGACTCCGGCGCTCTCGTGACCCAGGACCGTGGGCAGCGCCACCGGATAGGAACCCTCGATGTAGTGCAGGTCGGAGTGGCAGACGCCCGCCGCCGCGGTGCGGATCAGCACTTCGCGTGGGCCGGGCTTGGAGATCTGCACGTCCTCGATCTGCAGCGGCTTGCCCACTTCGCGTAACACAGCGGCTTTCATCGAGCGTGTCCTTCCCGGGATTCTGTGCGCCCGGCTTATCGCCCTTCCGCGCATCCAGCCAGAGGGCTTCGTCAGGCCTGGGCGAGGCCATCGGCCCGAACCGCGCGCGACCAGGGCAGGCGCAGACCGCGCAACGCGGGCCAACGCCAGGACATCTGCGGGCGCGCCGGGATGCAAGCCTCCAGCGTCGAGAGGAAGCGATCGACGGGGCCGTCGTTGATGAAGTGGTCGCCCCCAGCCACACGCTCGACCCGCGCAGGACGCCGCGCGCGAGTTTCGGCGACCAGCCGCTCGGCGATTTCGATCGGCGCGAAATCGTCCTTGTCGCCATGCACCACATGGATCGGGATGCGCAGCCGGCGCAGCGCCGCGCGCACAGCATCCAGTTGCGCGGGCTGTCCGGTGACTTCGAGCACAGCGTTACGCAGGTCGCGCGGGATCAGCTTGAGCGCGCGGCCGCCCATGTCCAGCAGCCAGCGCGCGGTCGGGCCCGCCTCGCCGAAGTAACCCGAGAGCAGCACCAGGCTCGCCACTCGATTGGGCTGGGCCGCGGCCATCAGGGTGGCGATGGCGGCCCCGTAGGACTGGCCGACCAGGATGGTCCGCTGACCCGGACGCACCTGCAGAAGGGGCGCGAGGGCGCGCGCCTGGACATGGATGTCGGGCACATGATCCAGCGGCTCGGAATTGGCGAAACCCGGCCGGTCGACGACGATCATCTCCCGATCCTGCGGCAAGGCGGCGAGGACCGGCGCCCAGTATTCCGACCAGGACGGCGACCCGGTGATCACCACGATCCGCCACGGCGCGGGCGTGGTTCGCGGCGTGGTGATCGCGGAGATCTTCCACCCGTAGCCGCCGCCGGCGATGAAGCTGGTTCGACGCACGATGCTGTCCGGATAGTCGGCCGAGGTGGATGCGTGTTCCTTGCGGCCCAGCGCAGCGCTCTCCAGGCAGGCCCAGCCCACCTCCAGCAACCCTTTCGGACGTCTGCGCCCCACGGTCTGGCCTCCGGCGGACGCCAGAGGCCCGCTACGATGGTCTAACGCGCGAAGCGCCGCCGGAGTTCGCGTCAGCCCTGGGTGACTTTCAGCGGCGTCTCCGCGCCGATCTGGTCGCGCAGTTCGCGCTTCATCACCTTGCCGGTCGGGCCGATGGGCAGGGTCTCGACGATGCGCACCTCGTCAGGGATCCACCACTTGGCGACCTGGGCGGCCACGTGGTCCTTGATCTCGTCGGGCGTCGCAGCCGCGCCGGGCTTCAGCATCACCAGCAACAGCGGCCGCTCGTCCCACTTGGGGTGATAGACGCCGATCGCCGCCGACAGCGCGACGGCGGGGTGCGTGGAACAGGCGTTTTCAAGATCCAGAGACGAGATCCATTCACCGCCGGATTTGATGACGTCCTTGGCCCGATCGGTAAGCCGCAGATAGCCTTCCGGGTCCAACGCGCCCACGTCCCCAGTGTCGAACCAGCCGTCGGCGGTGAACGCCGCTGGCCCGTCGCCCTTGAAGTAGGACGATGCGATCCACGGCCCCTTCACCTGCAGGCGTCCTGGCGTGACGCCATCTCGGGGCAGTTCGTTGTCCTCGTCGTCGACAATGCGCAGGTCGACGCCCCACTGGGCGCGGCCGGCCTTCTGCTTGCGCGCGATCACATCGTCGGCGGCCATATCGGCATGGCTGTGCAGCGGCGTGTTCATGACGCCGTTGGGGCTCATCTCGGTCATGCCCCAGCCCTGGCGGATGCTGACGTTCAGCTTGGACTCCACCCTGCGGATCAGCGCCGGGGTCGGGGCCGAGCCGCCGACGATCAGGGTGCGCAGGGTGGTGATCTCTTGTCCGGTGGCGTCCAGGTGATCCAACATGCCCTGGAAGATAATCGGCACGCCCAGGATGAAGGTCACCTTCTCGGCGATCGCCAGCTCGCAGACGCTGGGTCCGTCCAGAAAGCGTCCTGGGAAGACGATCTTCGCCCCCGCCATCGGCCCGACATACGGGATGCACCAGGCGTTGGCGTGGTAGAGCTGGGCGCAGGGCAGGATCACGTCGCGCTGGGCGACGTCGTAGATGTCCGGCGCGCGCACGGCCAGCGAGTGCAGCACGGTCGAGCGGTGCCCGTAGAGCACGCCCTTCGGATTTCCCGTGGTGCCTGAGGTGTAGCAGAGCGCCGAGGCCATCCGTTCGTCGATATCCGGCCAGATGAACTCAGGCGAATTGGCGTCGATCAGGTCTTCGTAATTCAGCACGTCGGCCGGCGTGCCGGCGGGGCGATTGGCGGCGTCGCACATCACCACGCGGGTCTTCAGCGACGGGACCTTGGCGGCAAGCAGGTCGGACAGGTCCTCGAAGCCTGGGTCGTAGAGCAGCACCGAGTCTTCGGCGTGGTTGGCGATCCAGGCGACCTGGTCGGGGAAGAGTCGCGGATTGATCGTGTGCAGGATCGCGCCGATGCCTGACACCGCGTAGTAGAGCTCGAAGTGCCGGTAGGTGCTCCAGGCCAGCGTCGCCACGCGGTCGCCGGGCCCCACCCCCATGGCGGTCAGCGCGTTGGCCATGCGTTTGGCGCGGGCGAGCGCGTCGGCGTAGCCGTAACGGTGGATCGGCCCCTCCAGCGTGCGGGTCACGATCTCGCGTTCGCCGTGGTACTGCGCGGCGTATTCCAGGATCGACGGCAGCGTCAGCGGCCGGTCCATCATCAGAGCGTGCACCGTTCCTCCCGGGTTATGGTGTCTTTTTTCGCAAACTACCGCCGCGTCCGCGTCCGCGCCAGCGCGCCCACGGAAGGCGGTGGCCTCAGGTCACTTCGACCTTGCCGATGGCGCCCAGCATGTCGAGGTCGGCGGCGGCCTGCAGCACGCGGACGGCGGCGGCGTTGACCACCTGCTCGGTCTGCATGTCGTAGGGATTGAACACCGCGAAGCCCATCATGTGCATGATGTTCTGGCGATACGACAGGAACAGGTCGTCGAAACTCGGCGCGTCCTTCACACCGCTGGCCACCAGCACTTCGCGATAGTGCCGGATCAGCTCCTGTTCGCTCGCACGCCGGTCCTCGACGCTGAGCGCGGACAGGAACAGCTCGGCGTGATCGTGGCCCGGCGCGCTCGGGAACGGGCATTGCCAGTCCATGAAGCCGGGCGCGCCGTCCGCCTCGAAGTACAGATTGCCGATGTGGCAGTCGCCGTGCAGCAGGACAGGCGTCCTGGCGTCGTTGATCGCCCACACGCGGTCCTGGGCCGCCAGGGCGAACTCTCGCGATGGTAGGATGTCGCGGATCATATCGCCGTAGAAGCGCTCGTGCACCGCGACCCAGTTCTTCTCCCGGTACATGTAGCGCTGGAAGGCGCGCGCGGGCTCGGCCCAGTCGCGATAGGCCTCCAGTCGCTTGTCGCCCCAATATTGCGCATGCAGTTTCGCCTGGCCTTCGACGAAGCCGGCGATGACGTCGGGCGTCACATCGTCGGTGATATGACCGAACCGCACGCCCCGCGCAGTCATGTCCTCGAGGATGACGACGCCCTGCTTCTCGCGCTCGTCGACGCCGGAGAAATAGGCGACGGGGATGTTGATCGGGAGCTCGCCCGCCAGCTCGGCGTAGAAGCGCGCCTCCTGGATCAGCGCCGCCCACACGCGGCGGCGCATGACGTCGTCGAAGCCGCCCTTCACATAGACCGCGTCCGGCGCGTCGCCGGCCTCCCCGCGGCTTTCGTAGTCCAGGGTGAAGCGGGCCGACGTTGAAGTGCCGGCGCGTTCGGCGTCACGGACCAGGCCCTTGATCGCAACGCCCGGAAAGCGCGTGGACAACGCCTGCGTCAGCCACTCCGGCGTGACCTCGTCCAGCGTCAACGGCAGCCGCATGTCATTGATGAGCGCCATGTTCCTGGTCCCTGTGCTTGTAGGCGGACAAGCGCCGCGATCCCGGTCCACGCCGGCGTTGGCCATAACATCACTTATCTTACGGACCGTGTCGAGTTGACCGCTGGACGAAGCCGGTACGCGCGGACGGCGGCGACCGTGTAGTCTGACGAGCGGTGCGGACGACCCGCGCCCAGGCGTTGGGGGACGGGATGCTTTCGATAGCGGCGTTCGCGATGGTCGCGACGTTCATGACGCTGATCATGACCAGGCGCCTGTCGGCGATGATCGCGCTCATCCTCGTCCCCGTCGCCTTCGGTCTGCTGGCAGGCTTCGGCGGCGATCTCGGTCCAATGATGCTGGCCGGGGTGAAAGATCTCGCACCCACCGGCGTCATGCTGGTGTTCGCGATCCTCTATTTCGGCGTCATGATCGACGCCGGCCTGTTCGACCCGCTGATCAAGGCGATCACTGCTCTGGTCCGGGGCGACCCGGTGCGCATCCTCGTGGGGACCGCGGCGCTGGCGATGATCGTCTCGCTCGATGGCGACGGGTCGACGACCTACATGATCACCACCGCGGCGATGATCCCACTCTACCGCCACATGCAGATGGATGTGCGCAAAATGGCGTGCGTCATCGTCATGGCCGGGATGGTGATGAACATCCTGCCCTGGGGCGGACCCACCGCGCGGGTGATGAGCGCGCTGAAGCTGGACGCTTCGGAGGCTTTCGTCCCGCTGATCCCGGCGATGATCGCGACCGCCGCCTGGGTGTTGTTCGTCGCCTGGCGGATGGGCCTTCAGGAACGCCGGCGCCTCGCGACCCTGCCCGAAGAGGCGGTCGACGAGGACGCCAGCGGCGAGGAGGTGATCGCCCAGGACGCCGCCACCGACCTTCGGGCGCGCAGGCCCCGGCTGCTGTGGTTTAACCTGGCGCTGACGACGGCCGTTATGGCCGCGCTGATCACCGCGATCGCGCCCCTGCCCGTCCTGTTCATGGTCGCCTTCGCCATCGCCATGGCGGTGAACTATCCGCGGCTGGACGACCAGCGCGAGCGGATCGCCACCCATGCCGCAAATGCGCTGGCGGTCGGCGGCATGGTGTTCGCCGCCGGCGTGTTCACCGGCATCCTCACCGGCACGAAGATGGTCGATGCGATGTCGGCTACCGTCACCGGGGTGATCCCGCCGGCGCTGGGCCCGTACATGGCGCCGATCACCGCCGTGCTCAGCGCGCCGTTCACCTATTTCATCAGCAACGACGCGTTCTATTTCGGCGTGCTGCCGATCCTGGCCGAGACGGCCTCGCACTATGGGCTGTCGACAGCGGAGATTGGCCGCGCGTCGCTGGTCGGTCAGCAGGTGCACCTGCTGAGCCCGCTGGTGCCTTCCACCTACCTGCTGGTGGGCCTGGCCGGCATCGAGTTCGGCGAGTTGACGCGGATCGCGCTGAAGTGGTCGCTGGGGGCCTGCGCGGTATTCGGCGCGGCCTGCTTGGCGACGGGGGCGTTCCCGCTGGCGGCGGGTTGACCCCCCTCAGGCAGCCATGCGTGCCTTGAAGACGCCGTCGGGAAGGCGGGGCGCGCGGGACGGGTGGATGAAGAAGTAGTCCTTCCACGGGAGATCCGGGACCACCGTGGTGCGCTCCTCCAGCCGGTCGCCGTTCAGCGCAAACATCCGGTAGCCGCGCGAACGGAACAGCTCGACCACCGCCTCCGCCGAGCCGCCGAAGCGGCTCTCCAGCATGCGCGGGTGGATCTCGATCAGCACGTGGGGGCGGTCGCGGTCGAGCAGCGCATGGGCGCCGGCCAGCGCCTTCTGCTCCGCGCCCTCGATATCCATGCGGATGAAGTCGACGCGGGTGACGCCGTGGCTCTCACAATATTCGTCGAGGGTGACCACCGGCGTGGCCTGAACTTCAGATCCGCGATCCTGCAGGTCCGGGCGCAGCGGGCCGTCGGCGGGCGGCGGCTCGTCGGTGACGAAGGCGTAGGCGCGGCCCATGCGGCCCGAGGTCTTCTTGGGCGTGACCAGGAACAGTTCACCCGGGGCGTCGGAGACCGCGGCGTGGACCGTCGTCACCCGGTCGGAGATGCCATGCCAGGCCATGCAGGTCTGCAGCACCTGGAAGGTGAACTCCGACGGCTCGAAAGCGTAGATCCGGGCCTTGGGCGCGACCTTGGTCATCACATAGGAGTGGCGGCCGTCGCTGGCGCCGATGTGCAGACATACGGGAGAACCCGACAGCAGGTCGGCCAGGTAGGGCGTCTCCGGTTCGTGCTTGGCCCAGCGCAGATTGCGGCGCCAGGCCCGGAAGGCATGCCCAAGCACGCGAAGCGAAGCCATCTCTACTCTCCAGCGCCGGTCGCGCTCGTCCGCACCCGGCGCCCTTCTTAGGCCGCGTCGCGCGTCACCGTCATCATGTAGTTGACGTCGACGTCGGAGGAACGGGTCCAGCGGCCGCTCAAAGGGTCGTAGGCGACGCCGAACGGGCCCTCAACGCCGACCGACTGGCCGGCGAGGAAACCACGGATCTCGTCGGGCTTGAGGAACTTGCGCCAGTCGTGGGTGCCCGCCGGCAACCAGCGCAACACGTATTCGGCCCCGACCTTGGCCAGGGCGAAGGCCTTCAGCGTGCGGTTGAGGGTGGCGACGATCATCAGTCCGCCCGGCGCCACCAGCGCCGCGCAGTCGCGCAGGTAGGCGCCCGGATCGGCGACGTGCTCGATCACCTCCATATTCAGCACCACGTCGAACGGGCCCTGGCGATCGGCCAGCAGTTGCTCGGCGGTGGAGGCGCGATAGTCGATCTCCAGCCCCTGCTGGGCGGCGTGGGTCGAGGCGGTGGCGATGTTGCGCTCCGAGGCGTCGACGCCGGTCACTGTGAAGCCCAGCCTGCGCATCGGTTCCGAAAGCAGTCCGCCGCCGCAACCGATGTCGAGCAGGGTCAGCCCCTCGAACGGTGTACGGGACGCGGCGTCGCGGCTGAAGCGCGACAAGGCCTGGTCCCGGATGAAGCCCAGCCTGACGGGGTTGAAGCGATGCAGCGGTGCAAATTTGCCGTGCGGATCCCACCATTCGGCGGCGATGCGCGAGAAGCGTTCGACCTCGGCGGGATCGATGCTGGAGGCGGTTGGAGTCATGTCTTTCCTCTTATCGTCCATCGCCGGCCGCGCGAAGCCGCCTCGCGCGGCAGGACGGCCCAGGTTGCCCCGGCGGCCGGGTGTGGCTAGAAGGCGCCTTCTCAAAACGGGGGTGGGTGCAAGGCGTGTCCCGGCTGGTGATGAAATTCGGCGGCACTTCGGTGGCCGACCTGGACCGCATCCGGCGCGTCGGCCGGCTGGTCGCCGCCGAGGTCGCGGCCGGCCATCGCGTCGCCGTGGTGGTCTCGGCGATGTCGGGCAAGACCAACGAACTGGTCGCCTGGACCGACGGCGCGGGGCCGGCGGCGGCGGGCCTCGCACCCTCCGACGACGAATACGATACGGTGGTGGCCTCCGGCGAGCAGGTGACTGCCGGCCTCCTGGCCATGACCCTGCGCAACATGGGCCTGGACGCCAAATCCTGGCTGGGCTGGCAGATTCCGATCATCGCCGACGACGCCCACGGCCGTGCGCGCATCGACGACATCCCGCCCGAGAAGCTGGGCGCGGCGCTCGACGCCGGCGAGGTTGCGGTGATCGCGGGCTTCCAGGGCGTCACCCGCGCGGGCCGCATCGCCACGCTCGGGCGCGGCGGATCGGACACCAGCGCCGTGGCGATCGCAGCCGCGCTCAAGGCCGTGCGCTGCGACATCTACACCGATGTGGACGGGGTCTACACCACCGACCCGCGCATCGAGGCCAAGGCCCGCAAGCTGAACAAGATCTCCTACGAGGAGATGCTGGAGATGGCCTCGCTCGGGGCCAAGGTGCTGCAGACCCGCTCGGTCGAACTGGCCATGGCCCAGGGCGTGCCGGTGCGCGTGCTGTCGAGCTTCGTGGAGCCGGGCGAAGCGCCCGGCCAAGGCACCATCGTCTGCGACGAGGAAGAAATCATGGAAAAGCGCATCGTGAGCGGCGTGGCCTACAGCCGCGACGAGGCCAAGATCAGCCTGTTCGGGCTGCCCGACCATCCCGGCGTCTCCTCGGAGATCTTCGGCCGGCTAGCGGACGCCAACGTCAACGTCGACATGATCGTCCAGAGCCATGCCCGCACGCGGGACACGGCCAACATGGAGTTCACCGTCGGCAAGCGCGACGCCCAGCGCGCGGTGGAGATCGTGCGCGCCGCCCAGGCCCAGATCGGCTTCGAGGAGGTGCAGGTCAACGAGGACGTCGCCAAGGTCTCGGTGATCGGCGTCGGCATGCGCAGCCACACCGGCGTCGCCAAGACCATGTTCGGCGCGCTGGCCGAAAAGGGCGTGAACATCCAGGTGATCTCCACCAGCGAGATCAAGATCAGCGTGCTGATCGACGCCGCCTACACCGAACTCGCCGTACGCGCCCTGCACGCGGCCTACGAGCTGGAACAGCTTTAGAGGCCGCTCACCCGCCGGCCTCGCGCTCCAGCCAGACCACGGCGAAGGCGCAGATGGCGGCGGCGTCGACCAGCAGCGACGGCGCTTCGCCAACCAGCCCCTGCACGCCCCGGCCGCTGGCCAGGAAGTCGCGCACCACGTCCGCGAAATAGTTGTCGGTGAGGCCTGGGACGACAGGGTCGGAGGTGTCGAATTCCTCCACCATCCGCCATTTGACGCCCCACGACGCAGCGAACGGGACCTCGTAGCGGCGGATGCGCTTGTTCGGGATGCGCGCCAGGTGTTCCGCATGGTGCAGCAGGGTCAGGGTGTCGAACGGCGCGCCGACCATCAGCACCTTGCCGTTCGCCTCGACCAGCTTGGCCAGCGGCGAGCCCTCGCCGTAGCCGTAGTCGAGCGGGTGATCGGCGGTGTACCAGCCCGCGCGCGCACCCAGCGCCACCATTGAGGCCCCGGGATTGTCGCTGCGCAACGCGCCAGGCGTCGTGCGGACGAATTCGGCGAGCACGCCATTGTCGCGGGCGGCGCGCGAGGCGGCGGGATCGTAGGGCGGAACGTGACCGCGCCACTCAGGCGGAACGCGGCCCTCAGCGTCCAGAAGTTCCTCATAGAGTGCGTCCCAGTCGGCGTAGGCGAGGATCGTCCCGGCCGGTCCGACAGTATCGGCGAGTGCGCCGATCAGGGCGTCGGGCCCGTTCAACAGTCGCCCGACGCGTCGCATGGCGGCAT
Organism: Phenylobacterium sp.; assembly: GCF_030697305.1. Taxonomy (GTDB): domain Bacteria; phylum Pseudomonadota; class Alphaproteobacteria; order Caulobacterales; family Caulobacteraceae; genus Phenylobacterium. The sequence goes on along the minus strand of NZ_JAUYQL010000047.1, from coordinate 17,783 downwards.
GGACCATCACCGTGTCGCCGGCGCACACGCCCAGCCGCGCGAGGTCGGCGGCGAGCGCTGCGCGGGTGACGAACGGGCGGAGAGCCGGCGGCATTGCGGGGACGCTCGCGCGGACCCCGCCCCTCGTCAATCGACGCGATCAGACGACGATCTCGCCCTCGTCCTCGCCGTCCCAGTAGTGGACGCGGGTGGCGTGCACCTTGATCAGCACCAGGCCGGGGGTGTCGGCGCCTTGCTTGGCCCAGCGGTCCATGTCGTGCGTCCAGTGCTCTTCAAACGCGGTCTTCTCGCGGATCAGTTCGGCCTGGCCTTCGATGGACAGGAACAGCGGCGGCTTGCCGAGCAGGCCCTTGTTCCCCTGCATCGACAGGCCGACCTTGGCGTCCTGGCGGATGTCGGAGACGACGCGGGCGTCGTCCAGGGCGAAGAACCAGGAGTCGCCGTCATATTCGACGTCGCCATTGTTGCTCATCGGGCGCGCCGCGAGCTCGCCGCCCTGGGTGCGGGTGGTGAACATCACGAAGTCGATGTCCTTCATCTTCTTGGAGATGTCAGGCAGGCTGAGTTGGGTCATCGGTGGTCTCTCAATGGCGTTTCAGGGACGGGAAACACCGAGGCGGGCGATTCGATCCGCCGCTGACGCCCGCGCGTTGACCACGACCGCGCGGCGCTCTTAGGCTTGGTCCTCCTGGACGGAAAATGGCGCCATGACCGACCTCCTGCTCGCCATCGGCCACCACTTGCTGGTGTTCAGTCTGCTGGGCGTCCTCGTGGCCGAACTGATGATGCTGCGCCCTGTGCTGAACGGTGGCGAAGTGCGACGCCTGGCAAGGATCGACGCCCACTATGGCGCGCTGGCGGGGTTGGTTATCGCGGTCGGCGTCGCGCGGGTCTTCCTCGGGATCAAGGGTGTCGAGTACTACACCCACAATCACTGGTTCTGGGCGAAGATGGCGGCGTTCGTGGTCGTGGGCCTGCTGTCGATTGCGCCAACCGTGACCTTCACGCGCTGGCGCGGGCGGCTGAAGCGCGACGAGGCCGATCTGCCGGCGCCAGCCGAGATCGCCCGCATGCGCCGGCTGGTGACAATCCAGCTCGCGGTGTTCGCGACGATCCCGGCGCTGGCGGCGGCCATGGCGCGGGCCTGAGCGGCGGGAACTTCGGAGCGCATCCCCAGATTTCGCCTTTAAGCGCCTCACTTCCGCCCGGCGCAGCGCATTGATGCGCCGATGTTCGGGTGGGCGAGCGAATCATCCAAGGCGAAGCTGACGAACCAGGCGGTTCGTCGTCATATTGGGTCTGCGGGATTCCTTTAAGCTGCTAGGGCTTAGAAGGAGAACAGGGAGGGCGGTCATGGCAATTCCAAGCATCGCCGTTCGCGGCCAGCGAAGCCTGTTGCGCCAGATCCGCGAGGCCCTGGCCGGCGGCGGTCCGGCGCAGACGCGTCTCGACATGGTGGTGCGGGTCATCGCCGGCTCGATGGTCGCCGAGGTGTGCTCGCTGTACATGCGCCGCGCGTCCGGCGAGCTGGAGCTGTTCGCGACCGAGGGCCTCGACGTCAGCGCCGTTCACGTCACCCGGCTGAAGCTTGGCGAGGGCCTGGTGGGCGAGATCATGCGCCAGGGCCGGCCGCTGAACCTGGCCGACGCGCCGAACCATCCGGCCTTCTCGTACCGGCCGGAAACCGGCGAAGATCCTTACCATGCGTTCCTCGGCGTGCCGCTGCTGCGCGGCGGGCGCGCGATCGGCGTGCTGGTCGTCCAGAACCGTACCGAGCGGGTCTACACCGACGACGAGGTCGAAGACCTGCAGATCATCGCCATGGTGTTGGCCGAGATGGTCGCCGGCGGCGAGCTGGTGGCCGAGGACGCGCTGAAGGGCGTCGAGCTCGCCCCGCACCGGCCCGAGCGGCTGAAGGGCGCCAAGTTCTCCGACGGGGTCGCCTATGGCGTGGCCGTGTTGCACGAACAGCCGGTGACGCCGTCGCAACTGCTGGCCGACGACGTGGTCGCCGAGGAAGAGCGCCTGACCAAGGCGATCGCGGCGCTGCAGGCCCAGGTCGACGTGATGATCGAGGGCCAGCACGGGCTGGTGGAAGCCTCGTATGAGGTGCTCGACACCTACCGGATGTTCGCCCACGACCGCGGCTGGAACCGCAGCCTGCTGGACGCGGTGCGCAACGGCCTGACCGCCGAGGCCGCGGTCGAACGGGTGCGCTCCGAACACCGCGCGCGGCTGGGCCAGGCGCGCGATCCCTATCTGCGCGAACGGTTGCACGACCTCGAAGACCTCAACGACCGGTTGCTGCGCCACCTTTCGGGAGCCGGCCACGTGGCCCGCGACCTGCCCGAGAACGCCATCCTGATCGCCCGGAACCTGGGCCCCGCGGACCTGCTTGAATACGACCGCACCAAGCTACGCGGGCTGCTGCTTGAGGAAGGCTCGGCCGCCAGCCACGCGGCGATCGTCGCGCGCGCTCTGGACATTCCCTCCGTGGGCCGCCTGCCCGGCCTGCGCGACCGGGTGAGCGAGGGCGATCCGGTGATCGTCGACGCGGAATCCGGCGAGGCCTATCTGCGCCCGCGCCCCGACGTCGTCGCCGCGATCCGCACCCGCATCGAAGTTCGCGCCCAACGGCAGGCGGCGTTCGCCCGTCTGCGCGACACCCCGGCCTTCACCCGCGACGGGGCCAAGATCACCCTTCTGATGAATGCGGGCCTGGACGTCGACCTGGACATCCTGCGCGAGACCGGCGCCGAGGGCATCGGCCTGTTCCGCACCGAGTTCCAGTTCATGGTCGCCGAGGAGCTGCCGCGGCTGGACGCACAGACCGCGCTGTACAGCCGCGTGCTCGACGCCGCCGACGGCATGCCGGTGACCTTCCGCACCTTGGACCTGGGCGGCGACAAGGTGCTGCCCTACCTGGAAGCCGAGCGCGAGGACAACCCGGCGCTGGGCTGGCGGGCGATCCGCATGGGGCTGGACCGCCCTGCCCTGCTACGCCTGCAACTTCGGGCGCTGATCGCCGCCGCCAAGGGCCGGCCGCTGCGCATCATGTTCCCACTGGTCACCAGCGTCGACGAGTTCCGCGCGGCGCGCGCGCTGGTCGAAACTGAGGTGGCTTGGGCTCAGCGTCGCGGCCGCTCCGCGCCGGAACGCCTGGACGTGGGCGCGATGATCGAGGCGCCGTCGCTGGTGTGGCACCTCGACGCCTTGCTCCCGATGACCGACTTCGTGTCGGTCGGGACCAACGACCTGATGCAGTACATATTCGCCGCCGACCGCGGCAATCCGCGGGTGGCCGACCGATACGATCCGTTGTCGCCGCCGGCGCTGCGCGCGCTGGAGGCGATTCAGGTGGCGTGCGCCGAAACCGGTACGCCGGTATCGGTCTGCGGGGAGATGGCGGGCCGGCCCCTGGAGGCTTTCGCCCTAGTCGCGCTGGGCTTCGAACGACTGTCGATGCCGCCTGCGGGCGTCGGTCCGGTGAAGCAGATGGTGCTGTCCTGCGACCGCGAAGCTGCCCGACGCGGAGTATCAAGTCTGCTGAAAACATCGGCGGGCTCAGTTAGAAACGAAATAGAAACCTTAGCGCGCAAACTGTACTTGGCGATCTAGCGCCCCGCGGATCGCCCGTGACCGAATAGCGCATTGAAATCCGCATGCTAGAGTGTTATCCACAATACAGTATTGGTGGGCTCGTCGTCGACGGGTCGGGGCGTCGTCTCGTGCAACCACCCTTGTGCGTTAACGAAGACGGTGAGTAATCATGCCGCTCGATACCGGTCATATCGCAGAAATTGACTATGTCCATGACGGAGACCGCTCGGCGAGTTCTGGTGCAACCTTGACACCGACTCTCAGCGACGGCCCGAACATCGGCAGTGCGCTGAAGGCTGTGCGCGAACACCAACATCTGTCCTTGGAATCCGTGGCCGAGGACACCCGCATCCGGCGCGCCTATCTGGCCGCGATCGAGGAGGGCAGGCTCGAGGCCCTGCCCTCGCGGCCGTTCACCATCGGCTACATCCGCGCCTACGCCCGGGCGCTCGGGCTGGACGGCGAGGCGGCGGTGGAACGCTTCCGCACCGAAGAGCCCGCGCCCGACCAGGCGCTGCGCGAGCCGCTCGGCGTCCAGGAGGGCCGTGACCCGCGCCTGATGCTGGGTGCGGTGGCCCTGGCGTTGATCGTCGCGGCGATCGTGCTCTGGAATGTCGTGCAGCGGTTGATGATCGAACCAACGGCGCCCGCCACCGTTACCGTGGCGGCGACGGCGCAGGCCAAGACCGCGCCCAGCACGCCGCAGAGCGCGGCCGTGGCGCTGGGCGCGCCCCTGCCGCCGCCGATCGAATCCACCACGCCGCCGCTCTACGAGACACCCGGGCTGGAAGCTGCGACCGCAGCCGGCGACGGCTCGGCCGATTCCGCCGAGGCGGCGCTGAAAGCCCAGAAGGCCGCCGCGGCGGCCGCTCCCAAGGTCGAAGCGGTCCCGACGGAGTCCCTCCCCGCCACGTTCACCGCCCAGGGCGCCGTCTACGGCGGTCCGGCCGAGACCTCGCCCGTGGTGCTGCAGGCCCGCAAGCCAGCCTCGATCATCGTGCGCGGCGCCGACGGCACCGTGTACTTCGCCCGCCAGCTCGCGGCAGGCGAGTCCTATCGGGCCCCGGCGCTGGCTGGCCTGACGGTCGACGTCTCCGAGCCGGAAGCCTTCCAAGTGTTCGTCGGCGGCCAGACCAAGGGCCTGCTGCCGGCCGCCCAGACACCGATCGGCAAGTTCGCCCAATAGGTCCTGGCTTAGGCCGTCACGGGTTCGTCGCAGGCCGCTGATATTGGCTTTCGACCCCTGACGGCTTAAGTTGCGGCGCACATGACCCTCAAGGACGCCACCCATCTTCGCCCGTGGCGGGCGATCCAGCGCCGGCCCACGCGCAAGATCCGCGTCGGCTCGGTCGAGGTCGGCGGCGACGCGCCGATCACCGTCCAGTCGATGACCAACACCCTGACGGCGGACGCTGCGGCGACCATTGATCAGGTGCGCCAACTCGAAGAGGCCGGCTGCGACATCGTGCGGGTGTCCTGCCCGGACGAAGCCTCGACCGCGGCGCTTTCGACGATCGTCAAGGCGGCCAAGGTCCCGATCGTCGCCGACATCCACTTCCACTACCGCCGCGCCATCGAGGCGGCTCAGGCGGGCGCGGCCTGCCTGCGGATCAATCCCGGCAACATCGGCTCGGCCGATCGGGTGCGCGAAGTGATCCAGGCGGCCCGCGATCACGGCTGCTCGATCCGCATCGGGGTCAACGCCGGCTCGCTGGAGCGTGAGCTGCTGGAGCGCTACGGCGAACCCTGCCCGCAGGCGATGGTCGACAGCGCCATGAGCCATGCGCGGATCCTGCAGGACCACGACTTCCACGAGTACAAGATCAGCGTGAAGGCGTCGGACGCCTTCATGATGGTCGCCGCCTACCAGATGCTGTCCGAGCAACTCGACTGCCCGCTGCACCTGGGCGTCACCGAGGCGGGCGCTGCGCGCTCCGGCACGGTGAAGTCCTCGATCGGCCTGGGCTCGCTGCTGTGGGCCGGCATCGGCGACACCATCCGCGTGTCGCTGGCCGCCGACCCGGTGGAAGAGGTCAAGGTCGGATTCGACATCCTGAAGTCGCTGGGCCTGCGCCACCGTGGCGTGAACATCATCGCCTGCCCGTCGTGCGCCCGGCAGGGCTTCGACGTGATCGCCACGGTGACCGCGCTCGAGGAACGCCTGGCGCACGTCTCGACGCCGATGAGCCTGTCGATCATGGGCTGCGTGGTGAACGGCCCGGGCGAGGCTCTGCTGACCGACGTGGGCTTCACCGGCGGCGGCAAGGGCGCGGGCATGGTCTATCTGGCCGGCAAAGCCGATCACAAGTTGGACAACACGGCGATGGTCGACCACATCGTCCAACTCGTCGAGGCGCGCGCCGCGCAGATCGATGCGGAAAGCGCCGCGGCCCTGCAGGCCGCCGAATAGGCGTCGCTTGCACCCGCGGGACGGCCAGGATTAGTGTCCGGCACCCTAGCGGAGAATACGCAATGTCGGCAGATGGCGCCTGGAAGATCACCATCAACACGCCCATGGGAGCCCAGCAGCTCGACGCGACCATCACGACTGCGGGCGACAGCTTCACCGGCGTCGTCGACGGCCCGATGGGAAAGCAGGACATCGCCGGTAAGATCGACGGCGACAACCTGACCTGGAACGCCAAGATCACCCAGCCGATGCCCATGGAGCTGCAGTTCGCCGCCACCGTCACGGGCGATGCGATGACCGGCAAGGTCCAGCTAGGCGCCTTCGGCTCCGCCGACCTGAGCGGCGTGCGCGCCTGATCGGCAGTCGTTCGTCGGACCGGCGTTTGTCGCCGGCCCTGCGAGGGGCTAGAGGAGGCCTCCCCGACAACTGCGACGTGACGCCGTGCGACTGCCCCAGGCCCGCCTAGAACAGGTTCTCGACCGCTACCAGCAGATCGAGGCACGGATGGCCGCCGCCTCCGACGGCGCCGAGATCGTGCGGCTGTCCAAGGAGCACGCGGAGCTGCGCCCGGTAGCCGAGGCGGCCCAGGCGCTCGCCCGCGCCCGCGGCGAGGCGCCGGAGCTGGAGGAGATGGTCCGCGCCGGCGACGCCGATATGGCGAGCCTCGCCCGCGACGAGTTGGAGGCCCTGAACGCCCGGCTGCCGGACCTCGAACATCAGGTGGCGTTGCTGCTGGCGCCCAAGGACCGCGACGAGAACGCCTCGGCGATCCTGGAGGTGCGGGCCGGCACCGGCGGTGACGAGGCGGCGCTGTTCGCCGGCGACCTGTTCCGGATGTACCAGCGCTATGCGTCGCTGCAGGGGTGGCGCGTCGAAGTCGACAGCCTGTCAGAGGGTGACATGGGCGGCTTCAAGGAGATCATCGCCTCGGTCACCGGTGACGGCGTGTTCGGCCGGCTGAAATTCGAAAGCGGCGTCCATCGGGTGCAGCGCGTGCCCGAGACCGAAGCCGGCGGGCGCATCCACACCTCGGCGGCGACCGTGGCCGTCCTGCCGGAGCCCGAGGATGTGGAGATCGAGATCAACGATTCCGAGCTGCGCATCGACACCTACCGCTCGTCCGGCGCGGGCGGGCAACACGTCAACAAGACCGATTCCGCCGTGCGCATCACCCACCTGCCTTCCGGCATCGTGGTCACCTCCTCGGAGAAGTCGCAGCACCAGAACCGCGCGCGCGCGATGAAGGAGCTGAAGGTGCGCCTCTATGACCAGAAGCGCACCGCGCTCGACACCGAGCGGGCCGAGAGCCGCAAGAGCCAGGTCGGGTCGGGCGACCGATCGGAGCGGATCCGCACCTATAACTTTCCGCAGGGCCGGGTGACCGACCACCGCATCAACCTGACCGTCTACAACCTGCCCAAGGTGTTGGAGGGCGAGGCTCTGGACGACGTGATCAAGCCGCTGATCGCCGAGGACCAGGCGGCCCGGCTGGCGGCGCTGGAAGACGAGTTCAGCTAGCCCTTCGGCCGAGGTCCGCTGAGCGCCTTCGCGGGCTTGCGGATCCTGCCGGTCACCCGGCGCACGTCGCCCCAGATACGGGTGGCGTCCTGTTTGACGTTCAGCTTGAAGGCTAGGCCGACGCTGTCGGCCATGGCGGCGCCCCGCGCGCCAAGCGGCTGCGCCGGTCCAGTGGTGGAATCCAGCGCCGTCTGGTGCTCGATCTCGGCGTTCAGCTCGGCGCCGATCAGCACCACCATCACCGAGAACCAGATCCACATCATGAAACCGATCACCGCGCCCAGCGAGCCGTAGGTGACGTCGAAGTGGGCTATGTGATTGACATACCAGGAAAAGCCTAGCGATCCGCCCAGCCACATCAGAGCTGCGAACATCCCGCCGGCGCTGACCCATCGCCAGCGCGCGTGCGCCCGGCATGGCCCGAAGCGGTAGACGAAGGCGAAGGCCCCGGCGGTGAACACCAGCAGCGCAAGCCAGCGCAACGGCACCCACAGGACTTCGAACCGACTGAATCCCCAGGTCCGCATGTATAGCGGCGCGGCGACCAGCAGCGACACCACCACGGTCACGAACACCAGCGCCCCCAAGGTGAACGCGTAGGTGAGGCCGTTCAGCTTGAAGTAATTGCGCTTCTCCTCCTCGTCGTAGGCGATGTTCAGGCCGTTGAAGAGCGCCTTCATCCCGGCGTTGGCGCTCCACACCGACAGCAGCAGGCTGATCAGGAAGGCGACGCTGAGGTCGGTATGCTTGCGTGTCGCCAACAGGCGCATCTGATCGCCGAGAATCGCCAGCGCCTCGGTCGGCACGAACTGGCCGATCTGGGTGAGTTCGCTTTCCACTTGGCCGACATCCGCGAACAGGCCGTAGAGGGCGACGAACACGCCGACCGCCGGGAAGATCGCCAGCAGGCTGTAGAAGGTGACGCTGCCTGCCACCACGGTCAGCCGGTCCTGCGACACCTCGCGGTAAGTGCGCCACATGACGTCGCGCCAGCCGCGCATCGGGATGCGGTGCGGCGCGTTGGCGAGGCGGCCGCGGCCCGGCTCCAGGCGCTCGTAGGTCTCGGGGATCTTTGCCTCGACCTGTTTGCTGAGGCCCGGCTTCGGTTTGGGCGCACGTCGCCAGAAAGCTGCGCCGGCCGCCAGCAGCAGCCAGGGCGCGGCGCCAATCAACAGCGACGCCATGCGTCGCCCGGGGCTGCCCTGCGGTGCGGACTTCGGCGATGCGGCCAACCTATCCCCCTCACGCGCCGGCGCCCGCGAACCATGGGGCCTGAACCCACAATCCTCTAAGCCGTTCCGCTTGTCGCGGCCCGCTGGTTGGCGCTACACGGCGCCATGCCGTGGCCAAGCGCCTCGCACACCCCGCCCTTGTCCGGAAGCGCCGCATGAACCTGATCCAGGCCTGGAGCGGCGCCAAGAAGCGCCTTGAGACCGCCGGCCTTGCCGGTCCTGTGATCGATGCGCGGCTGCTCGTCGAGGCGGCGGCCGACGCCACGCGCACCGACATCGTCACCGACCCGTACCGCGAACTGACGGACGAGCAGGAGGCGCGGCTGGAGGACTATCTGACCCGCCGCGAGCATCGCGAGCCGGTCAGCCAGATCCTCGGCCGCAAGGGCTTCTGGAAGATCATGCTCAACGTCAACGACCAGGTCCTGACCCCGCGCCCGGACACCGAGAGCGTGGTCGATGCGGTGATGGAGGCCTTCCCCGACGCGGCGGCGCGGATCTCAGTGCTGGACCTGGGCGTAGGGTCCGGCGCGATCCTGCTGGCGGTGCTGTCGGAACGCCCCGCCGCCCGCGGCCTGGGCGTCGATGTGTCCGAGGAGGCCCTGGCGGTGGCCCGCGATAACGCCGCCCACCTCGGCCTCGCCTCGCGCTGCGCGCTGCTGCGCGGCGATTGGACACAGGGGTTGGCCAGCGACGGGTTCGACCTGGTGGTCTGCAACCCGCCCTACATCGCCACCGCCGAGATCGAGACCTTGGAGCCCGAGGTGAAGCGATACGAGCCGAGGCTGGCGCTCGACGGCGGGCCCGACGGACTGGACGCCTATCGCCTGCTGGCCCCGGAGATCCTGCGGGTGCTGAAGCCTGGCGGCCGTTTCGCCGTGGAGATCGGCTACGACCAGCGCGTGGCGGTGGAGGCGCTGTTCCGCGCCGCCGGCGCGGCTGATGTGGCCACCCGGCCCGACCTGGGGCTGCGCGACCGGGTGGTGACCGGCGCGAAAAAGCCCTTGGAAAGCCGCGACTGAGTCGTTACATCAGGAATCTGTCTCCACCCAAATCGCTGGTGCATCAGGTTCGGGCGTCTCGCGACGCACAGCCGCTCCGGCCGGCGCCTCGCCAGCTTGGCCGGCGCGCCGCAACAGGTTTCCGGGCGGACGACGGGGAAACTTAACGCCTTCGATACGTAGTCCGGGCCAGGCCCGACGCAGACGTCAAATCAGGCACAGGCCGCCCAAGCGGGCGGGCCGGGAAAGAGGCCGGACGGTCAAAATCGCATGAGAGATTTCAAGGGCATGAAGCGCCAGCGCGGGCGTAACCGCGGCGGTGGCGGGGGCGGCGGCGGCGGTGGTGGCGGCAAGCCGCAGCAGAACGCTAACCGCGCGTTCGACTCCAACGGGCCCGAGAACGTGAAGGTCCGCGGCAACGCCCAGCACGTCTTCGAAAAGTACCAGCAACTGGCGCGCGACGCCCATTCGGCCGGCGACCGCGTGCTGGCCGAGAACTACCTGCAGCACGCCGAACATTACTTCCGGCTGCTGCGCGCCATCCACCCGCAACGTCCGGCCAGCGAGTTCCTTGGCCGCGACCAGTTCGGTTCAGGCGCCTTCGACATCGACTTCGAAGACGAGAACGGCGGCGACGGCGACAACGGCGATCAGGAAGCCAACAACAACGACGGCGGCGACGACCGCAACGGCTGGCAGAGCCGCGATGATCGCCAGCGCGATGATCGCCAGCGTGATGAGCGTCCTAGGGATGACCGGGCCCGTGACGACCGTCCGCGCGATGACCGCCAACGCGACGATCGCCCCAGAGACGACCGCCAGCGCGACGAGCGTCCCAGGGATGACCGCGCCCGTGACGACCGTCCGCGCGATGACCGCCAACGCGACGATCGTCCGAGGGACGAGCGGCCCCGCGACGACCGTCCCCGTGATGAACGGCCCAGAGAGGAACGTCCGCGCGACGACAAGCCGCGTGAAGAGCGACCGCGCGCGGAAGGCCGCCGCGATCGCTGGCGTGAGGATCGTCCGCGCGCCGAAGCCCGCGATCCGCTGGCGGTGATCGAGCCTCAACAAGCCGCGCCCCTGACCAGCAGCGAACAGCGCGCCTCGCCGGTGCTGCGGGATGCAGATGGCGGCGAAAGCGACGCGCCCGCGTTCCTGCAGAACCGCGCCCCGCCCGCACCGGCGGTCCCGGCCACAGAGGCAGACGCCGAGGCGCCGCGCAAGCCGCGCCGCCGCCGCACGCCGCGAACCACCTTCGAAGGCGGCGAAGGCGCGCCGACCGAGACCGAAGAGGTCTGATCCCCTCGCTCGCTCATCCTGGCGATCGCCGGGATGAGCGAGGATGGATCATCAGTCGGCGGTGTCGACCAGCACGACCTCGGCGTCTTCCAGCGCCGTGACGGTCAGTACGGGTTCGTCGTGGATCGCCGCTCCGTCACGGGCGTCCAGGCGGACGCCGTTGACCTCCACCGAACCAGCCGCCGGCACCAGATAACCGCGACGTCCCGCGCCGAGCGCATAGTCGACGCTTTCTCCCGCCTTGATGGTGGCGCCAGAGATCCGCGCCGCCGCACGGATCGGCAGAGCCTCGTCATCGCCGGCGATGCCGCTGGCGAGGGTGACGAAGCGCCCTGCGCGCGCGCCCTTCGGGAACGGCCGCGCGCCCCAGGCCGGCGCACCGCCTGCCGCGTCCGGCATGATCCAGATCTGGAAGATCTTGGTGGCGTCCGGCTCGACGTTGTACTCGGCATGGCGCACGCCGGTTCCCGCGCTCATCACCTGCACGTCGCCGGCTTCAGTGCGGCCCTTGTTGCCCAGAGAGTCTTCATGGGTGATCGCGCCCTCGCGGACGTAGGTGATGATCTCCATGTCGGCGTGCGGGTGCGGCGGAAAGCCGGAATTGGCGGCGATCTCGTCGTCGTTCCACACCCGCAGGGGGCCCCAGCCCATGCGCCGGGGATCGTGATAGCCGGCGAACGAGAAGTGGTGCTTGGCCTTCAGCCAGCCGTGGTCCGCGCCACCGAGATCCGAGAACGGCCTGCGTTCAATCATGATGCTGCTCCTTGGCGCCGGGCACACCGACGCTCGTCGGCCGCATAGATAGGGCGTGCGGGCCGTTCGTTAAGGGGCGCGGACGCCGGGGCGTCCCTATCTATGCGGCCTGACCACGCCCTCGCCATTGCCCGAACGGCGCGACGCGGGTTAGCTGGAGCCTCCATGGCGGACCTGTGCCATCACGACGACCACGCCCATCCCGGGCTCGACGCGCCGGCGCTGCACCATGCGCTGGCCGCGGCCGAGGTGCGCTGTGAAGCCGACGACGAGCGCCTGACCGCGCCGCGCCGCCGGGTGCTTGAGCTGCTGCTCGAGGCGGACGGCCCGCGCAAGGCCTACGACCTGATCGCCGCCTACGGCCCGGCAGGCGAGCCCGCCAAGCCGCCCACCGTCTACCGCGCGCTGGAGTTCCTCGAACGGTTGGGGTTCGCCCACCGCATCGAGAGCCTGAACGCCTATGTGGCCTGCCGCGCCGAGGCGGCCGAGCATCGCGCGGCGTTCCTGATCTGCGACTGCTGCGGCGCCGCCCAGGAGTTCGAGCCCGACTTCGCCGCCCAGCTCGCCGAGGCCGAGCGCGCCGGCTATGCGGTGCGCGCCGTCACCCTCGAAGCCCGCGGCCTCTGCCCGGCCTGCCGCGCGGAATAACGGTGGCGGCGATCGCCCAGGATGTGACCGGGTTCTGGCGCCATGCCGGCCCGAAGCGCTGGTTCAAGGCCGAGCGGGCGTTCGATGACGTCATCCGGCTGAAGTTCGAGCCCGTCCACCACCGCGCCGCGCGGGGCGAGTACGACGCCTGGGCGAGCGAGGCCGAGGGCGCGCTGGCGCTGATCATCTTGCTCGACCAATTCCCTCGCAACCTCTACCGCAACTCCGCCCACGCCTTCGCCACCGACCCCAAGGCGCGCACCATCGCCAGGCGCGCGGTCGAGGCGGGGCTGGACGCGCAGGTCGAAGCCGAGTTGCGCGGCTTCTTCTACCTGCCGTTCGAGCATTCCGAGGACGCCGCGGACCAGGAGTTCAGCCTCGCGCTGTTCGTCGCCCTGGGCGACGACGAGATGCTGCGCTACGCGAAGCTGCACCACGAGATCATCGCCCGTTTCGGCCGGTTCCCGCATCGCAATCCAGCGCTGGGCCGGGTGATGACGGTCGAGGAGCAGGCTTACCTCGATGACGGCGGGTTCGCGGGATGACCACCCGGAAAACTGTGGAGAAGCCGACGCGTCGCATGGGCGTTGTCTGTAATAGGCTTACTTTGCAATCGGATTTGCGCCTGAGTCTCCCGACATGAACGCACCCGCCGTTATCACAACGTCTGACGCTCTGGCCGCCGCCGACCACCCGGAGCGGCAGTACCTCGACCTGGTGGCCGACATCCTGGCCAACGGCGTCCAGCGCGGCGATCGCACGGGCGTGGGCACGCTGGGCGTTTTCGGCCGGCAGATGCGCTTCGACCTGGCCCGAGGCTTCCCGCTGCTGACCACCAAGCAGCTGCATCGCAAATCGATCGTCGTCGAACTGCTGTGGTTCTTGCGCGGCGACACCAACGTGCGCTGGCTGCAGGAACGCGGCGTCGGCATCTGGGACGAATGGGCCGACGCAGACGGCGAACTGGGGCCGGTCTACGGCAAGCAGTGGCGTTCGTGGGCCACGCCTGACGGCCGGGTGATCGACCAGATCGCTAAGCTGGTAGACGGCCTGCGCGCCAGCCCCGAAAGCCGCCGCCATATCGTCACCGCCTGGAACCCTGCTGATGTCGACGACATGGCCTTGCCGCCCTGCCACTGCCTGTTCCAGTTCCATGTGGCGGAAGGACGCCTCTCTTGCCAGCTCTACCAGCGCTCGGCGGACGTGTTCTTGGGCGTGCCTTTCAACATCGCCAGCTACGCCCTGCTGACCGCCATGGTCGCCAAGGTGGTCGGCCTGCAGCCAGGCGAGTTCGTCCACACTCTAGGCGATGCGCACCTGTACCTGAACCATCTGGACCAGGCCCGCGAGCAGCTGACCCGCGAGCCGCGCCCGCTGCCCAGGTTGGAGCTGGCCGACAGGACCGACCTGTTCGGCTTCGAGGAGGCTGACATCGCCTTCAAGGGTTACAAGCCACATCCCAAGATCGCGGCGCCGATCGCCGTCTGAGCCTCGCGTGGCGCGCGCCGCCGCCAGCGTCTAAGAAGGCGCATGACCTCCGCCATCCTCACCGCCGGCCCCATCGCGCGCGCGCGCAACGGCGTGATCGGGCGCGACGGAACCCTGCCCTGGCGGTTGAAATCCGACATGGCGATCTTCCGCGCCACCACCATGGGCAAGCCGGTGATCATGGGTCGCAAGACCTGGGAGAGCCTGCCCAAGCGGCCGCTGGTCGGACGCACCAACATCGTGCTGTCGCGCGACGGTAGTTTCGAACCGAAGAACGCCGTGGTCTGCGAGGAATTCGGCGAGGCCGTGCAGATCGGCCGCGAGCAGGCCGAGGACGACGGCCGCGACGAAGTCTGCGTGATCGGCGGGGCGGCGCTGTTCGAGCTGGCCCTTCCCAGGGCGCGGCGGATCTACCTGACCGAGATCGACGCCGACATCGAGGGCGATGTCGTGCTCTCGCCCATCGACGAGAGCGACTGGGTGACCGTGCGCAGCCAGCATTACCCGGCCGGCGAAGACGATGACTACGCCTTCACCCACCGGGTGCTGGAACGGCGCTAAGCGTTAGACGCCGTCCAGGTATTCAACCTCGGGGCGGCCGGCCATAACGGCGCCCAGGCTCGGGCCGGCGGCCTTGAAATGCTCGGAGGCGCGGTGCGCGTTCAGTGCGTCCTCGTCCTTGTACAGTTCGAGCACCTTGTAGACGCCCGGTTCGGTTCGGCTCTTGGTCAGTTGGTACATCAGGCAACCGGGTTCGCCCGCCCGCACCTTGGCGGCGAGCTCGCCGAACGCCTGTTCAAGCGCGGCGTCCTTGCCGTCCGCCGCCTTCAGCTTCGCGATGACCCCGATCATTCCACATCCTCCCAAGCTGGCGCGCTCAGCCGGCGCCGTTACCAAAGCTTCGATGGGAAGGTGGATAGTGGCCGCTTGCGCGAATTGCTAGGCGCGTTCGTTCCAGCCGTACGCGACCCAGTGGTGACCGCCGATGTGGCGCGCCTCCATGAGGCCGTCGCGGGTGGCGCGGACGCGGGCGCTGCGGCGCGCGCGCATGGCCAGGCCCGCCAGCGCCAGGAGCGCGCTCGACATCAACGCGATGACCACGATCGTCGCGGCGAAGAACACCGCCAGCACGGCGCCTAGCGCCACCGCGGCGGCTGTCGCCAGGGCCCCGACCACCAGGGCCAGGCTGCGCAAGGCAGAACCCTGTCTCGCGGCGAATTCCCTCACCATCTCGTTCCTCGCAGCCGGCGACCAAGGGCCCCGCAAGTCCATGTCGGTTTATAGAGTCCTAACGTCAAGCGTACAGAAACGTCAAAAACGTGGCGATTGGGGTCATGCGGCCCCTTTGAGCAGGATTTCGCGACGTTCGCGCATGATCTCATCGAAGGCCGCATTGATCGCCGCGGCCTTGGCCTCGGCGACCTCGACGAACTCGCTAGGCAGCCCGCGTGCGCGGGCCCGATCAGGGTGGGCCTGGGAGAGCGCCGCCTTCCAGACGGTGCGCAAGTGCGCGTCGCTCGCGTCATGCGGCGCGCCCAGAACCCCATAGGGGTCATCGGCTGGCGAGCCCAGGTGCGTCGCCTTCAGCCTGCGGAAAGTCAGCGGCGAGAAGCCAAACAGCTCACCAACGCTTTCCAGATAGGTCAGCTCGTCGTGGGTGACCGCACCGTCCGCGCCGGCGATGTGGAACAGGCCGTCCATCACGTCTTCCAGCAACTGCGGGCAGCCCCGATAGCGCTTGGCGAGGCGCCGCGCGTAGCTCTCGTAGCCGCGGGTGGTCTGGCGGGCGAAATCGTAGAGGCGGCGAACGTTGCGCTCGGAGCCCGCGTCAGCCTGGAACACGTCGGAGAAAGCGGCGTACTCCTCGGCGTCAGGGCGACCGTCGGCCTTGGCCAGTTTCGCGCCGAGCGCCGTCACCGCCGTCGAGAACGCCGGGTCTTCGCCGGGCAGGCCGGCGGGGCATTCCGTGCAGTCCGCCTCGTCGACGCGGCCCGCCGCCAGCCCTGCGATGTTGCGCCAGAAGCTCATGGGAGTATCCGATGCTTACGGCGGCGGGACGAAAATGACAATGCGTCACGCTTGTGTGGAAGGTTAAGGTTTGGACAGGCTCTGGCGCTTCTGGATCGATCGGGGCGGCACGTTCACCGACGTGATCGGCCGCAATCCGGCAGGGACCGAGCGTTCGCTGAAGCTGTTGTCGGCGTCACCGGCGTACGACGACGCGGCGGTCGAGGCGATGCGGCGGTTGCTGGATCTCGCACCCGACGCGCCCTTCCCCGCCGACCAGGTCCATTCGATTCGAATGGGTACGACGGTGGCCACCAACGCTTTGCTGGAGCGGCGCGGGGCGAAGACTCTGCTGGTCACCACCCATGGGTTCGCCGACGCCCTGGAGATCGGCGACCAGACCCGGCCCGACCTGTTCGCGTTGGAGATCCGCAGGCCCGCCCCGCTGTACGCGGGCGTGGTCGAGGTGGTCGAACGCCTTGCCGCGGACGGGTCGGTGGTGACGGCGCTCGATGAATCCGACCTGGCGCCACGGCTGGCGCAGGCCGTGGCGGACGGATTCACCTCCGTCGCCATCGCATTCCTGCATTCCGACCTGAACCCGGCGCACGAGCTCGCGGCCGGCGCGCTGGCCCAAGACGCCGGTTTCGCGTTCGTCGCCCTGAGCGCCCAGGTGTCGCCCCTGCCGCGGTTCATCCCGCGCGCCGAGACGGCGGTCGCCGACGCCTATCTGACGCCGGTGGTGCAGGCGTATGTGCGCCAGGTGAGCCAGGCGGTCGCCGGAGCGCCGCTCTACTTCATGACCTCGGCCGGCGGCCTGGCGAGCGCGGACGTCTTTCGCGGTCGTGATGCAGTGGTCTCAGGGCCTGCGGGCGGCGTGGTGGGTGTGGCCGGCGCCGCGCGCGCAGCCGGCGCTGAGGCCGTGTTGGGCTTCGACATGGGCGGCACCTCCACCGACGTCTGCCGCTTCGCCGGGCGGCTGGAGCGGCGCGACCTCGCCCGCGTGGCCGGCGTGCGGATGCGCAGCCCGATGCTGGACATCGAGACGGTGGCCGCCGGCGGCGGTTCGATCCTGACCTTTGACGGCTTTCGAGCGCGCGCCGGGCCGGCCAGCGCCGGGGCCGATCCGGGGCCGGCGGCGTACGGACGCGGCGGGCCGGCCACGGTCACCGACGCCAACCTTGTCCTCGGCCGGCTGGACCCAGCAGGCTTCCCGGCGGTGTTCGGTCCCGCCGGCGACCGGCCGCTCGACGTGGAAGCGTCCCGCGCGAGACTGGCTGAACTGGCTCGGGCGATGGGCGCGCCCTCTCCCGAGGCCGCTGCGGAAGGTTTCGTCGCCGTCGCCGTGGAACAGATGGCCCAGGCGGTGCGACGCATCTCCACCGAGCGCGGCTTCGATCCGCGCGGCCATGCCTTGGTGGCGTTCGGCGGGGCGGCGGGCCAGGTCGCCTGCGAAACCGCCGAGGCGCTGGGCGTCGAGACGGTGATCTGCCCGCGCTATGGCAGCGTGCTGTCGGCCTGGGGGGTGGGCCAGGCGCGGGTCAGCGCCCTGCGGCTGGCCGGCCTGGAAGCTCGACTGGACGCCAACGGTCTGAGCCGCGCGGGTGCTGCGCTGGACGCTGCCCAGGCGCAGGCCTGCGCCGACCTGGCGACCCAGGGCGCGGCGGCAGGCGAAACTCGGAGGACCCTGTCGCTGCGGTACGACGGCGCGGACGCGGAACTGCCGATCGCGGAAGCGGGATTGGCGCAGGTCCAGGGGGATTTCGACACGGCGCACCGGCGGATGTTCGGCTTCGTCGAGCCGGACCGCGCGGTGATCTTCGC
>NZ_JAUYQL010000119.1 GCF_030697305.1 Phenylobacterium sp. | reverse complement strand
GGAAGGCGTGGTACGAGGCCTGGTCGGCCAGGAAGCGGCTGAAGGTGACCGGGCTCGCCTGCAGCGCCGGCCCAGCGTGGTTGACGTCGGCGGCCATCAGGGTCACGTCGTCGCCGATATAACGCTGCTGATCCTCGACGTAGGAGCGCGCGACGGTGGCGGAATTCTCCACCACGGTCTGGACCCGTTCGCTGAACCAATTGTCGACACCGCGGGTGACCAGCACGCCGTAGAACAGCGCCACGACCACGGCTGGCGCGACGGCGGCCAGCGCGAACAGCATCACGAATCGCAGATGTAGCCGCGCGCCGGCGTCGTCAGCAGGCGCATTACGCAGGATCAGGACCCGAAGGCCGACCAGCGTCGCCAGGGCCAGGATCAGCACCAGGTTGAAGCCCAGCACGGTCATGACGACCGCGCTGACAGGTCCGAGAGGGCCGGTCTCAGGCGGAGACGAGGCGAGCAGGATCGCCAAGCCGGTGAGCGCAGCGGCGATCGCATAGCCGCCGCCCAGCACATACCGGGACTGCAAGACCCGCCAGGCTTTCGCCCCGGGTCCCGTCAGGCTCCGATTCTGATTGAGCAGCAGCGCCATCGCGCTGCGGAGCCTAGGCGATAGTGTGCCTAAAACTCAACAACCATGTGGCTCAGAAGCGTCAGCGTCGGCCGCGACTCATTTCCACACCAAGATCCTGGATCTTCTTGCGCAGCGTATTGCGGTTGAGGCCCAGAATTTCAGCAGCCCGGACCTGGTTGCCGCGGGTTGCCGACAGCGTCAGCTGGATCAGCGGCCGCTCGATCTCCTCAAGCACGCGATCGTAGAGGCCGGCGGGCGGCACGCCGTCAGGCTGCTCGGCGAAATAGCCGCCGAGATGACGTTCGACGAGCTGCGACAGAGACAACGGACCATCTTGCCCAGGCGTCGGCGCCTGGTGCTCGGCGAGCTCGCGCTCGACGATCCGCGCGCTGATCAACTCCTCGGCATAGAGGGCGCAGATCCGCCGGACCAGATTCTCCAACTCGCGAACATTGCCAGGCCAGGCGTGCAGTTTCAGCCGCTCCAGCGCGCTGGCGTCGATGGTTTTTGACGGCAAGCCTTCGCGACTGGCCCGCAGCAGGAAGGCGCGCGCCAGGTCGGGGATGTCCTCGACCCGGTCACGCAGCGGAGGCAGGCGGATCGGCGCGACGTTCAGGCGGAAGAACAGATCCTCGCGGAACAGCCCCTGCTGGATCAGCGCGCGCAGATCGCGATTGGTCGCCGCGATCAGGCGCACGTTGGGCCGGCGACCCGTCTTTGGATTCAGCGCCGGCTCTGAGCCGTCGATCACCCGCAGCAGGCGGGTCTGGGCGTCCAGCGGCATGTCTCCGATCTCATCTAGGAACAGTGTGCCGCCGTCGGCCTCCAGCAACTTGCCGAAGTCGCCTTCCTCGCGGCCGAACAGCTCGGCCTCGACCCGCTCGCGCGGCACCGCGGCCAGGTTGATGACGACGAACTTGCCGTCGCGACGACGTCCCATGTCGTGAAGGGCGCGCGCGACCAGTTCCTTGCCGGTGCCGGATTCGCCCAGGATCAGCACCGTCAGGTCGGCGCCGACCAGGCGCGCGATCGTCCGATAGACGTCCTGCATGGGCCCGGAGCGGCCGATCAGCGGCAGCCGCTCATCGCGCACCGCGCGCGCCTGTGCTTTGGCGGCCTCGGGGTCCGCCGGACGCGCGAGCGCCCGACGCGCTGCAGAGGTCATGTCGTCGAGGTCGAACGGCTTGGGCACATAGTCGAAAGCGCCGATCTCGGCCGCGCTGACCGCGGTCAACAGCGTGTTCTGCGCGCTCATCACGATGACCGGCAGCTTGGGGCGTTCCTTGCGGATGCGCGGCAGGACGTCGAACACGTTCTCGTCCGGCATCACCACGTCGGTGACCACCAGATCGCCTTCGCCGTCGAACACCCACTTCAGCAGGGTGGTGGCGTTGCCCGTGGCGCGGACCTGGTAGCCCAGGCGGGTGAAGGCCTGGCTCAACACGAGCCGGATCGAGGAATCATCGTCCGCGATCAGGATCTTCTTGCTGGCGTTCGCCGCGTTTGTTGCGGTGTTCATGCCTGGACATCCTCTTGCGAAGCGATGGGCAGGAGCACGCGGAACATCGTGCGCCCTGGCTCGGACTCGAAATCGATCAGGCCGCCATGGGCCGCGACCAGCTTGGCGCAGAGTGCTAGGCCGAGGCCCGCGCCATGCGTCTTGGTGGTCACGAACGGCTGGAACAGGCTTTCGCGAAGATGCGGCGGGACGCCGGGGCCGTTATCGATGACCCGTACCTCCAGAGGCGCGCCCCGCAGGGCCTGACCCTTGGCCGCGCGCACCCGCACGCCGTGGCGATAGGCGGTGTGGATGGAGATCTCACCTCGGCCGTCGCCACGCGAATGCGCAGCCTCCGCGGCGTTCTTCACCAGGTTGAGGAACACCTGGATCAGTTGATCCTCGTCGCCGAGCGTCGGCGGCAGAGAGGGATCGTAGGCTTCGCGCAGACCCAGGCCGTCGGCGACGCCGTTGGCGGCGAGAGCCCGCACGCGATCCAGCACTTCGTGGATGTTGACGGCGCTGCGCTGCGGCGGCGCGTCGTCGGAGAAGGCTTCCATCCGGTCTACCAGACGGCGGACGCGATCGGTCTCGTCGACGATCAACTGGGCCAGTGGCGCATCGTCCGCCTTGGCGCCAGCCTTGAGCAACTGGGCGGCGCCGCGGATTCCGGCCAGCGGGTTCTTGATCTCATGCGCCAGCATCCGTCCGAGGCCGACGATGGAACGCAAACCCGCAACTTCGACGCCGCCACGCTCGGCGCCCAGGCCGCCAGCCTTCACATGCAGCGTGAGCAGCACCGCGCCGTCGCCCAGGGGCGCGGCCGCGCCGTCCGCCTCGAAGCGCGGAAGGCCGAATAGATTGATCTCCAGCCCCCGCTCGCGAACCTTGCCGCCTTCCTCGATGGCGCGGTTAAGCAGAGAGACGAGCGCTGAGCCCGGCGGGAGCGCGGCTCGGAAGCGCCCGCGCGCCAACAGGCCCAGCCCCTGGCCGAACAAGGCCTCGGCCGCCTCATTCACCGCGACCAGCGCCCCCTCCCCGTCGACCACCAGGGCCGGTTCCGGGCTGAGGTCGAAGGCGGCGGACTTCAGGACCTCCAGATCAAGCGCCGAAGAGCGGATATTTGACCGGCCGTTCATGCCGCCAACCTCGTTTGCGGGTCGCGCCAGAGCGCGACCAGGTTGCGTTCGACCTCTCCGGGATCCTCCATGCGGCAAAGCGCGGAGCGAGCGCTTCGACGGGCCTCGGCCTCGTTGGGCCAGGGCGCATTATCGATGTATGCGGCCAGGTGCTTGCGGAAGATCCGCACCCCCAGCCGATCACCATAGAACGTGACGCTAGCACGGAAATGGTCGAGCGCGATCCCGAGCCGCGACTCGGCGTCCGGCGTCTCGAAGGCTTCCCCATTCAGTTCCGCTTCGATCTGCGCAGCGATCCACGGTTGCCCGTAAACGCCACGGCCGATCATCACCGCATCCGCGCCACTGGCGGCGAGCGCCACGCGAGCGCTGGCTGCATCGTTCACGTCGCCGTTGACGATCACCGGTATCGAAACTTCCGCCTTCACCGCGCGGACCGCGGCCCAATCGGCGCGACCCTTGTAGAATTGATTGCGGGTGCGTCCATGCACCGTCACCGCACGCGCGCCGCGCTGTTCCGCGCGCTGGGCGAACTCCGGGGCGTTCCTGGACGCATCGTCCCAGCCCAGGCGCATCTTCACCGTCACGGGCACATCCACAGCATCGACAGCGGCGGCCACCAGGCTCTCGGCGGCGTCGAGATCGCGCATCAGGGCCGAACCGCACGAGGCGCCGATGACCTCTTTGGCCGGACAGCCGAAGTTGAGATCGATGATCTGCGCCCCGGCGGCGGCGGCCATCCGAGCGCCCTCGGCGATGTGTTGCGGGTCAGCGCCGACCAGCTGGACCACCATCAGCGGCAACCCCTCTCCGACGGCGGCGCGGCGCACCACGTCGGGCCGGCCCCGGGAAAGTTCGGCGCAGGCGACCATTTCGGTCGCGACGTAGGCCGCCCCCAGCCGGCTTGCAGCCAACCGGAATGGCAGGTCGGATACGCCGGTCATCGGCGCGAT
>NZ_JAUYQL010000097.1 GCF_030697305.1 Phenylobacterium sp. | reverse complement strand
AGTCCCTAGGGGAGTCGAACCCCTCTCTCCAGGTTGAAAACCTGGCGTCCTAACCGATAGACGAAGGGACCGGACGCGTCGGAGGGCGGCTCTATATCCGCCTTCCCAGGGGTGCGCAAGGCCGCCGGATCAGCCGAGCGTGCGACGCGGATCGGCGACGTCCTCGATCTCGAGCTGAACGCCCGCCCGGCCCTGCCAATCGTCCGGCTTCAGACGGCCCGCCACATGCACAGCGCCGCCGCCGCCCAGCAGCCTGCGGCCGACTTCTGTGTCCTCGCAACGCCACGCTATGGCCTTCAGACGCCCGCCAGAGCCATCCATCAGCTCGCAGCGCACATGCCCGCCCCGCAACGCCGTCGGCCGCTCCACGCGCGCGTCAGCGAGCGCAAACAGTGGCTCAGGATTGCCCGGGCCGAACGGCGCCAGACGCTGGAAATCGTTGTGCAGCGTGCGGTCGCAGCCGCCGGCGGTGACCAGGGCGTCGATCTCAAGCGCTTCTTCGGCGGACGCCACCTCGGCTTCGGCGGCCAGGCGCTCGCACAGGAAGGCGCGCAGCTCCGGGATGTTGGCGGGCCGGACCGACAGACCTGCGGCCATGGCGTGGCCGCCACCGGCCATCAGCAGGCCTTCGTCGAACGCCGCCTGCACCGCGCGGCCCAGGTTGACGCCCGGCTGCGAACGGCCGGAGCCCTTGCCCACGTCGGCCTCGCGGTCGACGCCGACCACCACCACCGGCTTGCGATAGCGCTCGCGCAGGCGACCGGCGACGATGCCGATGACGCCAGGGTGCCAGCCGTCAGCGGCGATCAGCAGCATCGGGGCTTCAGCCTGGTTGCTCTCGTGCTCGATCAGGTGGACAGCGGCGTCCTGCACCTCCTGCTCCACCACCTTGCGTGAGGCGTTCAGCGTGTCGAGCTGCTCAGCCAACAGGCGTGCCTCCTCGGGATCGTCGGTGGACAGCAGCCGCGCGCCCAGGTCTGCGCGGCCGATTCGCCCGCCGGCGTTGATCCTGGGGCCCAGGATGAAGCCTGCATGGAAGGTGGAGGCCGGCCCCTGCCCCTTGGCGACGTCCAGCAGCGCCTTCAGGCCCGGGTTGCGCCAGGCCGACATCACCTTCAGCCCCTGGGCCGCCAGGGCGCGGTTGAAGCCGGTGAGCGGCGTCACGTCGCAGATCGCGCCCATGGCCGCCAGGTCGAGCCACTGGCGGATATCGGGCTCGCCGGTCTCCGGCAGCATGCCGCGCCGCCGCGCCTCGCGGTTCAGCGCCGCCAGCAGCACGAAGGTGACGCCGGCCGCGGCCAGCACGCCCTGGCCAGAGGTGCAGCCAGCCTGGTTCGGATTGACCAGGGCCGCGGCCTTGGGGGGTTCGCCGCGCATCAAGTGGTGGTCGATGACCACAACCTCCAGGCCGATCTCCGCGGCGCAGGCGATGGCGTCGTGGGCCGCTGCTCCGCAGTCGACGGTGACCACGAGGTCAGCGCCCTCCTCGCGAAGCCGGCGAAAGGCGGCCGGAGACGGGCCGTAACCCTCGGTGACCCGATCGGGGACGTAGATCGGCAGCTCCGCGCCCATCGCCCGCCACCAGCGGACCAACTGCGCGGCGCTGGAGGCCCCGTCGACGTCGTAGTCGGCGAACACCACGACCTTGCGCTCGCGCTTCAGGGCGTCCAGCAGCACGTCGACGGCCTGGTCCATGCCCATGAAGCTGGACGGGTCGGGAAACAGCGCCTTCAGCGTCGGATTGAGGTAGTCGGCGCCCTGCTCCAGGCCGACGCCGCGCGCGGTGAGCGCGCGCGCCAGCGGTTCGGACAAACTGTGCGCGTGCTGGTGGCGGCGCACGACGTCGGGGTCCGCGGCGCGCTCACGCCACAGCCGGCCGCTCAGCGATCGCGTGACGCCCAGGTAGCCCAGGGGCTGTGATCCATCCGCCATGAGGGTCCTCTTTGCGCGGAACCCTATAGGGAGTCGCGGCTGCGACTAAGGCGGTCGCAGCCTGCTGAGTCGTTGCGTCGCAGGCCCCGGAGCGGCGGCCTCAGACTGGGCGCTTCATCCGCACTTCGCGCACCGTGCGGGTGGCGGAGTTCATCACCAGAGTGTGGGTGTGCACGAAACCGCCTTCCAGGCGCACGCCGTCCAGCAGCGCGCCCTTGGTGACGCCGGTCGCCGCAAAGATCGCGTCGGCGCGGACCATCTCGTGCAGGTCGTACTTCTTGTCGAGGTCGGTGATGCCGATGCGCTCGGCGCGCTTGCGCTCGTCGGCGTTGCGGAACACCAGACGGCCTTGGAACTGGCCGCCGACGCACTTCAGCGCCGCGCAGGCCAGCACGCCCTCCGGCGCCCCGCCCTGACCGACATAGAGGTCGACGCCGGTGTCGGGATCGGCGGTGTTCATCACGCCGGCCACATCGCCGTCGGTGATCAGATACACCCGCGCGCCCACCGAGCGCAGGCTGGCGATGATGTCGGCGTGGCGCGGACGGTCCAGGACGCAGGCCGTGATCTGCGAGGGATCGACGCCCTTGGCCTTGGCCAGCGCGCGCACGTTGTCGGCCGGCGAGGCGTCCAGATCGATGATCCCCGGCGCGTAGCCTGGCCCACAGGCGATCTTGTCCATGTAGGTGTCGGGGGCGTTCAGCAGCGTGCCCTTGGGCGCCCAGGCCATCACGGCCAGAGCGTTGGACATGGCCTTCGCGGTCAGGGTGGTGCCTTCCAGCGGATCGAGGGCTATGTCGATCTTCGGGCCTTTGCCAGTGCCGACCTTCTCGCCGATGTAGAGCATCGGCGCCTCGTCGCGCTCGCCCTCGCCGATGACGATCTCGCCAGCGATGTCGAGGTCGTTCAGCGCCGTGCGCATGGCGTCCACGGCGGCCTGATCGGCCTCCTTCTCATCTCCCCGGCCGACCATGTGCCAGGCGGCGATCGCGGCGATCTCGGTCACCCGCACCGCATCCAGCACCAACCCGCGGTCAAGAACCTCGGAACTCATATAACCGTCTCCCAGCTGCGCACGCCGTCCCGGCGCGCGCGGTGATCTTTAGAGTGTCAGATGCGCGCAATGCGCAAGAGCCGCGGGCGCTCCAGCACGAACGGCGCCGCGGCGATCTGCTCGATCGCCTTGGAAAGCACCGACTCTGCGACCGCATGCGTGGTCAGCACGATCGGAACTCCTTGCGCCTCCTCGACCGGCTTCTGCAGGAAGCTCTCGATGGAGACCCCCGCCTCGGCCAGCGTCTCGGAGACCGCCGCGATTACGCCGGGCTGTTCCTTGACCAGCAGCCGCAGGTAGGCGCGGCTCATGCTGCGGGACGGATCGACCGGCGTGAACGGCTTCAGATCGCCGGCGGGCTTCTGGAACACCGGACGCACAGCGAGCGTCATCACGTCGGCGATGTCGGCGGCGACGGCGGCGGCCGTCGGGCCAGCCCCAGCCCCAGGCCCCTGGATGTAGATGCGGCCAATCCGCTCGCCCTCGATGAACAGGGCGTTGAGCGCCCCGCCCGCCTGGGCCAGCGGATGATCCAGCGCCACCAGCGAGGGATGCACGCGGACCAACACCCCGTCCGGCGAGCGATCGGCCGAGGCGATGAGCTTGATCCGATAGCCGAGGTCGCGGGCCATCTGGATATCCAGCAGGGCGACCTGCTCGACGCCCTCGATCTCGGCGGCCGCGTAGTTCGGCGCGCAGCCGAAGGCCAAGGCCGCCAGGATCGAGATCTTGTGCGCCGCGTCGAAGCCGCCGACGTCCATGGTCGGGTCTGACTCGGCGTAGCCCAGCTTCTGGGCTTCGCCGAGCACTTCGGCGAAGGCGCGCCCGCCCCGCTCCATCTCGGTGAGGATGTAATTGCAGGTGCCGTTGAGGATGCCGGCGACCGAGCGCACATCGTCGCCGACCATCGCCTCGCGCAGCATCTTCACCGCCGGCGTGCCGCCCATCACCGCGGCTTCGAACAGCAGGGGCACGCCCTTGGCCTCGGCGAGCGCAGCCAGCTCGGCGCCATGTTCGGCGATCAGCGCCTTGTTGGCGGTGACCACCGGCTTGCCGGCGTTCAACGCCGCCTCGACCGCGGCCTTGGCAGGGCCGTCGGATCCGCCGATCAACTCGACGAACAGATCCACGTCCGGCGACAGCGCCAGCGCGACCGGGTCGTCGAACCACGCAAGGTTGGAGATGTCGAACGGCCGGGGCCTGGAGCGCGAACGCGCCGACACCCCGGTGATCCTGGTGCGCCCGCCGGCCGGCGCGAAATCGGGCCGGTCAGACAGGAACTTCAGCAGTCCGGCGCCGACGGTTCCCAGGCCCGCGACGCCGACGCGCCACTCACGATGACTCATGGGACGCCGACCGAGTTATGGGCGCGCTCGAGCAGCTCGTCCGACCTGGCCAGGAAGCGTTTGACGTTGCGCGCGGCCTGGCGAATCCGCTGCTCGTTCTCCACGAGCCCGATCCGCACATAGCCTTCGCCATGCTCGCCGAAAGCCACGCCGGGGGAGACGGCGACGCCCGCCTCCTCGACCAGCAGGCGTGAAAACAGCATCGATCCCGCTTCCTTGAACTGCGGCGGTACGGGCGCCCAGGCGAACATCGAGGCGGGCGGCGGCGGGATGTCCCAGCCGGCGCGCTTCATCGACGACACCAGGGTGTCGCGGCGCCCCTTGTAGATGGCGCGGATGTCGTCGACGCAGTCCTGCGGCCCATTCAGGGCCGCGGCGGCGGCGACCTGGATGGGCGTGTAGGCGCCGTAGTCGAGATAGCTCTTCACGCGGGCCAGGGCTGCGCACATCCGCTCGTTGCCGACCACCATGCCGACCCGCCAGCCGGCCATGGCATAGGTCTTCGACAGGGAGTTGACCTCGACGGCGACGTCCTTCGCCCCGTCGACCTGCAGGATCGAGGGCGGCGGGTTGTCGTCGAAATAGATCTCGGAATAGGCGATGTCCGACAGCACCAGCATCTCGTGCTTCTTCGCCAGCGCCACGACGTCGCGATAGAAGTCCAGGTCCACCCATTGGGCGGTGGGGTTCGACGGGTAGCTGACGATCAGCACGCTGGGCGGCGGCGCCGAGTGCTTCATCGCCTTGCTCACGCCCGATAGGTATTCCTCGGGCGAGAGCGCCGGCACGTGACGGATCACCCCGCCGGCCATGATGAAGCCGTAGGCGTGGATCGGATAGGCCGGGTTCGGGCAGATGATCACGTCACCGGGCGCGGTCAACGCCTGGGCGAGGTTGGCGAAGCCTTCCTTGGAACCCAGGGTGGCGATCACCTCGGTGTCCGGGTTCAGCTTCACGCCGAAACGGCGGCCATAGTAGTTCGCCATGGCCCGGCGCAGGCCGATGATGCCCTTGGAGGCGGAATAGCGCCCGGCCTTGGGGTCGCGGGCGGTCTCGACCAGTTTGTCGACAATGTGCTTGGGCGTCGGCATGTCGGGATTGCCCATGCCGAAGTCGATGATGTCCACGCCCTCGGCGCGCAGCCGCGCCTTGACGCGGTTCACCTCTTCGAAAACGTAGGGCGGAAGTCGTCGTATGCGATGGAATTCGGGGGTCATGTAAAGCTCGGCGCCGCTGTTACTGCGGCTGGTGAGAGCTGCGGTCGCGCATGGATAGACTCCGGTCCGGAGTCCGCCAAGCAGGTTCGGCGGCTTTAAAGCCTCCGCGGGCCCCTAGCGAGGCGGCGGAGGCGGTGTAGCTCGCTCCCGCTGAGCGCGTGCGAAGGCTTCAGGGTCGTTTGCGACGGGGGCCGCATCGTCGCCCAGCGAACGCTCGGCGCGGGCGGCGAACGAATCGGACCCGTCCAGCGTCCAGGTCGAGGCGGCGGTGTCGCGTTCCAGCCGGGCGCCCTCGCCTTGCACATCGGCGACCGCGGCCGCGAAGGCCCGCGCCGGGCGCACGTCAGCCGGCGTCGGCGGAATCTGGGCGAAGGTCGGATAAGGCCGCACGACGCGCGCAGCGCGCGCCACATCGACGGCCACGGGGGACGCAGGATCCACCTGCGCCTCGGTGAACGGACTGGCTGCACAGCCTGCGAGCAGGGACGCGGCCAACCCGCAGGCGAACACCCGGGAGGCTTGACCACGCCGCGAGGCGCTCAGGAAAAAAGATGCAGACACGTTCATGTCCGCACCGCTCTTATGCGATGATCGCAGTCGGCGAAAGAGTGTGTGCGCTCGCGTCGAGGAGGAAACAACGATGAGCGAGCACCCCTCAGCTCCCGATGACGACGGCGCCGGCAAGAAGAGCGGCGGCAAGAACAAGGACAAAAGCAAGGGCAAGAAGGCGAAGTTGAAGCTGGATGCAGCGGTGGCGGAAGCCATGCAGACGCCCGCCGCCGAGCAAACCTCACCCGCCCCGGCCGAGCCTGGGCGCACCTTTGCGCCGCCGCCGGCCGCAGCGGCCGGCCTGGCCAGCGCCGCCGACCTCAGCGCCAAACTGCTCGACCCCAACCAACGCGAAGTGCTGGAAAAGCTGTCCATGAATCTGGCGCGCGCTGCGCTGACCGCGCAGGGCGCGATCGCCGAGCAGGCGCTGCGTCAGGCCGATCGCCCGGCCGCACTGTCGCCCGACCCGTTCAACGTCGCACCCGCGCTGACCGACGTCATGGGCCGCCTCGCCGCACAGCCCGACCGGCTGGTGCGCGCTCAGTCCGACCTGTTCGCCCGCTACCTGGAGCTCTGGCAGAGCGCCTCGCGCCGCGCCGCCGGCGGCGATTCCGACCCGGTTGTGCAGGCCGGCAAGGGCGACAAGCGCTTCGCCGACCCCGAATGGACCGAGAACGCGGTCTTCGACATCATCAAGCATTCCTACCTGCTGACCTCCAACTGGCTGAACAGCCTGGTGGCCGAGGTCGACGGCGCCGACCCGATGAACAAGCGCCGGGTCGAGTTCTTCATGAAGAT
>NZ_JAUYQL010000040.1 GCF_030697305.1 Phenylobacterium sp. | reverse complement strand
ATCGACACCGAGATGGTGCAGGCGGTGCCGGAGAAGGTGCTGGAGTCTATCATCAGCCAGATCCCCGTCGGTCGTCTCGGCCGCGGTGAGGAGATCGCCGACATGGTGGCGTTCCTGGCGGGTGAACACGCCGGCTATGTGACCGGCTCGACGCTGTCGCTGAACGGCGGACAGTTGATGGCGGGTTAAGTCTGGACGCGAGCGTCCAAAAAGCGCCCCACTCAAGCGTCATGTCTTAACGCGTCATGGCGAGCGACACACCGGCGATCCTGAGAGCCTTCCTGCTCGCGACCCTCGTCGCAGCGGGCGGGACCGGATTCGTCGGACAGGCCCTGGCGGCGCCCGAAACCCTTCGGGAAGGCCTGTTCGGCGGCCGGACGCCGGACGGTCGCAACTCCACCACCGCGCCGGCGGTGGCGCGCTACGTCTCCGAAGACGGCCAGTCCTTCATCCTCGACCGTACCCAGGGGCGGCCGTTGCTGAAGTTCGAAAACAGCCCCGAAGTGTGGGCGCTGCTGCCGCAGCCGGCCCCACGCGGCGACGTGATCTACAAGAACGATCTGGGCGAGCCGGTGCTGCGCGCCACCCGGCTGGGTGGTGTGACCGTGTTCACCGACACCCGTCCCGGAGGCTCGGCCGCCGCCCTGGCGGGCGGGGCGACGCCGCTGAAGCTTGCGCCCCTGGGCCCTCAGGCGCTGCTGGAGCGCCTGGCCCAGGCGACGTTGCGCGCCAGCCGCGCGGCGCGGCGGCTGATCACCTTCGAGGCCGAGGCGACGCCCGCCTCTTCCGCCCTGATCGCCGACGCGGCTACGGTCGCCGCTGAGGCGGTGGTGCGCATGGCCCGGCGCGGCGACGGCAAAAAGATGCTGGCCCAGTTCAACAAGGTCACACTGGTCGCCGGCCGCAAACCTAGCACCGTGATCCAGCAAGGCGTGATGCGCATCACCGTAGCGCCGGGCGAGGGCCTCGCTGGCCGGCCGTCCTCCGACCGGATCCTGGCGACCCTCGAGCGCTAGGCCGCTTCAGCCCTTGAACTCGTCCTTGGCCTTGCGCACGGCGGCGAACGCCTCGTAGTCGGCGGCGCCTCCGATCCCCATGGCCGCCGCCAGAAGCGGCGCCCGCAGGAACGGATTGGTCGCCTTCTCGAGTGCGATCGTGGTGGGCACCGTGGGCTCGCCGCGTTCGCGAGCCGCGAACACCTGGTCGGCGCGAGCCTTGAGCGCCGGGTCGTGGTCCACCGAGAGCGCGAAGCGGGCGTTGGCGGCGGTGTACTCGTGCGCGCAATAGACGGTAGTCGCCTCGGGCAGGGCGGCCAGACGCTGCAGGCTGGTCCACATCTGCTGCGGCGTGCCCTCGAACAATCGCCCGCA
This sequence comes from Phenylobacterium sp., assembly GCF_030697305.1. Lineage (GTDB taxonomy): Bacteria > Pseudomonadota > Alphaproteobacteria > Caulobacterales > Caulobacteraceae > Phenylobacterium. The sequence goes on along the minus strand of NZ_JAUYQL010000040.1, from coordinate 10,781 downwards.
ACCCAGAGCGAACAGGGTGTCGCCAACGAAGGCCATGGAGTCGGCGGCGTCGTGATAGGCGATGTGACCCAAGGTGTGGCCGCCGGTCTCGATCACCTCGAAGGTGGTCTCGCCCAACTGCACGCGGTCACCGCCGTGCACCTCGCGGTCGACGGGCGACAGCTTCTCGACCTCGCCAGGCCCGACCACGACGGCGCCAGTCGCGGCTTTGATCTCGGCGTTTCCCCCGGCGTGGTCGGGGTGCCAGTGCGTGTTGAGGATCAGGGTCAGCGACCAGCCAAGCTTGTCGAGTTCGCGCAGGATCGCCTGGGCGTCTGGGGTGTCGATGCAGGCGGTCTGGCCGGTCGCTTCGTCGCGCGCCAGGAAGCCGTAATTGTCCTGGAGGCAGGGGAACTGATGGACGACGAGGGGCATGGCGGTCTCCGCTAGGGCGACGTGGGCTGGTCTTCGGCCTGGCCGCGGCGCGGCCGGCGGGACAACCGGTCAGCGTCGATTTAGGTTGCGCGCAGGCCATAGTCGAGCGTTCCCATCCTGATCATGCGTCGTGACGTGCTCGAGCTTCGCGAATTCTACGCCTCTCCCCTGGGGCGCGCCGCCCGCGACATGGTCGGGCGCAAGGTCGTCGAGGTGTGGGGCGACGCTCACGGATTGGATGTGCTGGCTTTGGGCTATGCGACGCCGTTCGTCGGCGCGCTGCGCCCTGCGGCGCGGCGGGTGACGGCGGCCATGCCGGCCCAACAGGGCGTCGAGCTGTGGCCGGCGGGCGAGCCCAACCTCACCTGTCTCGCTGACGAGGACGCCCTGCCGTTCGCCAACGCCCTGTTCGATCGCATCCTCTGCGTCCACGCCCTGGAGGAGAGCCCCGATCCGGCGGCGCTGCTGCGCGAAGTGGGTCGCATCCTCGCCCCATCCGGCCGGGTGATCGTCGCCGTGGCCGCCCGCAACGGCCCCTGGGCCAATGTCGAGGCGACGCCCTTTGGCCACGGTCGACCCTACAGCCGCCGCCAGTTGGGCGAACTGCTCCGCGAAGCCGACCTGGAGCCGTCAGGATGGACCCGCGCGCTCTATGCTCCGCCGATCTCCTGGGCCGCGCGCTGGGCGGAAGGCTTCGAGAGCGCCGGCTCCAGGTTGTGGCCGCAGTTTGCCGGCCTGGTGCTGATGGAGGCGGTGAAGCAAGCGTTCGCGGTCAAGCCGAGGGGCGCACGGGCGCGGGTGCGGGTGGCCCGGCCGCTGCTGGCGCCGGCTCCGGCGGGCGCGGCGCCTGTTTCCCAGGCGCCGCCGAGGCGGAGTTCACAGAGCCTCTTGGAGGCGTCCTCCGAACGCCCTAGCGTGCAGGAGATCGCCGCGGGCCGCGGCCATAATTGGGAGCCGTCCTCATGAAGATGATCATCGCGGTCATCAAGCCGAGCCGCCTTGACGCCGTGCTCGAGGCCGTGACGGACGCGGGCGCCTCTGGGCTCACCGTCACCGAGGTGCGCGGCTACGGCCGCCAGCGCGGCAAGACCGAAGTCTATCGGGGCGCGGAATACGAGGTGAAGCTGCTGCCCAAGGTGAAGCTGGAGATCGCGGTGCCGTCCGACATACTCGATGCGGTGGTCGAGGCGATCTCACGCACCGCCAACACCGGCAAGATCGGCGACGGCAAGGTCTTCGTCCTCGACCTCGAACAGGCGCTGCGCATCCGCACCGGCGACCGCGACGCCGCCGCAATCGCAGGCTAACGCTTAAGGGGCGCCGTCTCCGGTTCGCCGAGCAGGTCGTATGCGACCGCCGGGCCGGACGCTTTGCTCTCGCCGCGCCGGCTCAGCAGGAACAGCGCGGTCTCCGCCCGCCAGTTCTCGATCGGCAGGGCCGGGTTGATCGCCCGCGCCGGCTTGCCGCTGGCCAGCGCCGCGCAGGCGTCGATCCGCAGGTCCAGATCCTCGCAGAGCGCGGTGAAATCACGCAGCGTGCACAGGTGGATGTTCGGCGTCGACCACCAGGGTTGGGGCAGGGCCTTGGTCTCCGGCATCCGCCCGCGGGTGACCAGCGCCAGGCGCACGCGCCAGTGGCCGAAGTTGGGGAACGACACCACCGCCCGTTCGGCGATGCGCAGGAGCTCGGCCAGCGCGTGGCGCGGATCGCGCATCTGCTGCAGGCTATCGGACAGCACCGCATAGTCGAACGCCCGCGTCGGGAAGTGGTCGAGGTCGTGGTCGGCGTCGCCCTGCACCACGGCCAGGCCGCGGGCCAGGCAGGCCGAGACGCCAGCCGGACTGATCTCCAGCCCCTGTCCGTCGACGCCCTTCTCGCGGGCCAGCAGCTCCAGCAACTCGCCTTCCGCACAGCCGACGTCGAGCACCCGCGTGCCCGGGCGCACCAGCCGCAGGATCTCGCGGAAGTCCTCTCGGCCGGAACCCTCCCGCGCCGTGCTCACTTCAGGCCCCGCACCTGCGCCGCCGAGGCGAAGAAACCGCGCAGGGATAGGTCGAGCTGCGGCTCGTCGAGGAAGAAGGCGTCGTGGCCCTTGTCGGTCTCGATCTCGGCGAAGCTCGCCCGGCAGCCGGCGGCGTTCAGCGCGCGCACGATGTCGCGGCTCTCGATCGTCGGGTAGAGCCAGTCGGAAGAGAACGACAGGACGCAGAAGCGAACGTTGCGCGCCCGCCGGAACGCCTCGACCAGCACCCCGCCGTGTGCGCCCGCCAGGTCGAAATAGTCCAGGGCGCGGGTGATGTAGAGGTAGGAGTTGGCGTCGAAACGGTCGACGAAACTCGCCCCTTGGTGACGCAGGTAGCTCTCCACCTGGAAGTCGGCGTCGAAGCCCCACGACAGGCCGTCGCGCTGCAGCTCGCGGCCAAACCTCCGCTGCAGGGCGGGCTCCGACAGGTAGGTGATGTGCGCGGCCATGCGCGCCACCGCCAGGCCCTTTTCCGGTCGCACGCCCTGTTCCTCGTAGGCGCCGCCGCGCCAGTCGGGGTCGGCCATGATCGCCTGACGTCCGACCTCGTGGAAGGCGATGTTCTGCGCCGAGTGGCGCGGCGCCGCGGCGATGCACACCGCCGAGAACAGCTTTTCCGGATAGTCGGCCGCCCACTGCAGCACCTGCATGCCGCCCATCGAGCCGCCGACCACGGCGAAAAGGGTGTCGACGCCCAGCGCCTCGATCAGCATCGCCTGGGCGCGGACCATGTCGGCGATGGTGATCACCGGGAAGCTCAGGCCGTAAGGCTTGTTGGTCTCGGGGTTGATGGAGCTCGGGCCCAGCGAGCCCATGCAGCCGCCGATGACGTTGACGCAGATGATGAAATAGCGCCCCGGGTCCAGAGGCAGGCCCGGGCCGATCACCCGGCTCCACCAGCCCGGCTTGCCGGTCACCGGATGGATCGAGGCGGCATGCTGGTCGCCGGTCAGCGCGTGGCAGACCAGCACGGCGTTCGACTTGTCGGCATTGAGCACGCCATAGGTCTTGTAGGCGACCTCGAGCGGCGCCAGTGACGCGCCGGACTCCAGGCGTAATGGACGGTCGGACGGGAAGCGGTGCACGCCGCCGCCCGTCTGCACGCCGTCGCCGTCGGTGATTGCGGCCCCCGCCAGGGTCTGGGTCATCGCGCCTTGGACCGCCAAGCTATAAATCTGTCAACCGCTTCGCGCGACGCGCACCGGGGGCTATGACGGCGCCGACGGAGAGATGATGAACCGGCTGATCCTTCTACGGCATGGCGAGGCGGAACGCGACGCCGCCAGCGGCGACGACTTCGATCGCCATCTGACGGCGCGCGGCTGGCGCGAGGCCGAGGGCGCGGCGATCGCGCTGGCGGCCGAGTCGATCCGGCCCGTGCTGGCCCTGGTGTCTTCGGCGCCGCGCGCGCTGGAGACCTGGCGCGCCTGCGAGCCGGCGTTTCCCAATGCGCGCGAACAGATCGAGCCTGCGCTCTACAGCGTCGACGCCGCCGGCATCCGCCGCATCGCCGAGGCGGCTGGCGCGGTGAGCGGCGCGGTGATGGTGGTGGGCCACAATCCCGGCGTCCAGGATCTCGCCGTCCAGCTCCTGGCGGAAGGTTCGGCGCCGCCGTCCGAGATCGCCCGCATGGAGCGGCGCTTTCCGACCGGCGCGGCGGCGGTGTTCGCATTCCACGACGACGGTGCGCCGGTGTTCGAGGGCCTGTTCCTGGCGCCGCCGGGGATCGCCGAATGAGCCGCGTCTACAAGATCCTGGGCCTGGACGAGTGGCGCGAGGCGCTGCGCACCGGCCGGTTCGCCGGCTCCGCCGTCGACCTGCAGGACGGCTATATCCATCTCAGCACCGCAGATCAGGCCCAGGAGACCGCGAGCCGGCACTATGCGGGCCGAGCCGCGCTGGTGACGCTGGAGCTTGAGGCCGACGACCTCGGCGAGGCGCTGCGCTGGGAGCCGTCACGCGGCGGCGCACTGTTCCCGCACCTCTATGGCGTGCTGGATGTCGGCCTGGTGCGCGCGGTGCGCCAGGCGCCGCTGGGGGCCGACGGCGTGCCGCACGTGGACCTGGGCGCATGAGCGGGCTGCATGACGCGGCCGCCCGCGCCCTGCACGTCCTCGATCCCGAGGACGCCCACCGCATGGCCCTGCTGGGGCTACGCGCCGGTCTAGGGCCGGTGGGCGGCGCCGACGACCCGATCCTGGCGACCGACCTGGGCGGGCTGGCGGTCGGTAACTGCGTGGGCCTGGCGCCTGGTTTCGACAAGGACGCCCAGGTGTTCGCGCCCATGCTGCGGGCGGGCTTCGGCTTCGTGGAGTGCGGCACGGTCACGCCCCAGCCGCAGGTCGGCAATCCCAGGCCGCGCCTGTTCCGGCTCACCGAGGACCGGGCGGTGATCAACCGCATGGGCTTCAACAACCGTGGTCTTGACGCCTTCGCCGCGCGTCTGGCGCAACGGCGCGGGCCCGTGGGGGCGAACATCGGCGCCAACAAGGACGCGGAGGACCGCATCGGCGACTATGTCACGGGCCTCACGCGCCTTTGGTGCCTCGCCAGCTACTTCACCATCAACATCTCCTCGCCCAACACGCCCGGTCTGCGCGCCCTGCAGACCAAGGCGGCGCTGGAGGAATTGCTGGGCCGCCTGGCCGAACGCCGCGACGCGCTGCCGGCGGCGGGCAAGGTTCCGATGTTCCTGAAAGTCGCGCCCGACCTGGAGGATGGCGAGGTGGAGACCATCGTCGAAACCAGTGTCGCCCAGGGACTTGCCGGGATCGTCGTCTCAAACACCACCGTGACGCGGCCTGCGTTGGCGTCGCGCTTCGCCGGCGAGGCGGGCGGCTTGTCCGGCGCGCCGCTGTGCGAACTTTCCACCCGCATGCTGGCCGCCTTCGCCCAGGCCGCCGGTGATCGCCTGACGCTGGTGGGCGCAGGCGGCGTGGCCTCAGGGGCGGACGCCTACGCCAAGATCCGCGCCGGCGCCCGCGCGGTGCAACTCTATTCGGCTCTGGTGTTCGAGGGACCGGGCCTGGTCGAGCGGATCAAGCGCGACCTGGCGCAGCGATTGCGCGCCGACGGCTTCCAATCGGTCGCCGAGGCGGCTTGCGCGCGCTAGCGGCGCCGCTTCGAGCGGCTCGCGTTGCCGAACGCGCCCCGGCGCCTTAACGAGGACGGCATGGCGGACGCCCCCTCGCCGCAGGCGCTTCGAAAGCCACACCGGCGCCGCTTCTTCTGGCCGGGCGGCCTCTCGACGCGCCTGCTGATCCTGACCGCATTGTTTGTCGCACTGGGCGGCGCGCTGGTGCTGCCGCCAGCCCTCGCCACCTTCGAGGAGCAATGGCTGCTGGACCGCGTGCGCGCCGCCGAGCTCGCGTCCCTCGCCCCCGAGGTCGCGCCAGAGCGAGTGGTCAGCGAACAGCTCGCCGCCCAGTTGCTGGAGGGCGCCGGCGTCGAGCGCGTCGCGGTGCAGGAGCAGGGCATGCGCCGGCTGGTGCTGGGCGGGCGTCGTATGACCACGACACCCTATCTGGTCGACCTGCGCGACCAGGCTCCGGGCTCGTGGCTGGCCGCGCCATTCCAGACCCTGTTCGGCGGTGAAGGTCGTCGCGTGCGGGTCGTCGCCGAACCGCGCTTCCGCAAGGCTGACTTCGTCGAGATTGTCGCCCCCGACACCGAGCTGAAGCGCGACCTGCGCCAGTTCCTGCTGCGGCTGATGGTGGTCACCGCCTTCGTCTCAACGATGGCCGGCGTGCTGGTCTATCTGTCGCTGAACTTCTTCCTGGTGCGCCCAATGCAGCGGATCACCCGCTCGATGGAGCGCTTCCGCGCTGACCCTGACGATCCCGCCGCCCGCATCGAACTGTCCGGCCGTCGCGACGAGGTCGGCCGTGCGGAGGTGGAGCTGGACCTTATGCAGGGCGACCTGCGCACGGCGCTCAACTCCCGCGCCCGGCTGGCGGCGCTGGGCGAGGCGGTGGCCAAGATCAACCACGACCTGCGCAACATGTTGACCAGCGCCCAGATCGCCTCCGAGCGGCTGGCGGCGCTGAAGGACCCGAAGGTCAGCCAGGCGCTGCCCAGGTTGGAACGCGCCCTCGATCGGGCGGTGAAGCTCGCCACCGACGTGCTGACCTACGGCAAGACCCAGGAGGCGGCGCCGGACGCCGGCCCGGTCCCGTTGCTGGCGGCGCTGGAGATGGCGGCGGAGGAGGCCAGGATGTCGGACGAGGGCGTTCGGCTGGTGGTCGAGGTCGGTCGCGCCGAACAGGTGAGCGCCGATCCCGACCAGCTGCACCGGATTCTCGTCAACCTGTTGCGCAACGCCCGCGAGGCGATCGAGCGACAGCAGGGGCGCGAGTCGCCGGGCGAGGTGCGCGTCTCCATGACCCAGGCCGACGACGTCAGCCTGGTCCGCTTCGCCGACAACGGGCCGGGCGTGCCCGAGCGGTTGCGCGAGCGTCTGTTCCAGCCGTTCGCCAGTTCTGGACGGCCCGACGGCGCGGGCCTGGGCCTGGCCATCGCGCGCGAGCTGGCCCAGGGCCATGGCGGCGACCTGACGTTGGTGGAGAGCAGCCCGCGGGGCTCGGTGTTCGAGCTCAAGTTGCCCGGCGCGCCAGGGCCGCTGCGCCGCCGCCGCGCCCGTCCGGCGCCTGAGGGCGGCGAGCTGTCGGCCAAGCCCTAGAAGCCGATCGCCTTGCCTTCGCGCCGGGGGTCCGCGCCGCCTTCAAGGCCGCCGCCGGGCAGCGCCTTCACCCCGTGCAGGCCCGAACCTTCCGCCGCACCGCCGCTCTTCAGCACGATCCCTTTGGCGGCCAAGCCAGCCGCGATGGCGGGGTCCATCCTGCCAAGCTCGGCCCCATAGTTGGCGCCGCGCGCCACCAGGTTCGGCAAGTCGATGGCCGCCTGCATCGATAGTTTCCAGTCCAGGACGCCCACCAGGGCCTTGAGGTTGTAGGCGATGATCGCCGGACCGCCGGGCGACCCCACGGCGGCGACGAAACGCCCGTCGCGATCCAGCACGATGGCCGGCGACATCGCCGAGCGCGGTCGCTTGCCCGGTGCGACCGCGTTGGCCGCCGGCGTCCCGTCGTCCTGCGTCGGCGAGAACGAGAAGTCGGTGATCTGATTGTTGAGGAAGAAGCCCGCCACCAGCCGGCCGGAGCCGAAGATGCTCTCCACCGTGGTGGTCATCGACACCACGTCGCCATCGGCGTCGACGACCACGAAGTGGGTCGTGCCGCCAGGCTCGCGCGTCGCATCGGGTCCCCAGACGGGCGCGCCCTTGGGCTTGCCGGGCGCGGGCGGCGGGCCGGCGGTCGGGCCGATCAGCCTGGCCCGCGCGTCGAGGTAGGCCGGATCCAGCAGGCCCTCGACGGGCACGGTGACGAAATCCGGATCGGCCAGATAGCGGTCGCGGTCGGCGTACATCAGCCGGCTCGCCTCGGCGAACAAGTACCAGCCTTGCGGATCGGCGGGCCCGTGTGCGGCGATGTCGGTGCGCTCCAGTATGCCCAGCGCCTCCAGCACCGCGGGCCCGCCGGACGGCGCCGGCGGCACGCAGATCACATAGACGCGGTAGGGCCGGCAAAGCGCCGGCTCGGACTTCGGCCGGTAGCCCGCGAGGTCGGCCTTCGACAGCGTGCCCGGGATGGGGTCGCCATGCACGCGCGCCACGATCGCCTCGGCGATCGGGCCTTCCAGCAAGGCCTTCGGCCCGTCGGCGGCGATCGCCCGCACGGTGGCCGCGTAGGCCGGGTTGCGCAGCACGTCGCCGGCGGCGTATTTCGCCCCGTCCGGCTTGGTGAAATAGGCGATCGTGTCGGGCGCCGCCGTCTCCGGCTCCTTGGAGGCGATCATCCCGGCCAGCCGCGGGCTGACCACGAAGCCGTCGGCGGCCAGTCGTTCGGCGTCGGCGAACAAGCCGCTCCAGGCCAGCTTGCCGAACCGCGCCTGGGCCATGGCCAGCATGGCCACGGCGCCAGGAGCCCCGGTGGCGCGCCCACTCAGCACCGCGACGCGAAACGGCAGAGGCTTGCCGGCGGCGTCGAGGAACATCCCCGGCGTCGCCCCGGCCGGCGCCGTCTCGCGGCCGTTGAACGCGGTGACCTGCCGTGTCGCCGAGTCGTAGTAGGTCATGAAGGCGCCGCCCCCGAGGCCGGAGCTCTGCGGCTCCACCAGCCCCAGCACCGCCTGGACCGCGACGGCGGCGTCCACCGCCGAGCCGCCCGCGCGCAGGACCTTCAGCCCCGCATCCACAGCCAGCGGATTGGCCGCCGAGACCATGGCGGTCGGCCTGGCGGGCGCGACGACCTGCGGCGGCGCGGACGCCGCCGGGCTCGGTGGGGCGCTCTGCGTGGCGCAGGCGCCCAGCAGCAGGGCGGACAGCAGGGCTATGGCGCCTGGGGCGCGGCGCACGATGTGGGACACGGCGGTGTGGACTCGTCAGTTTACGTTGGGGCGGCGCGCACCTTAGGCGGCGTGCGCGTGGACAACAAACGCCCAGCCATGCGACGTCGAGAGCATGGATACGCCAGCAGCGGCGCCCGGACGGCGCAACCTGATCACCGACGTGCCCGGGCTGGCGGTTGGCCAGGCGCATGACGCGGCTGCGCGCACCGGCGTGACCGTGATCCTGCCGGACACGCCGGCGGTCTGCGCCGTCGACGTGCGCGGCGGGGCCCCTGGCACGCGGGAGACCGATGCGCTCGCCCCCGACACCCTGGTGGAGGCGGTGGACGCCGTGGTGCTGTCCGGCGGCTCGGTCTATGGCCTGGCGGCCGCCGACGGCGTGACCGCCTGGCTGGGCGCGCAGGGGCGGGGGTATCGCCTGGCCGACCGCGACGACGTGCCGGCCGCCCCGGTTATTCCATCGGCCATCCTGTTCGATCTCGCCAACCGCGGCGACAAGGCCTGGGGCGAGGAGCCCCCGTACCGCCGACTGGGCCGCCAAGCGGCGACCGCGGCCGGCCAGGCGTTCGACCTCGGCGCGGCGGGCGCGGGCTACGGCGCCATGGCCGGGGCGCTGAAAGGCGGCGTCGGCTCGGCCTCGATGGTCGCCGGGGACGGCTTCACCGTCGGCGCGTTGGTCGCCGTCAACTGCTGGGGCTCGGTCGTTGCGCCGGGCGGCCGCAGTTTCTGGGCCGCGCCGTTCGAGGTGGGCGGTGAATTTGGCGGCCTTGGCGCCGCCGGCCGCGTCGCCGCGCCGGAGGACTGGGGCCTGGCCAAGGCGCCGGGCGCGGCGCGCAACACCACCATCGCCTGCGTGGCCACGGACGTAGCGCTGACTCCAGCCCAGGCGCGCCGCGTCGCGGTGATGGCCCAGGACGGCCTGGCTCGCGCCATCCGTCCGGTGCACGCCCCGTTCGACGGCGACGTGGTCTTCGCCATCTCCACCGCGCGCCGGCCGATGCCCCGGGATGCGAGCGCCTACGCCGTCGCCCGGCTGGGCTCGCTCGCCGCCGACTGCCTGGCCCGCGCCGTCGCCCGCGCGGTGTTCGAGGCCACGGCCTGGCCCGGCTCGGACGTGCGCTGTTGGCGCGACCTGGGGTGAGGGAAAAATCGCTGCGCGCGGCGGGTTGAACTTTCCGCGCGGTGCGCTAGGTTCCGCGCCCTCGCCGTCAGGCGATGCGCGCCCGTAGCTCAGCTGGATAGAGCATCAGACTACGAATCTGAGGGTCGGACGTTCGAATCGTTCCGGGCGCGCCAAATTCTTCAAGAACGTTTATGTTTCAAGCCGCGGTATCCTGGGTCCGGATGGCGTTGCAGCACAGTGTCCCACACCGATGACCTGCAGGGGAGCAAGGCCGATCCACCTGCAGGTCCATCGCCTTCAGCGCCTGCATCTGGGCACGCAAGGTCGCGATCTTTTCCTTCAGCTTTTCGGCCCGCGCCTCGATCGCCGCACCCGCCTCTCGGCCGGCGGTGTCGAGCTTGGCCAGATAGCTGGCGATAGGCTCGGCCGCCCGGGTCGCCGCCGCTGGCGCCACGAAGCCCAGGCCTCCGAGATCGATCACACCAACGAAGACGTTGATCATCCGTTGGGTTCTCCTCGCTGACGTCGTCGTCCAGTCAGATCGGCAAGAGCGTCGGCTGCCTACGATCCTCACCTCGACGAAGCGGCCCATCCCAACGCCTTCAAACGTCGTGATGTCAGGAATCTGAAGCGCTTCGCGTTTACACAGCCTCGATCCAGGGCGGACTTCGACCGCCTAGTCGTCCCAGCTTTCAGCATGGCCGCCGGTGGTCATCCGCGCGTTCCATTCGCGCCAGAAACTGCGCATCTGTAGTTCGCCCGTCCCTCCGGGGCCGGTCGCCTTCATCCCGCGTGAGATGTCGGACCACTCCACCT
>NZ_JAUYQL010000133.1 GCF_030697305.1 Phenylobacterium sp. | reverse complement strand
TCACCCCGGCCGAGTAGGCTAGCCAGGTGAGATAGGCCGCGCGGCCTATCTCACCTGGCTAGCCTACTCGGCCGGGGTGATCGAACCCGCGCTGTTCTCGCTTGCCCGCAACCAGGATCCCGGGCCGCCCGCCGTCGTCGCCTGGGGCGATCCCCAGGACATGGTGCAGCGGCTGTCCCAGACCCTGTCGGACAACCCCTATGTTCTCGGCGATCGTTTCAGCGGCGCGGATATCCTGGTGTCGAGCGCCATCCAGTTCGCCCTGCACATCCTGCCCGGCTACCCGGAGTTCGAAGCCTACATGGCGCGCATTGGCGAAAGGCCGGCGTTCAAGCGTTCGCTGGAGCGGGACGCCGCCTGATGGTCGAGCCGGTCAGTCTCAATCAGGCCCGTAAAGCCCGCGCCAGACAGGACGCCAAGGCCGCAGCCGCCGAAAACCGTGTCCGATTCGGCCGCACCAAATCCGAACGTGCTGTTGCGAAGGCGCAGGCGCGCAAGGCCGACAGCCAGCTCGACGGCGCGAAGCGCGAGCCCTGACGCTGATGTTGCGCAAGCGCTCGGTCGTGCTCGCGGGACACGCCACCTCGATCGCATTGGAGCCGGAATTCTGGGCCGTGCTGGAGGCCCGGGCCCAGGCCGAGGGGCTGAGCCTGGCCGGCCTGATCACCCGCCTCGACGACGCGCGCGGCCCTCAGCCGCTGGCCAGCGCCTGCCGCCTGGCCGCCCTAGCCTACGCCGGCGGTCGCAACGCCTGACTATTTGGGCGCGGGAACCACGTCCGGCAGCTTGGGGGCGTCCGGCAAGGCCGGCGCCTTGGGCATGTTCAGGTTGATGTCGACGCTCTTGGCTTCGGGCGCGCTCACGCCGCCGCCGCTGTACATCACCAGGCCGATCACAACGACCGCAACCAGCAGTCCTCCGACCAGGAACGCCAGCCATGGGGTGGCTCGGGTCTCGGTGTCCGCCACGGGAATATTCCTTCCTTGATTAACCTGTGCAGCAAACGAAGCGCACAGGCGGCGGTTCCCCGGCAGAATGTCGTCGTCGCCCTCAGGTTCCCCATTCGTTTCCTTTGTTCGCCCCAGCGGCCAACGCGCCTATATGTGGTCCGATGCCCCTACCCGACTCGCCAGACCACGCCGCAACGCCTGCGCCCAGGATCAGCGATTTGGCGCGCGCCCGCCCGCCTGGGCCGGACTATCTGGAGGGCCTGAATCCCGAGCAGCGCCAGGCCGTCGAAGCGATCGATGGCCCGGTGCTGGTTCTGGCCGGCGCGGGCACGGGCAAGACGCGCGTGCTCACCACCCGCCTCGCGCACATCCTGGCGACCGGCAAGGCCAAGCCCTGGGAGTTGCTGGCGGTCACCTTCACCAACAAGGCGGCCCGCGAGATGCGCGAGCGGATCACCGCGATCATCGGGCCGACCGCCGAGGGCCTGCGCTGGCTCGGCACCTTCCACTCGATCGCCGCCCAGATCCTGCGCCGCCACGCCGATCTCGTCGGCCTGAAGTCGAACTACACGATCCTCGACGATGACGATCAGGAGCGGCTGATCAAGCAATTGCTCGCCGCCGAGAACATCGACGTCAAACGCTGGACGCCCAAGCACCTATCGGGGCTCATCGACCACTGGAAGAACCGCGGCTGGACCCCCGACCGCCTGCCGCCCGCAGAGGCTTCGCAGTTCGCCAACGGCCGCGGCCAGGCGCTGTACCGGCTCTATCAGGAGCGGTTGCGCATCCTCAACGCCTGCGACTTCGGCGACCTGCTGCTGCACAACCTGACCATCTTCACTTCGCAGCCGGACGTGCTGGCGGAGTTCCACAGCCGCTTCCGCTACATCCTGGTCGACGAGTACCAGGACACCAATGTCGCCCAGTACCTGTGGCTGCGGCTGCTGGCCCAGAGCCGTCAGAACATCTGCTGCGTCGGCGACGACGACCAGTCGATCTACGGCTGGCGCGGCGCCGAGGTGGACAACATCCTGCGCTTCGAGCGCGACTTCCCCGGCTCCACCGTGATCCGCCTGGAGCGCAACTACCGCTCCACCAGCCACATCCTCGCCGCCGCCTCCGGCCTGATCGCGACCAACAAGGACCGGCTGGGCAAGACGCTATGGACCGAGGCCGACGGTGGCGAAAAAGTCATGGTGCGCGGCGTCTGGGACGGCGAGGCCGAGAGCCGCCTGATCGCCGAGGAGATCGAGCGTGCCAAGCGCGGCTCCACCGACCGGCCTGCCCGCCGCTACCGCGACGTCGCCATCCTGGTGCGCGCCTCGTTCCAGATGCGCGCCTTCGAAGAGCGCTTCGTCATGCTGCAGATCCCCTACACGGTGGTCGGCGGCCCGCGGTTCTTCGAGCGGGCCGAGATCCGCGACGCCCACGCCTATTTGCGGCTGATCCAGTCCCCCGACGACGATCTGGCCTTCGAGCGCATCGTCAACGTGCCCAAGCGCGGCATCGGCGAGACCACGGTGCAGAAGCTGCTGC
>NZ_JAUYQL010000120.1 GCF_030697305.1 Phenylobacterium sp. | reverse complement strand
ACCCTGGGCCAACTGATCATCGACGCCGTGGTCCGCTTCGCCGAGCGTCCAGCGGTATCGGACGGGCGCATCAGCTGGACCTATGCCGAGTTGGGCGACCAGATCGGCCGCTACGTGACGCTCTATCGTCAGCTGGGGCTGGGCAAGGGTTCGGGGGTGATGCTGCTCACCTCGAACCGCGCCGAGGTGTGGCCCTCGGTCTGCGCGGCCAATCTGATGGGCATCCGCTACACCCCGCTGCATCCGATGTCGGCGGAGGCCGATCACGTTTTCACCGCGGAGGATTGCGAGGCCGAGGCGCTGATCGTCGACGCCGGCCCGTACGGCGAACGCGCCAAGGCGATCCAGGCGCGATGCGCCGGCGTGAAGCATCTGTTGGCCGTCGGACCGCTGGACGGCGCGATCGACGTGCTGGCTCTGCTGCCGACGCTTCAGTCCGCGCCGCTGATCGACGAAGCCGACCCCGAGGACATCGCCTGGCTGAGCTACACCGGCGGCACCACCGGGCGCTCCAAGGGGGTGATGCTGCCCCACCGTTCGATCGTCGCCTTCGCGGCCACCGTCGGCGGCGAATGGGAATGGCCGAAGGACTTGCGCTACGCCCTCGTCACCCCGCTCAGCCATTCGGCGGGCGTGAAGACCTATCCGGTGATGATGATGGGCGGCTACACGCGCTTCATCCCGGGCTTCCACGCGGAGCAGTTCTGTCAGGTCGTGCAGGATGAGAAGATCACCGCCACCTTCCTGGTGCCGACGGTGATCAACAGCCTGCTGGAGGCCGAGGAGATCCGCGGTCGCCACGACCTGTCGTCGCTGAAGATGATCATCTATGGGGCGGCGCCGATGTCGCCCGACCGGCTGCAGCGGGCGATCCACACCTTTGGCCCCGTGTTCCTGCAGCTCTATGGCCAGTCGGAGTGCCCGGAGTGCATCACCACCCTGCGCATGGTCGACCATGACCTGTCGAAGCCGGAGCGCTTCTCCGCATGCGGTCGTCCGACGGCGCTGACGACGGTCAAGTTGCTGGACGCCGAGGGCAGGGAGGTCGCCGAAGGTGAGCCGGGAGAGATCTGCGTGCGTGGGCCGCTGGTCTGCAACGGCTATTGGAAGCAGCCGGAGCTGACGGCGCAACTGTTCGAAGGCGGTTGGCTGCACACGGGCGATGTGGCCCGGCGTGACGCCGAGGGCTATCTGCACATCGTCGACCGCACCAAGGACCTGATCATCTCGGGCGGCTTTAACATCTTCCCGCGCGAGGTCGAGGACGCCCTGATGTCCCACCCGGCGGTCCTGATGGCCGGCGTGATCGGCGTGCCCGACGACAAGTGGGGCGAAGCGGTCAAGGCGCTGGTCACCCTGCGGGCGGGCGCGAGCGCCAAGGAGGCGGAACTGCAGGCGCATGTGAAAGCCGTGCGCGGCGCGCCCTGGTCGCCCAAGTCGATCGACTTCGTCGACGAGATACCGCTGACCGGACTCGGAAAGCTGGACCGCAAGGCCATGCGCGAACCCTATTGGCGCGGGCGTGCGCGGGGCGTTTCCTGACGGCGGCGGTGAAATTCGCCCGCCCCGGCCTTCGGGAACGATCCGCATCGCTTGATGACCGTCCGCACGCAGAGCATGCTCGCGGGCGATGACGACACCGGCCCATCCGACCGACGCCGCCGCTCCACCCGAAAAGTTGCCGTCCTATCGCTGGGCGATGCTGGGCGGCGTCTGGTTCCTGTATTTCAGCTTCGGCCTGACCACCGCCAGCATAGCGCCCTTGGTCGGGCAGATCTCCGCCGACCTGCACATTAGCTATGGCGCGCTGGGCGGCATCATGGGCGCCTGGCAGTTTGTCTACATCTTCTCCGCCATTCCGTGCGGCGCGCTGCTCAAGCGATATGGACCCAGGCGGATGCTGTTGGCGGCGGTGGCGGCGATCGCGCTGTCGGGCGTCCTGCGGGCGGTGGCGACCGGCGAGATCTCAATGTTCTTGGCGGTCGCCGTGTTCGGCATCGGCGGGCCGATGATGTCGGTCGGTGCGCCGACCGTGGTCGCGCTGTGGTTCGAGAGCCGCGAACGGCCGATGGCGATCGGGATCTATGCGACCGGCGCAGCGCTGGGTGAGGTGTCAGCGCTCGCCTTCACCCACAGCATCGTGCTGCCGCTGTTCGGCGACAACTGGCGGGCCTGCCTGCTGCTCTACGCCAGCGTGATCATCGCGGCCGGCCTGGTCTGGCTGGTC
This sequence comes from Phenylobacterium sp., assembly GCF_030697305.1. Lineage (GTDB taxonomy): Bacteria > Pseudomonadota > Alphaproteobacteria > Caulobacterales > Caulobacteraceae > Phenylobacterium. The sequence goes on along the minus strand of NZ_JAUYQL010000120.1, from coordinate 17,834 downwards.
CTGACCGCGCACCCGGCCAGCCGGGCGATGGAAGCGCGCCTGAAGGACGAACCGAAGCGTCCGGAAGGCCAGATCATGCGCGATCTGCTGGGTCTGCGCACGGTGCAATTCATCCTGCCGATGAGCATCGGCATCTTCTTCTTCAACCACGGCCTCAACAACTGGCTGCCAGAGATCCTGCACGCCAGCGGCATGGCGCCGGCGGTCGCGGGATGGTGGGCGTCGATCCCGACGTTCGTCGGCATCTTCGCCTCCCTGCTGATCCCGAAGTTCGCGACGCCGAGACGCCGCGTGCCGATCCTGATCGTCCTATTCGTGGTGGCCTTCGCCGCTAGCCTCCTGCTGCATTCACCGCCGGGCGCGCCTCTGGGTCTGGGCCTGATCCTGCAAGGGTTCGCTCGCGGCTCAATGACCACGCTGGCCATGCTGATCCTGGTGGAGACGCCCGGCGTCGGCCGCGAGAACGCCGGTCCGGCCAGCGGACTGTTTTTCGCGGCGGCCGAGATCGGCGGCGTCGGCGGACCTTTCGCGATCGGCGTGCTGCACGACCTGTCGGGCGGTTTCAGCATGCCATTGATCGCGGTGAGCGTGGTGTGCGTCGCGCTGATCCTCAGCGGGCTCGTTCTGGTGCGCCACCCGAAGGTGAAGCCAGCCTAGTCGTCACGTCCGGGTGGGGCGACCGTCAGGCGCCCGGCGACGCCGTGACGCTCGATCAGCCTGGCCACGAGGCCGGAAGCCTTGGCCTCCTCGACAAAGGCGGTGAGGAAGGCGGCCCCGGCGACATTGGCCTTTCGCGTGCCGATGGCCTGCTGCACAGCGGTGAACCGCCCGTCGAGGATGCGAGCGCCGGGCAAGCTCTGCAGGTCGGTGATCAATCCGGGGCGCAGCCCCGCAAGCGCCTCCAACCCCTCGTCGGCGAAGCGTTGAACAGCGTTGGGGATTGAGGTTGCGCGCACCAGGGTCGCGTGCCGGATATTACGCTCCAGCCAAAGGTCGTAGGCGCTGCGCGCCATGACAGCGATCCGCACGCCGGGCTGGTCGACGTCGGCGATGGTGCGCAAGGGTGAACCGGCCGGAACGATGTAGCTGGCCTCGATCTCCACATAGGCGGGCGTGAAATCGATCTTCTCGGCGCGGCTGGGCTCGGCGCCGATCAGGCCTATGTCCCAGGCGTCGTCGTCCACCGCGTCGGCCAGCGCCCCAGGGCCGGCGAACGGCACATAGCGCACCGGCACGCCCAGGCGCTCGGCGATCGCACGGGCCATATCGGGCGAGACGCCCTGCGGGTCACCCGCCTCGCTGCGCCCGGTGACCAGCAGAAAGTTGCCGAGATTGATCGCGGCGCGCAGCACCCCCGTGGGAGCGAGCTCTTGGGCGATTGTGGTCATGGAGCGGTTCTCGGGATTTGAGTTCGTCAAAAAGAAAAAGGCCGCCCCGAAGGGCGGCCTCGATCTTCACTTCCGATGACCTCGGATACTAGACGTAGTTGGTGCTCGAGATGTCGTTGATCGTGCGGCCCACCAGGACGATGGCGTCCTCGTAGGTCCCGCCGTTGCCGCCGGTGTCGGCGAACACGACGACGTCAGTTCCGACCTGCACCGCGACCACCGCCGCGCCGCCTGCGATCTGGGCGTTGGCGAAGGTTTCCGCCGTAGCGAAGTCCGCTTGCGTGCTTTCCGTGTAGTTCAGGCTGGCCGCACCCGGGAAGCTCAGGCGATCGGTGGCTTCCCAGTCGTTGATCAGGTCGAACGAGCCGACGGTCGAACCGGAGTCGCCGAGGCCGAAGACGAAGCGGTCCTGGCCGGCGCCGCCGGTCAGTTGGTCCTTGCCGGCCCCGCTGTTGATGGTGTCGTTGCCCACACCGCCGGAAATTGTGTCGGTGCCGGCGCCGCCCAGCAGGATGTCGCTGCCGTCGCCGCCGGTGATGCTGTCGCGATCCGCGCCGCCGGTGATCGTATCGTCACCCACGCCGCCGTCGCCGACATTGATCGTCGTCGCCGAACCGGCGTTCAGGTTGATCGCATCGTCACCGGCGCCGCCGGTGATGGTGTCGGCTCCAGCATTGCCGGTCAGCACATCGTCGCCATCTTCACCGAGTATGGTGTCCGCATCGGCGCCGCCGGTGATGTTGTCGTCACCCTCGTTGCCGTTGAGCGTGTCCGCACCGCCGTTGCCGGCGATGACGTCGTTGTTCTGGCCGCCCAGCAGGACGTCGCCGCCCGTGGCGTTTGCCGTACCGTTGAGGGTGTCAGCGCCTTCGTTGCCGTTGACCGTGCCGCCCCCCGTGCCGAGCGTCACCAGGTCGTCGTCCTGACCGCCCCAAACCGTTACAGCCGCCGTGCCGCTGGTGAAGGTGTCGTTGCCGGCGCCCCCGTTCAGCACGTCCGCGCCGCCGCCGCCGACCAGCGAGTCCGCGCCGTCGCCGCCGAAGATCTGGTCAGCCGAGGTGTTGCCCACCACGGTGTCGTTGCCCAGGTCGCCGCTCAGGTAGTCCGCGCCGCCGTTGCCGACGATGCTGTCATTGTCCTGACCACCGAGGATCGTATCCGACGCGGTTTCGCCAGTGATCGTGTCGTTGCCCTTGTTGCCCTGCAGAAAATTGCTGCCTGAGCCGCTGGCGTTGGTGTCGCTGCCGAAGATGATGTCGTTGTCGGCGCCGCCGTAGACGGTGTCGTTGCCCGTGCCGCCGACCAGGCTGTCGTTGCCCTGGTTGCCCTGCAGCAGGTCGTTGCCGCCGCCGCCGTTCAGCGTATCCGTACCCAGGCCGCCGAACGCCGCATCGCCCGTCGCCGCGCCCGTGAACGGGTCGTTGCCAGTGTAGCCGATGTAAAGCAGCGTGCCGTCGGGCATCACCACGTTGCCAGCTTGGGCGACCGTCGCGATGTTGGAGCCGAAGGTCACCGACCGCGCACCGATGGTGATGGTGATGGTGTCGGCCTGGGTCGGCGTCGCCGCGTTGTAGACGACCGTCACCGCATTCGCGGTGCCGCCCTGTACAATAACGTTATCCGTGGTCAGGACCGCGAGGGCCTGAGCCGCCGTGATCGTCTCATAAACGTAAGTCGCCATAGATCTCTCCAGTCTGTGTCACATGGACCCCCGGCACGCTTGACCTCCATCCCCGATGGAGCAGTCCCAGCGGTCCATTTTCCCGAACGCCATAGCGTCGCTACGGCGGAAGGTTAAACGAGCCCGAGGGAAGACCTATCGGAGTCGCGGTTTTTGCGCAACACCAAAAAGGGTCCCGATCACGGTGCCTAATCCGTTAAATGGCCGTCGAATGCTAAGGTCTGGTTACTGTTCTCGAAACGCATGACTAAGCGTGTCGGTTATTGGTGAAAGCAGGAAGCCCAGCACAGTCCGTTTGCCGGTCACGATCATGGTGTCGGCAGGCATGCCCGGCGTCATCTTCACGCCGTCGGCGAGCTTGGCGATATCCTTCGGATCGATCCGCAGATCGGCGCGGAAATAGCCCTCGCCCGTCTTGTCATTGACCAGTCTGTCGGCGGAAACCGTCACCACCGTGGCTGGCAGCGGGCTGACCCAGCGACGGCTGACGCCCTGGAGCTGCACGCGCGCGGACATGCCGGCGCGGACGTTCTCCACGTCCTGCGGCCGGACCATGGCGGTGACCACCAGCGGCGTATCGGCAGGGACCACGTCCATCAGGACTTCGCCCGCGCCGGCGACGCCGCCGACGGTGAACTGCGACAAATTGAGCACGTAGCCGTCCACAGGCGAACGCACCGTGGTTTCGGACAGCGTCTGTTGGGTCGCCGACAGTCTCGGCAACGCGTCGGCCAGCCTGGACTGCATCTCGCGCATGCCGTCGGCGGCCTCGGTCTGGCGCTGATTGCGCAGCGCCGACATCTGGATGCGCGCCTCGCCCATCTGCTCGCGGGTCTTGGAAATATCCGAAATGAGCTGCCCCTTGCGCCCGCCCAGGTCGGCGAGCGCGCGTTGGTAGCGCAGGATCAGCGTCTTGGGCGCGTAGCCCTTCTCAAAGAGAGTCTGGTAGCCCGCCAACTCCTCGCGGGTCAGGCGCGCCTGCTCGTCGACCGAATCAACTTGAGCCTGCAGGCCCTCGACGTTGGTCTCAAGTTGCTGGACGCGCTGGTTCAGCACCGAGAGCTGGCTGTTGAACAACTGCAGTCTCGAGGTGAACAGGAACTGCTGATCGCGCACCATCGAGGCGACGCGCGGGTCGTTCATCCTGGCGTTCAGGTCGGCCGGGAAGGTGATGCTGGGTCGCCCCGTGGCCTCCGCCTGATAACGCGCCGATTGCGCCAGCGCCGAATCGGCCTGATTGCGCATCACGTCGAAGCCGGCGCGCGCCTGCACTTCGTCGAACACCAGCAGGGGCTGGCCGGGGCGCACGCGGTCGCCTTCACGCACCAGGATCGCCTTCACCACGCCGCCTTCGCGCCGACGGATGGTCTTGCGGTTGGACTCCACACGTACCTGGCCGGGCGCGGACACGCCTGAGCTCAACGGCGTGATCCCGGCCCACAGGCCAAGACCCAGCACCATCGCGCCGATCACCGCAGAGCCCACCACGATCGGGCGGCGCACCCGGTCGGTCAGTTCCTGGCTCTTGGCGTCCGGCTCGCCGGTGAAGTTGGGGGCCACGTAGCTGCGGCGCAGCGGGCCCAGCTCCAGCTTCATCGACCGGCCTCCACAGCGCGGACTTCGGCAGGCTTGGTCACGCGGTTCATCACCTGGTCGCGCGGGCCGAACAGCTCCACCCGGCCGTCGCGCAGCAACAGGATCTTGTCGGCCGGGCGGAAGATGTTCGGCTTGTGCGAGATGATCACGATGGTCGCGCCCTTGGCCTTCAGCGCCTCCACCGCGCGCACCAGGGCTTCCTCGCCCTCCGCGTCGAGGCTGGCGTTGGGCTCGTCGAGCACCACGAACGCCGGCTCCCCCAGCAGTGCGCGGGCAAGGCCGACGCGCTGACGCTGGCCGGCCGACAGTACGACGCCGCCCTCGCCGACCTCGGTCTCGTAGCCCTTGGGCATACGCAGAACGAGTTCGTGGACGCCGGCCATCTGGGCGGCGGCCACCACTTCCTCATCGCTCACGTCGTCGCGGAAACGGCCGATGTTGTCGCGCACCGAGCCTGCGAACAGCTCGGTGTCCTGCGGCAGGTAGCCGACGTGACGGCCGAGGTCGCCGCGGTCCCAGGCGAAGATGTCGGCGCCGTCCAGGCGAACGGTTCCGCTGGTGGGCTTCCAGATGCCGATCAGCAGCCTGGCGAGGGTCGACTTCCCGGCGCCTGACGGCCCGATCAGGCCCATCACCTCGCCGGGTTCGATCACGAAGCTCACACCGGTGATCAGCAGCTTCGCCGCCCCGGGCGGCGCGAAATTGACCCCCTCGGCGCTCAGTCGTCCCAGCGGCCGCGGCAGGGTGGTCCGCGGCGACGGCGCCTCAGCCTTTGACAGCAGGTTCATCAGCCGCTCGTGGGCGCGCTGGCCGTTGTTCAGCGCCTCCCAGGAGCCGACCACCCGCTCGATCGGGGCCAGCGCGCGGCTGGCCAGGATCATGTTGGCGAACAGCATCCCCATGTGGATCTTGCCCTGGAGGATCAGGGCCGCGCCGATGGCGACGATCAGCACCTGCATCCCCATGCGCACGGCGCGGATCGTGTCGCCCAGCACATTGGAACGCTCGCTGGCGGCGACGCCGCGCTCGACGGCCACGGCGCGGAACCGCGACCACGCCGCGCCCAGCGTCGGCAACATGCCCATGGCGCGCACGACCTCGCCGTTGCGCAGCGCTGAATCCGTGAACGCATAACTGCGCAGCGCCGCATCGTTGGCTTCCTTGAGCGCCGGGCGCGTAGCTTTTTCCTGCATCAGGGCGAGGATCAGCAGGGCGACGGCGCCGGCCGTGGTCACCACGCCGATCAGCGGATCAATGATGAAAAGGACGATCAGGAACACCGGAATCCACGGCAGGTCGAAGATCGCCGCGGCGCCCACGCCGGTCAGCGTCTGGCGGAAGGTGTCCATGTCGCGCAGCGCCTGGGCCCGCGCGCCAGGATCGCCGCGCACCGCAGCGTCAAACAGGCTGGAGAAGATGTGTCCGGAGGCGCGCTGGTCCAGCAACGTTCCGTAGTTGATCAGGATGCGGGCGCGATAGTTGTCGATGACGCTGGAGATCGCGAAGATGAACAGCGTCACCGCGGTCAGCGCCCAGAGCGTCGCCTGGCTCTGGCTGATCATCACCCGGCCATAGACCTGGAAGGTATAGAGCGGCATGGCCAGGTACAGCAGGTTGCTGACCAGGCTGAACGCGAAGGCGAAACCCAGCGGACCGTAGCCTTCGCGCAAGGCGCGCGTGACCACGTTGTCGGGCTGATTCGCCAGATAGCTGAACATCTTCATGCGTGTCGCGCCGTTTCGCGAAAGCCCGTGGTCGCCAATCGCCGTATCATATCAGGCTATGGTGAACGAAGCCCGGCCGACCCAGCCGTAACGCCGCAACGGCCGGAACGCCGAGGGCGGCCGACAGATGATCGGCGCGGACTCGCGTGTCAATGGGCCGGTCAAAGGGTCGCGGCGCGGGATCGCGGCCACGCCCGTTCCACGGCATGCTAAGAAGCCTCGCGAGGCGGTTTGGAGGCATCATGTCGAGGGTGGCCATCATCGGCAGCTGCATTACGCGGGACCTGTGGCCTATCCAGGGCGAGCCGGCGAATGAACTCTTGTACATCTCGCGCACCAGCCTCCCGAGCCTGTTCAGCCCGGCGGTGGAAGGCTTCCAGCCTGCCGAGGCGCTTCCCAATGGCCTGAAGCGTCACCAACACCAGGCGATGGTCAACGACCTGACCAAGACGACGATGGCCGAGCTCGTGACCTGGCGTCCGACCCACCTGATCTTCGACTTCATCGACGAGCGGTTCGACCTGCTGGCGATCGGCGCCGCGCTGGCCAGCCATAGCTGGGAGCTGGAGATGTCAGGCTACCTGTCCCAGCCGGCGCTGGCGCCCGCCCGGCCGATCGCGCGGCTGGGCGGAACCTGCGACCGGCTGTGGATGGAGGCGGCCGGCGAGATGCTGGCGCTGATCCGCGCCACGCCGCTGCGCGCCGCGCGGCTGATCCTGCATGAGGCGCAATGGGCGACCCACTATCGTGCGGGCGACGACGGCTTGCGGGCGATCGAGAATGTCGAGCTATGGGGCGGCCGCGCCGCCGACCTTCGCCGGCATAACGCCCTGCTGGATCGTTACCAGGCGGCGTTCACCGCGCTCGCGCCGGAGGCGGCGCGCGTCAGCGCGCCGGCGCAACGCATCGCCGACGGCGATCATCGCTGGGGCCTCAGCCCGTTCCACTACATCCCCGAGTACTACGCCGAGATCTGGCGTCAGCTGCGCGCCCTGGGCGTCTGAGCTGGCTCTAGTCCGCCCGGCCGCCCCGCGCCCAGTGCTCCAGCGGGGTCATGCCGCGCACCAGATCGTGCGGTCGCGCGGCGATGTAGGCGGCGTTCGGGAATCCGGGCCTCGGCTCGCCGATCCGCCAGGCGCCGCCTTCCAGGTAATCGACCAGCGGGTTGGCGCCCGGAGCGAGGCCGACGCCGCGGACCGCCATGTAGTGCGGCGCGTCGAACCAGGGGCTGGGATGGCGGCCCTCGCGCGCGCCGGTCAGGACATAGTGGGTGAGCGGCTCCATGCCGGCGCTCTGCACGTCGGGATACTGCTCAAGGTACCAGAGCGGATCGAACAGGGGATGCGGCTTCAGCCCGCGCCGCCATCCCTCGCGCAGGTAGTGAAGCAGCGAAGCGTCGGCGGCTTCCTGTGGTTCGAGCTGGCCGCGATACCAGTCGACATCGAACAGCGGATGCGGGCTGAGGCCTGCAGCGGCGCCGTCGCGCAGGTAGTGATCCAGCGGATTTACGCCCGCCCCGGCCAATCCCGGAATCAACGCGAGATAGTGCGCGACGCTGAACAGCGGATGTGGGTCGACACCGTCCGCCGCGCCGCTCAGCACGAAATGCTCAAACGGCGAGAGCCCGGTGCGCGCGAGCTCGCCGGCCTGGCTCGCACGATAAAAGGCTGGATCGAACAGCGGCCCCGGCGCGCGGTCTTCCAGCCGACCATCGATCAGGTAGTGGACCAAAGCCCCCCCTCGTTTGCCGGCGACTCCCGGATTCGCCTCGAGATACCAGGCCTCGTCGAGGAGCACGTCCGGCTGGGCGGCCGGATCACCACGCCGCATGGCGTAGCGCAGCATATTGCGCAGTGCGCCCAGCCGTGGGCGCAGGCCGGCGCCGTCGACGCGCCAGAGGCCCGAGCGGGCGATGATCGCGGCGTGTCCAATCGGCCCGGCGCGCTGCAGCCAGCGGTCGATGCGGCGGCTGAGGCGGTTGCGGCGGCGTTCGAGGCGCGGAGACGACGCGCGATGCAGGGCCAGCGTCCGGGCGCGGAGGTCGGCCAGGGACTGGGCGCGGGCGACCAGCGCGTCGCACAGCGCGCGGGTCAGCTCGCTGCGGATCATCGCCTCGCGGGCGTGGTCGAGGTCGGCCAGCCGCCGGTCGTCGCGCGCACGCACCAGCTGGGTCGCCACGGCGTCCAGTTTGCTGAGCAGCGCCGAGGGCTGCGGCGCACCCGGCCCATCCTGTATCGCCATCTCCGCCTTCGTGGTCATTTTCATGAGAGCCGTACAGTTTTCCGCTGCGCCTAGCGGATAGTCACTTCGGTTGCGCGCGCAACCATTCGAGATAGCTGCCGGGCCCGCTGGCGAACGGATCTGGGAACGCGGCCTGCAAGTCGCCGCGCTGGCGATAGAGCACGCGCTCAGCCTTGGCGATCGGCGTGCCGTCGGCGAATGACGCATAGCTCCACCAACGCTCGGGGATGGCAGGGTCGGTGGCCGCGGCGATCTGGCGGCGATACCAGCTCCAGATCTCATAGACCGGGAAGTTCCCGCCCGCGTAGCGGCGGGTCATGGTGTCGCCCAGCGGCCCCAGCTTGGTGAAGTGCCAGAAACGCAGCGGCGCGCCGTTCACCCGGATCGCGCCGTCCTTGCCGATCTCAAGCGTGCGGCGGCTGAGATTCCAGCTCGCGACATTATAGCCCGGATCGCGGATCACCTTGACCTTGTCGAACAGCGCCGGGACATGGTCGCACCACCGCTGGTCGACGAACAGACCGCTGGGCATGTCGTCGTAGCAGTACGAGAGCAGCCGATCGTTCCACCACCGGGCGAAGCGCAGGCCCTCGCCACGGGCGCGAACGGCGACGAAGCCCAGGTTGAAGATCCCGGTGCGCGAGGCGGACAGGTCGTTGTCGAGGATCGCGGCGACATCGTCGTTGGCGTCGATCAGGTGGGGCGTCAGCAGGATGTCGTGGTCTTCGAGCCAATGCTCCAGCGGCGCCAGGCTCTCGAACACCGTCGTGTCGGGGTCGAGATAGATCACCGCATCGGCGCCCGACTGGCAGGCCTGCAGCATGAACGGGCCCTTCACCGCGGTGCAGGCCTCGACCACGTCGTGCTTGAACAGCCATCCTGGGAAGTCGGCGACGCCCAGCTGGTCGGCGAACACCACCCGGTCGAACGGCTCCGATTCGGGCTCGAAGGAGAAGTCCGAGGGCGCGGTGTCGGTGATCAGCGCCACCAGCTCCCACTCCGGATGATGCCGGCGGAGCGACTGGAACAGGACGCGCGCCCGATTGAGGTAGGTGAAGGTGAAGCTGGAGTAGCAGAGCACCTTCATACGGGCGCCCTCACGCCCATCAGATCGACGCTGAGTGCGCTGTATTCGAGGGTGCGGAGGCCTGGGCGACGCGCGGCGCGCGCCAGTTCCAGGATCGCGCCACTTTCAAAGGCCGCGTAAAGCGCCGCTTCGTCGGCCAGCACCCGACCGCAGCCGTCGGCGGCCACGAACGCCGCCACATTGCCGCTGTCGGGACCGGTGACCACGGCGGCCCCGGCCGCGGCGGCCTCATAGGCGGTGAAGGAAAAGGTCTCGCGGCACAGCGACCAGATCAGCGCGGCGTCCACATCGAGCTCGACGATGGCCTCGCGCATGGCGTCCGGACGCTCGGCCGAGACGGAGACCTCATGGAAGGCGATCGGCAGCCTGCCGCCGCCGCGCTTGCCCAGATGCAGGAAGGCATATCGCGGGTCGTCGGCGAACTTCAGCGCCAGGTCGCGGAAGATCGGCCAGCCCTTGTGCGGCGCGGCCATACCCAGGAAGGCGATTCGCATCGGACCGGCGGGGGGATCGGCTGGCGGCTCAGGCTCGCTCAGGCGGGCGTGGGGATGGACGATCGCCGCTTTCGCCGGGTGGGTCCAACCGGCCCGCCAGGCGGCCAGCGCCGAAGCGGACGGGGACACGACGGTCAGCCCAAGCGCGGCGAACAGGCGTCCGTGATCGTCCAGGTGTCGGCTGCGCAGCGGCTGGTAGGCGCAGACCCCGCAGGCCGGGCTGTCGGGCGCAGGCGCGCCGCAGTCCTGCACGTCGTTGCGCATCAGGTGGAAGCCGGCGCACAGGCTGGCGAAGTCGTGCAGCCAGAAATAGCCGTCGCTGAGGCCCAACGCGCCTAACAGGCCCAGCACCTCATCGACGCTGTGGCCCAGCAGATTGTGGATCGCGAAGCTGCGATCGCCGCTCGCCGGAAGCGCCGCCAGGGCGTCGATCACGGCGTGGATCTCGAATTCGCCGAGCAGTTCGCCGTCCAGCACGACGCCGATCGGACAGGTCTCGACGGCCGCGCGCAACGCCGGCCAGGCCTTGGCGGGATGGAAATGCAGATGGCTGCGCCCGCGCGCGCGGATGTTCGCCGACTCACGCTGCAGGCAGAGCTGAACGCCGCCGACGTTCAGACGGTAGTCGTCGTGGCTGAACGTCACATGCACGTCGGTCAGACCGTCGGCCCGGGCCGCCAGCGCCTGGGCGAGAGTTTGCGGCTGGTCGTGCGGCAGGGCCGCGCAGACGTAGGCAAGTTGCTCCACGCGCTCGTCGACCGGCGCGAGCTTGGAGATCACGTCGAAGCGGAAGCCCAGGTTGTGCTGCGCGCTGCGTCCCTCCGGCCGGCCGCGGGTCAGGTAGTGGACGAACGGGTTGGCGCTCGACATGGCCACGTCGGAATAGGCGTCGATGTAATCGACCATCGAGAACGTGGGGTTTGGATCGCGCATCTCGCGCCAGCCCAGCGCCAGGAAATGCTCCAGCGGGTCGACGCCGGCGTCAGCCACGTCGGGATTGGCGTCGAGATAGAAGGCTTCGTCAAACTCGGCCGCGACCATGGCGCGTTCGCTGGGCGAAGCGCTCAGCGCAGGGTCGCGCGTGGCGCCTTCAGGCGGTTCAGGCGGATCGAACCGCCAGGCGCCGTGGCGTCGCTGACGCCGCAGCCGTGCGCGGTAGGCGTCGCCTTCGCTGGAAGCGGCGATCTCGCGGCCCTCGCGCCCGCCGGCGGTGATGAAGTGGAACAGCGGGTTGACGCCCGCCGCGGCCACGTCGGGATTGAGCTCCAGATACCGGCGTGTCGAGAACCAGGGCGCGGGATCGCGATCCTCGCGCCACCCCAGGCTCGCGTAGTGGGCGCAGGGCGTCATCCGCGAGGCGGCGAAGTCAGGATAGACGGCCCGGTAGAAATCCGCATCCATCGCCGCGGCGATCGCCAGTTGGATTTCATCGTTCGAGGCCGTAGCGGCCATGGCGCCTTCCCCTTGGGACGATCCGCTCTGTGCAACGATTGTCCCGCACGATCAACCACGCGCGGGTCTTGCCCCTCCGGCCGCGCGGCCATAGAGCGGTTCGCCAAGCGTCACTGGAAGTTGCATGACACCGCCGCCGGCCTCCGTTCCTTCGCCCATCGTCGGTCCCTCCGCCGCGCGGACCGCCTATCTGGTGCTGGGCATGCACCGCTCGGGGACGTCGGCGGCGACGCAGTTGCTGGCGCTGGCCGGCGCCGAGCTGCCGGCCAATGTGATGCCGGGCGATGAGCACAACGAGAAGGGCTACTTCGAACCCTGGAAGATCGCCATGTTCAACGACCGCCGCCTGCGCGCCGGCGGCGGGGCTTGGGACGACGTCTTCGGCTTCCCCCATCGGCCCCTGCCCGCGGCCGACGAGTCCGGCTGGCGCGACGAGGGCGGCGCGCTGTTCGACCAGGAATACGCTGGCGCGCGCCTGCCGCTTATGAAGGACCCGCGTGTCACGGTGCTGCTGCCGTTCTGGCGCGAGATCCTCGGGCAACGGCGCATCGCCGCGCGCTGCGTGATCCCCGTGCGCCATCCGCTGGCGGTCGCCGCCTCGCTGGGCCGCCGCAACGGCTTCTCCGTGGAGAAGTCCGTGCTGCTGTGGAGCGCCTACATGCTCGCCGCGGAGGCCTACACCCGCGACCTGCCCCGCGCCTTCATCGGCTACGACGCCCTGCTCACGGACTGGCGGGCGCAGGCCGCGCGCATCGAGGCCGGCCACGCGGCGGCGTTGCCAGGCCTGGACGCTAAGGCGGGCGAGGCCATCGACCGGTTCCTCACGCCAGACCTGCGGCACAATGAGACTGACGACAGCCTGGCGCGCGCTGGCGACGCCGGCGCGGTCGCCCAGGACGTCTTCGACTGGTTCGCCGCCGCTGCGGACGATGCGAAACCGGACGCGGCGCTGCTGACCCGGGCACGCGCCAGGCTGGACAAGATGCGCCTGGCGATGGGGCCGTTGGTCTCAGCCACCACGCGGGATCTGGACGCGGCGCGCAGCGAACTGATCGAACTGCGTCAGAACCACGCCTATCTGCAGTCGCTGTATGAAGCCCTGCGTGAGGAACGCAGCGCGGCCGAGGCCACGCTGGACGCCCTGCTGTCCGACTAGCGGCGACTCGGGCGCGGATCGAGCGCCAGGTAGATCAGCGCCGTGATCGCCGACAGGTCGAGCGCGTAGAGGTAACGGTAGTCGCAGGCCACGGAGAGTACGAAGAAACTCGCGGTGAAGCCCACGGCGCCGACCAGCATCGCGGCCATCGGCATGTCCCCGGGCGCGCGGCGCAGCAGCAGCACGATGCCTGCCGCAACTGCGACCAGCAGCCAGGTCAGGTGCGAGTACACCGGCGTCTTGAAGAACCGCGCCGCATACGCGGCCAGCGCCTGGTCGCGGACGTCGATCTCGGGGACGAGCCCCAGCTCGGCGATCATCGGCGGCGGGCCGATGACGCCCACGTGTACCGGCAGGCAGCGGTCCAGCGCCGGCGTCTCCAGCACCTGGTCGAACACCGCCAACCGGTGGGCGAGATAGGCGCTGGGGCTGTGCAGCACCACATCGCGCCATTGTCGCGACATCGCTGCGTCCGGCGTGCGCCAGAGCGCGCGGCCGAGCCTGGGCGACTGGCCCAGCGTGTCGATCCGCTCTGCCGAATAGACGCTGCGCGCGTCGGCCGCGACGATGGCGGCGGCGGCGGGCGTCATGTCAGTGAGCGCCAGCTTGGGGTCGTGGGCCGCCGCACCGACCACGTCGTAGTGTTGCAGGACGCGGGCGGCCGCCTCCGGTCGCAGCTTCGGGACGTGCTTAACGGGCTTGACCGCGGCGTCGAAAGCGACGGCCACGACGCAGACGGCGACAAAGCCGCCCAGTCCCCAGACGAGGCTCGCGCGCCAGCCTCCGCCCCGCGCGATCCAGGCGAGCGCCACAGCGCCAACCGCGACTACGACGAGGCCGTTCTGGCGCACTAGTCCGGCCAGGGCGAAACAGACCAGGGCGCCGGCCAAGGGGCCGATCCGGGCACGCCCCACCCATCCTCGCTCGGCGTGCGCCAGGGCGATGAAGCCGACGACGGCAAGGTTGGCGAACAGCACGTCCTTCCAGACGATTCCCTGATAGATCAACAGTTGCGGGGTCAGCATGGCGGCCAGCGCCACCGGCGCGGCAAGCCACGAGGTGCGCGGGCGCAGCGACGGCAAGGTCATCAGAGACAGGTAGAGCAGCAGCGCGCTGGCGGTGACGTAGAGGCTGGTCCCGGCGTGCAAGGCGTCGAAGCGGCCGAGGATCCAGGAATAGGCTGCCGGCGCCCAGGTCTGGCGAATCGCGGTGCGGCCCTCGTAGAGCGCGATCACCGAGTCATAAGAAAGATGGCCCGGCAGGTTCGCGGCCAGAGTCGCAGCCAACCCGGCGCCCACCGTCACGCGATAGGCCAGCGCCGCGGCGGCGCCTGCGGGACGGGGGGTGCGTGCGTCCAACCGATGCCCTTTTCCGCCCGTCGCACGGGCCTGACCGGGTTTCGTCCTAGCGCTGCCCACCGCGACAGGAAAGCCGCAAAAAAACGCCCTCGCACGACGCGTCGGCTCGCCTATGTTGGCGCCGCGCGCCGGAGACCCTGATGCCGAACGAACCACTGCTGGCGCGCTATCCCAAGACGCGCCCCGAACTGCCGCCTCGTTTTCGCGAGATCTACGCCGCCCAGTATCTGGACAACCGGCAGGGCGCGACGACGGCGGCCTCGGCGGCGCAGCGGCTGGAACGCTGGATGCACATCCGGGTCGCCGAGGATGTGCGGGCCGTCGGCCCCGCCGCGACCCTGGAGATCGGCGCCGGCACCCTCAACCAACTTCCATTCGAACCCCCCGGCGCGGCCTATGACGTCGTCGAGCCGTTCGAGGCGCTGTATCGCGACGCGCCGCAGCGTGGGCGGATCCGCGACGTCTTCGCCGACATCGCCGAGGTTCCCGCCGACCGGCGCTACGCCCGAATCACCAGCATCGCCGCGTTCGAGCACGTCGCCGACCTGCCGGCGCTGCTGGCGCGCTGCGCGACGCTGCTGGAGGAGGGCGGCGCCCTGCGGGTGGCGATCCCCAGCGAGGGAGGCCTGCTTTGGAAGATCGGCTGGATGGCGACCACGGGGCTGGAGTTCCGCCTGCGGCACGGCCTCGACTACGGGATCCTCATGCGCCACGAGCACCTGAACACCGCGGCCGAGATCGAGGCGCTGATCGCCGACCTGTTCGCGCGGGTGGAGGTGCGCGCGTTGGGCGTGGGGCGGCAACTCTCGCTCTACCGCTTCATCGTCGCACGTGAACCCAGGCCCGGCGTCGCCGCCGACTGGTCGCAGCGGTTCGCCGCATGAGGGCGCACGCCTTCCTGCTGGGTCTGCTGGCGATCAGCCTGGCGGCCTGTGACCAGCCCGAATGGACGAAGCCGTCCGCCCCCGGCGACCACCCGCCGCCCGCGCCCGCTTGGGCAGCGCCGCTGATCGGCGAACGGCTGCGCGAGGCGTTCATTGAAACGGCGGGGTGCGCCGGAGCCGTCGACACGGTGACCCAGCGCTTCAAGGGCCCGCCGGCCGGCGCGCGCATCGTCGGCTGGGCCTGGGACACACGCGCCCATCAGCCGGCGATGCGGATCATCGTCGTGCGCGACGGTCTCATCGTCGGAGCCGGCGACGGAGGCCGGCCCCGCGCCGACGTCCCGGCCGTCCGCCCCGACGTGACATCGGCCGCCACCGGCTGGCAGATCGACGCCCGTTCGATCGGCGGCGAGCTGGAGGTGTTGGCGGTGATCGGCTCAGGCGCCTGCCCGCTGGGACGGATCGCGCCTTGACGATCAGCGCGCCGGTCGCCTTCGGCCTCGCCCTGCATCGCCCGCGCTGGGCCCTTGCCGCCGCGCTGGCGGCGCTGGTCACCGCCAGCTTCTGCTGGCCCCTGTGGCCGGGGCTGATGTCCTACGACAGCGTCTATGCCTACACCGAGGCGCGCCTGGGCGTGGAGACCATGCTGTGGCCGCCCGCCCACGCCTATCTGTTCTGGATCTCCGAACGGCTTGGCGCGGGTCCGGGCGGCCTGTTCGCCGCCCAGACCTCTATC
This sequence comes from Phenylobacterium sp., assembly GCF_030697305.1. Classification (GTDB taxonomy): domain Bacteria; phylum Pseudomonadota; class Alphaproteobacteria; order Caulobacterales; family Caulobacteraceae; genus Phenylobacterium. The sequence continues at coordinate 2,037 of NZ_JAUYQL010000120.1, read as the reverse complement.
CTGTTCTTCGCCGCTGCTCTGATCTTCAGCCTGGCCGTGAAGCGGGCGCCCGTAGTGATCATGGCCTTCGTCGCGTTCACCGGCGCCTTCGTGCTGTTCCCGCCTTTGCTGGGGAGCCTCGCCGCACAATGGCGCGACGTGACCACCGCCAGCTTCACCCTGCTGGGGATCGCCCTGTGGCTGGCGGCAGCTCAGGTGCGGAGCAAGTTTCTGCTGGCGGGCGCCGCGGCGGCGTTCAGCCTGGCGCTGGCGTTGCGCTACAACGCCTTTCCGCTGGTGTTCGCCCTGCTCGGCCTGATGGTGCTGCAGCCGTTCGGCGAGGCCAGCGGCGCGCGCATACGCCTCGCCGCCCTGGCGTTCGCCGCGCTGGGTTGCGCGCTGGCCTACGCCTCGACGGTCTGGCGGCTGCCCGACCTCGCGCGCCCGCCGCCGCCGCAGGCGTTCTCGGCCACCCAGGCCTTCGACCTGATCGGCATGTCCGCCTGCCTGGACCGCAGCCTGCTGCCGCCCGCCGTCACCGCCGACAAGCCGATCAGCGGCGACCAGCTTCGCCGGGCCTACGATCCACGCCACCTGCAGCTCGCCTACCAGCCGCGCGACGGCGTACCCCCGATCCTGCAGACCGACGGGGCCGGCGCGGTGCAGGCCGCGTGGCGGCGCGAGATCCCGCGCCAGTGGCGCTGCTACCTGGCGCACCGAACCCTGGTGCTGGTCGAGCAGCTCGGCATGGCCAAGCGCGGCGTGTTCTATCCGGTGCACGGCGGGATCGACGCCAACCGGTTCGGCGTGCGGCTGTCGAGGCCCGAGGCGGCGGCCCAGGTTGGCGGCTTCGTGGAGCGCAATTCGCAGCCGCTGTGGCGGCGCCCGTTCGTACTGCACGCGCTGGCCGGCCTGATCGCGCTCGCCGCGTGCTTTGCGAGCGCCCCAGGGCGACTGATCCTGGCGGCGGGCTGGCTGGGCTCGGCGGCCTATGTCGGACTGCTGTTCGTCGTCGCGCCGGCGGCCGACGCCCGCTACATCTTTCCGCCGAACGCGATCTGCGCGCTGATCGTCGTGCTTGGCGTGATCTGCCTTAGCCGGCGGAGGGCCGGACGATGATCAGGAAGCCCACAAGCATCACCCCGTAGCCGACGGCGAAACGCCAGGACAGCGGCTCCTTGAACAGCAGCCAGGCGACCAGCGGCACCAGGCCTGAACCCAGGATCGCCACCGGATAGGCGGCGCTGAGCGGCACCCGTGTGAGGATGTAGAACCACAACAGCGCGCTCGCCCCATACCAGGCGAAGGCGGCCATCAGCGGGTAGTTGTGCAGCAGCCGCGTGGCGAGGTCGCCCTGCAGCGACGCATGGTGAACCGCCGCCCACTTGAACATCGCCTGGCCGGCCGGAAGCACCACCGCGAAGCTCGCGCACAGCAGCAGGTCCTTCAGCGGCATTGCGCATCTTCCTCGGCCTCGGCCTCCATGCGCGCGATGGCGCGCAGGTAGGGATGGATCGGCCGCGTGGGCACATTCAGCACGTCGAAGTTCACCGCCTGCAGCAGGAACTGGACGCCGATCATCACCGGCAGGGCGGCGGCCATGACCACGCCGGGCGAAGCGGGCTGACCCTCGGCGCGGATCCACAGCCAGTGGGCCGCGTAGCTGACGCCGAAACCGAGGAACAGCAGGCCGAAGATCAACTCGACGGTGGCGACGTTGAAGTCGCGCACGAAGTACTGACCCAGGATGCGCTGGAAGAAGTTGCGCGCGTGCTTCAGCGCAAACGGCCCGACGATGGCGCCGATCCGCAGGTTGCTGACTTCCTCGCCATAGCGGGCGGGCATGGGCACGTCGCGGACCACCGCGCGTAGCGTGCTCAGGTGATAGAGCAGATCGGTCTCGAAGAAGAACCGTCGCGAGACGCGCTTCTCCATCAGCCGTTCGGCCACCGAGGCTTCTATGGCCGTATAGCCGTTGGTCGGATCGAAGATGTTCCAGTAGCCGCTGGAGACCTTGGCCGCGAAGCTCAGCGCCGCGTTGCCGAACACCCGCACGCC
>NZ_JAUYQL010000063.1 GCF_030697305.1 Phenylobacterium sp. | reverse complement strand
CGCGCCTTCGCCATGATGATTATCATATTGAGGTCGTTTGACCGTGAGACCCAAATCCACCCAGGCCCCCAAGACCCGCGAGCTGCTTCTTGAGGAGGCAATTCGCACGATCCGTGCAGCGGGCGTACACGCTTGCACACTCAACGGCGTCGTCAGGCGGATCGGAAAAACCCACGGCGGGTTCTACGGACATTTCTCCTCGCGCGACGCCATGGTCGATGCTGCCGTCGAACGCATGATCGAGTCGAACCGCAGCAGGCGCGTTGAGAGGGCCGCGGCAGAAGATTCTCCGGCGCAGGCGTTGATGACATTCATCGATCACTATCTGTCGCCGGAACATCGCGACGATAGCATTGCAGGGTGTGTACTCCCACTCCTTGCCAGCGAGGCGCTGCGCATGCCGGACGGCGCACGCCAGCACTACGCCGCGGAAGCTAAATCGGTGCGCGAGTTTATAGCCGTTCCACTGAGGGCGAGAGGTGGTCAGCAGGTAGACGCGACGGCGACGTCGTTGCTGGCAGAGATGGTCGGCGCCCTCTGCCAGGCACGCGCCGAACCCGACCCCCTAGAATCCGGACAGATCTTGGCTGCGTCGCTAACCGTTGTGCGACAGCGCAGCGGATTGCCGTTTCGCTAGCATCTCCGTCACTCGCCTCAAGCCGCCACCAAGATGCTGATGAGCTCGCAGTAAGGCGCGCCACCCAATTGCGAACCTGGATCTTAAAAGCGGCCGGTGCTGAGCGTTTGCCCTACGCCGATGCGCTTGCGCGACGGGCGGCGGCAAAATGTTACGCTGTAACGCCATAAAACCCCACGTGGGATCTCGCGTCTAACCTGTTGCGAATTTGGCGCTTTCTGCTCGTTTGGCCTGTCGCTGACGGTACATAAGGGCCACTGACATAAGGTAGGGGCAGCCCTATCAGTCAAGATTGCTCGGCCGTGGCGTTCCTGACCGGAGGCCTCGCGACTGTGTCACCCGGACGCTCAGCGACCTGAGCGTCTGGCTACGACGGGGTCAGCCAGGCACGAGTTGCTGGATCACGCACTTCCACGGCTTGCCGCCTGGCTTCACATTCAGCACCAGGCCGGTCACATTGTGGCGAATGCCAACGCCGGGCGCCACGTCGACGGTCGTCATCGGCGTTTCGGCGCGGGTTAACCGGTAGCTGAACAGCCCCGTGGCGCCGCCCTCAAGCGGCTCGAGGTTCTGGATCGAGAAAATCGTCAGTTCGGTTCCGCTGTAGATCACCGTCTCGCCGGTGACGGTCATGACCTCGCCGAAGCCCCGGGTCCGCGGCGTGTCGCCGCCGCCGTAGTTCTCGGATTTCGTCTCGTCCTCGCTCAAGTCTGTCTCCTTGATATGGTCTGGCGCTGGGGGGCGGCAAAAGCCGGATCGCGTCGGCGCCTAGGGTTTGAAGGCCGGACCGTGCCCGGTCGCCATCAGCGCGATCGCCCGCGCATCCGCCGGCGGGCCATCGCCACGCCAGGCGATGTGCAGATCAGGGCGGAGAAGGAACAGCGCGCCGTTGTAGACCTTCCGCAGCTTCGGCTCGTCCATGCGCTTCACCTCGAGCCGGGCGCCGATCTCCTTGAACGCCGCCTCGAACCCGCTGGTGTCCTGGTCGCCGCGCAGATCCAGGAGGTTGTAGTCGTAGCCCAGGCTGTCCTGCAGCGGACTACCGTCCTTCAGCCACATGTGCGGGATACGGATGCCCGGCCGACCGTGCGGCACGATCTTGTTGATATCCCAGATCGGCACGTTGCCGGGTTCGTGGGCCACCATGGGCGAGCCGGCGTAGGTGTAGCAGGTCTCCGCGCCGATCATGTTGTGCATCCGACCCATCTCCAGGAAGTGGGTGTCGATCATCTTCTTGCGGGCGTCGCGGGCCTCCGGCGTATCCGCCAGATTTTCGACCCGGAAGTGTCCAAGGCCGAAGATATCGGCGCCGTCCGAAGCCCAGGCGGAAGCCTGGATGTTGCGCTGCGCGACCGGCCTGCGTTCCTGTTCGTAGCTGTCGGCCATCTGCGGTCCGGCCCAGCCCTTGACGATGGCGGCCAGTTTCCAGCTCAGGTCGATGGCGTCGCCGATGCCGGAATTCATGCCCAGGCCGCCCGTGGGGATGACCAGGTGGGCCGCGTCTCCGGCCAGGAAGACCCGGCCAACCCGATATTTGTCGGCCAGCAACAGGTGCAGACGCCAGTTGGTGACATGTCGGATCTCGATGTCCACCTCGTCGCCGAAGCCCAGCATGTCGCGGATCAGCGGTTCGAAGTCGGTGTCAGCGGGCAGGAAGGTGCCCGTGGAGAACTCCTTGCGGTTGCCTTGGGCGATCAGGCTACTCACGCCTTTGCCGCGCATGAACATGTAGTGGCGGCCCTTGCCGATGGTCTCGCCCAGCTTCTCGTAGAGCTTCTCGGACCAGAAGATCACCTGCCGGGTTTCGCGCAGAGCCGCGCGACCCTCGAGGTTGATGCCGGCCGCCTTGCGCACCGCGCTCGCGCCACCGTCGGACCCCAGGAGGTAGGCGCAGCGGAAGGTCTCCTCGCCGCCGTCGATGCGCCGGGCGTGGACGGTCACCCCGGTCTCGTCCTGCTCGAGGCCAGTGAACGCCAGGCCGTAGCGCACGGTGGTGTTCGGCGTCTCATGCTCGGCGACCTGGCGCAGCAGCGGTTCGATCGCGTTCTGCGCGACTAGCTGATAGGGCTCGAGCGGCCAGTAGCCGTCTTCCGATTCCGCGATCATCGCGCGGCGCTCGGCCACCGAGGGGTATTTCTGCACCGCGACCAGCGGCCCGGAGCCCCGCTCCGCGATGATCACGTCCATCGGATTGTCGGCCGGGTAGCCCAGCTCCCGGACCCGGTCGACGATTCCGAGTCGGCGATACATCTCCATGGTCCGCTGGTTGGAACGGTCCATCTTCGGCCAGGGCGCGGTGTCGGGATCACGCTCGATGATCAACACCTTGACGCCGCGCCGGCCCATGTCGATCGTCGCCGTCAGGCCGACCGGCCCGGCCCCCACAACAATCACGTCGAAGTCTAGCGCGGCCGCCTGAGTCATCTAGGGCTCCCTAATCTCTCTCGCCGGGTTTCTAGGGTCCCCGCACGAACGTCGTTCCCGCATCCATAGCGAGGACCACGCGCGATGGGACCAGACATTCGCCTCAACTGGCGAATTGATAAAACCTGAAAGCTCGCGCAAGCCGTCAGGGCGTCAACCGACCTGGCGTTCGCGGCCGGCCAGATGTGGTCGCGCCAGGGCGAGCCGCACGAATTCAGCCAGCGCCGGCCGACGTGAAGTTGCGGGTCGGCCGTGGCGTTTCCTCTCTTCTGATTGTTGCCGCAGCCCAAACGATCTGTTCGATTGATCCGCCCCGTATTGCACGGCGCGGCGCACAAGACCGCATCAGGAGGAATCGCATGAGCCAACCGCAGTCATCCCAGCCTGTCCTCGTCGACCGGGACGGACACGTGATGATCGTCACCATCAACCGGCCAGAGGCGCGCAATGCGGTGAACCTGGGGGTCCATATGGGCGTCGGCCTGGCGATGGAGGAAGCCGACAAGGACCCGGGGATCTGGGCGGTGATCATCACCGGCGCCGGCGACCAGGCGTTCTGCGCCGGCGCCGACCTGAAGGCCATCTCCCGCGGCGAGAAGCTGGGGCCGGACGATCCTGCCCAGGCGGCCTGGGGCTTCGCGGGCTACGCCACCCACCACATCAGCAAGCCGACCATCGCCGCGGTGAACGGCTTCGCGCTGGGCGGCGGCACCGAACTGACCCTGGCCAGCGATCTGGCGGTGGCGGCCGATACGGCGAGTTTCGGCCTGCCCGAGGTCAAGCGCGGGATCATCGCCGGGGCCGGCGGAGCCTTCCGCCTGACCTCGCAGCTTCCGCCCAAGATCGCCATGGAGATGTTGCTGACCGGCGATCCGATCAGCGCGGCGCGGGCGCTGGAGCTCGGGCTGGTGAACGCGGTGGCCCCGCAGAAGCAGGTGCTGGAGACCGCGCTGGCGCTCGCCGCCCGGATCACCGCCAATGCGCCCTTGGCGGTCCAGGCGTCGAAGCGCATCGCCCGCGGTTCGATCAACGGTCATGTCGAGCGTGAGACCAGCGGCTGGGCCCAGACCTATGCCGAGATGCCGGGCGTGATGGCGTCGGCGGACGGGCGCGAAGGCGTGCTGGCGTTCGCCGAGAAGCGCAAACCCGTCTGGTCGGCCAGATAGCCAAGGCCCGCGCACCCGTCGGGAACGGGTGCGCGGAACGCCTCAGTTGAAGGTGATCGGGTCGGAGAGCTGCTTTTCCCAGACGTTGCCGGCTTCCGGGGTGTTCTGCAGGATACGCGGCTTGTGCGTCGCGTCGTCGATCTGGGCGTGGTCGAAGCAGTATTCGAAGTCCAACATTCGCGCGGTGTCGCGGAAGTAGACCGCCGCCGACCCCGACGGCGCGTGGCGCATCAGGTCCATGCTGATCTTGGCGTCGTTGCGCAGCGCGTTGGTGCGGATGCGCATCACATCGTCCAGGGAATCCACCAGGAAGCAGAAGTGCCCGAAGCTGGCCTTGTCCACCTTCAGGCCCAGCAGCACCAGCGAGTGGTGGTAACGATCGTTGGCGCGCATGAATAACGCCAGATCCTCGATCTGGTCCGAGAGCTTGAAGCCCAGGCCTTCCTGATAGAAGCGCGCGACCTCGTCGATGTTCGGGGTGGCCCAGCCGGCGTGCAGCAGCTTCTTGATCTTGATGCCCTGCCCCGACCACTCGTTGGCGCGCTGTTGCATGCCGTAGAACAGCTCCACCGGCATGCCGCCCGGATCGACGAAGCGCAGGCGGTGCGCCACCCGCTCGTTCGCCGGATCCTTCGCCTCGTCGTAGTCGATGTTCCACTGGCCCAGCACGTCTCGCGCGGCCTCCAGCGCCTCGGGGCCCGCCACCTCGTAGCCGACGCGGTTGACGCCGTCGGTGTCGCCTTCTTCCAGGCGCAGCCAGTGGTGGTCGATGCCGGCGCTCATGAACGCCGTGCGGCCGCGCCGCTCCGATTCCTCGAGCCTGCCGACCCGGGAGTACAGCGTCACCGCCTCTTCCAGGTTCCTGACGCCCAGCGCCACGTAGCCAAGCCGGTCAACAATCGCCATCGACGTTTCCTCTCCCTTCACCGCGGTTACGCGTCCACGCGCCGCCGAGGATCGTCAGTCGCAGCCGGGTGGCCGCAGCCAGTCGCCCCCGCCTCCCGTTTCGGGATGGTTCATCAAGAGCTATGGTCTCATTTGTAACAGCCCCGCGGAAAATCCATTTTGCTTTTTCGTCAGCCGCCACATTTTCATATGCGTGAAATCGCGGCGCGTACGCCTGGGATGGTGGGTTGATGGCCGGGGCGGTCGTCAAGTCGACCCAGCGCGCCTTCGCCATCTTCGAGATGTTCGATCGCGAGCGCCGGCCGCTGTCGCTGAAGTCGATCTGCGAGGAGTTCGGATACGCGCCGTCCAGCGGTTCGGCCCTGCTTAAGAGCCTGGTCTCGCTCGGCTACCTCGACTTCAACGTCAAGTCCCGCACCTACCTGCCGACCATGCGGATCGCCCATCTCGGCCTGTGGGTGGAGGCGGCACTGTTCGGCGACGGCGAGATCCTGCGGCTGATGAAGGACCTGCACGCGGCGACCGGTCAGGTGGTGATCCTGGCGACCCAGAGCGGGCTTTCGGCGCAATACATCCACACCGTGGCCGAGCAACCGCTGCTGCACTTTGAGGCGGCGCCCGGGACGCTGCGCCCGCTGGCGGCGTCCGGCGTCGGCCTGATGCTGCTCAGCGAGCACTCCGACAAGGAGATCAAGCGCATCTGCCATCACATCAACTACGCCAAGGCTGCGGCCGAGCCGGTCGACTACTGCAAGATTATCGAACAGATCGAATTCGCGCGGCGCGAGGGCTACATGATCACCGTCAACATGCCGATACCCGACAGCGCCGTGCTGTCGATGCTGCTGCCCGGAAGCCGCTACGGACGCACCTTTGCGCTCGGCGTGGCGATCCACGCCCACCAGCTCGAAGAGCAGCGCGACAGCATCCTGTCGGAAATGCGCGGGCGGATCGCGGCGCTCGAAGCGACCCCGCCGCACTGAGGCCCGCCCAATACTGTGGTCGCCGATTTCACGTGTGTGAAAAAGCAGCCGTATACTGTGAGGCGTTCCCCAAACCCCCTATGAAGCATGCAGACGATGCGAAGGCCGGGCGGCACACGACCCGCGCCTGCACGCCAAGGGAGCAGACAATGGCGAACGATCAGCACTCCGCGCCGGGCCGCGGCCTCACCGACGAAGACATCATCGACATTCCGGGCTTGGCGAGCCGCTGGGTGCGCCTGGCCGACGGGCGCCGCGCCCACTACATCACCGCCGGCGACAAGGGCCCTGCCGTCGTACTGTTCCACGGCGGCATCGAAGGCTCATCGGGCACCGCCGGCTGGCGCTTCATGGCCCCGGTGCTGGCCGCCGCGGGCTTCCGCGTCTATTGCCCCGACCAGCCGGGCTACGGTCTGTCCGACGTCAGCAACCCGGCCTACCTCGACAACAGCATCAAGGCCCGCAACGACTTCGCCAAGATGTTCATGGACGCCTTGTGCATCGACAAGGCGCACATCGCCGGCAACTCCATGGGCTGCATCACCTGCTGTAACTTCGTGGTCAGCAACCCGGAACGGGTGCTGAGCGTGATGTTCATCGCGGGCTTCCTCGACAACATCAACCTGACCACCCTGGTGAAGCCGTCAGACGGCAAGTTCAATCCGAAGCGCTATTCTCAGGAGATGCGCGAGGCTGTGCAGTGGGACGGCACTGAGGCCGGCATGCAGCGCCTGATGGACGGGATCATCTACGAGCCCAAGGCCGTGTGGCCAGAGCTGGTGCGGATGCGCTATCTGGCCGCGACCCGCCAGCGCGAGGCGCGCATCAAGGCCGGCAAGGCCTACGGCACGCCAGCCGACGTCGCCGACGGCCCCGATCCGAACATGCAGCAGATCTTCCAGACCGCGGGCCGGATCCAGAAGCTGACCATCCCGATGATCTACATGTACGGGATGCAGGATGTGATCCTGCCGGTGGAGAACGGCTACGTTCAGGAGGACTACGCCCCGAACATCCAGTTCTTCTACCCGCAGGAATGCGGCCACCAGGGCCAGACCGATCAGCCGGAGATTTTCAACGCCGCGGCGCTGGAGTTCTTCCGCGACGGCAAGGTCAGCTGGCCCACCGCTGTGAAGGCCAACGTTTCGCTGCGCCGCCCGATCGACCCGCGCGTCGTGCAGGAGCCCAAGGGCGGCTTCCCCAAGCCGAACCCCGGCATGTATGCCGACCCGGAAAGCCTCAAGATCGGCCTGAAGGCGTTCGACGCCGTACCGGCCTAGGCGGCGCGACGCTCCCGGCGTCGCCACGCGGCGCCGGGACGATTGCCCCCATAAGGTCCGAAAATGGCCAGACACCGCCGGCCTGGCCGCTAACCTGATGCGATAGCCAAAAACCGCGATCAGGCGATTCCCATGACCCTCGACACCACCGCGAAGCGCCGCCCGTTCGGCCTGCCGTTTTACTTCGGCTGGACCATCGTCGCCGCCGGCTTCATGTCGATGTTCGTCAGCAACGGCATGGCGTTCTGGGCGCTGCAGGTGTTCGTCGGGCCCATGCAGGCCGATACTGGCTGGCCGCGCGCCGAGATCATGGGCGCGTTGACCGTGCGCTGGCTGGTGGGCGGGTTCGGCGGCCTGCTGGTCGGCAAGTACTTCGACCGCAAGCATGGTCCGTGGATCATCACCCTCGTCGGCGTGCTGCTCGACGGCGGCTCGATGATCGCGCTCTATTGGGTCAAGGACCCGTGGGTGTTCATCCTGCTGTTCGGCGTCCTGGGCGGGGTCGGCAGCATCGGCACCGGAAGGCTGCTGTCGGCCGTGCTGATCCCCAAGTGGTTCGTCGCCAAGCGCGGCCTGGCGATGAGCATCGCGGTGTCCGGCAGCGGCGTCTCCGCCCTCATCATGAGTCCCATCGCCAACGCCATCAACGACACCGCGGGCTGGCGAGAAGGGTGGGTATGGATGGGCGCGCTCACCATCGCCCTGCTGATCCCGTTCCTGCCGTTCGTGCGCCGCGCGCCAGAGGACATGGGACTGCTCCCCGACGACGGCGCCGCCCCCAAGCCCGCGGCCGCCGGACGCGTCCAGGTCTCGGCGGCGAGCGAGCGGAGTTACACGCTGAGCGAGGCGATGCGCTCGCCGACGCTCTGGCTGCTGACGCTGGCCATGAGCATCGGCCTGTTCTCGATGTCGACAAACGCCTCCAGCATGGTGCCGTTCTACAGGAGCCTCGGCTTCAGCGCCGAGGTCGCGGCCTGGGGGCTGGCGGTCTATGGCGTGTTCTCATTCCTGTCGCGGTTCGTCTGGGGCGCGGTCGCCGATCGGCTGAGCGTCCAGCATGCGGTGGTCATCCAGGCGATCTGCACGTCGCTGGGCGTGGGCATCAATCTGATGGCGCACACCGAGACGATGATGTTCGCAGCGGCCGCGTTCCAGGGCCTGGCGCTGGGCGGTTTCCTGGTGCTGCAGCCGCTGATCTGGCCGGCCTACTTCGGGCGCAAGCACCTGGGCTCGATCACCGGCATGACCCAGTTCCTGACCACTTTCGCGATGGCGTCCGGCCCGTTCTTCGCCGGGGCGATGTTCGACGCGACCGGCGCCTATACATGGGCCTACCGTGTGCTGATCGGCACCTGGCTGATCTGCGCGGCGCTGACCTTCCTGGTCCGGCCGATGACCGACAAGCGCGCGGCTCCGCCGACGCCGCAGACCGCGCCGGCGGAGTAGCTCTCGGGCTCAACTCGAGCTGATCGAGACGTCTCAGGGGCTGCTGAAGCTCCGGGCAGGTTTTCGCTGACCGATCGGCGCAAATCATGTATGGAATGGTAAGGCCATTCAGGGCATGATGCTGACGCTTCCGCGGGCGACAGCATCGTCAGGACGGCGGCAGGCGACACGATCCGTCGCCTGCGCTAAGCGGGCGCGCGGCCGACGCGAACCGGCCACAGGAATTGGATAAAGGTCGGATTCACGCGACCGCCGCTATCGAATGAGGAGGAATTCAGATGCCAGATTTTGGTGAAAACACCGCCGGTCTCATTATCGATGACAAGGAATCCGGCATCTTCCGGGTGCACCGTTCGGCGTTCGTGGACGACGACATCCTGAAGCTGGAGCGTGAGCGGATCTTCGACAAGGCCTGGCTGTTCGCCGGCCACGTGTCGGAATTCCCCAAGCCCGGCGACTTCATCACTCGCACGGTGGCTGGACGTCCGATCATCCTCGTGACCAGCGACGACGGAGAGATCCGCGCGCTGATGAACACCTGCCGCCACCGCGGCAATCTGGTCTGTCGCGAGCACAAGGGATCGGGCGCAGAGGTCTTCCGCTGTTTCTACCATGGGTGGATCTACAACACCCGCGGCGAGCTCAAGGGCATTCCGGGCGAAGAAGCCTACAGCGAAGCCTTCGACCGTGAATCCCTGGGCCTGGAGCCGGCCCCGCGGATGCATAACTTCCGTGGTCTGATCTTCATCAGCTTCGACCCCGACATTGAAGAGTTCGAGTCGTACATGGGCGAAGCCGCGCTAGGCGTCATCGCCAACACGATGGACAAGGGCGACATGGAGTTCGTCGAAGGCCACTTCAAATATTCGATGCGGGCCAACTGGAAGCTGCTCGTCGAGAACAGCATGGACGGCTACCACGCCGCCTTCACGCACGAGCGCTTCTTCGCCCAATGGATGCCCAGCGTCGGCCTGGGCGGCGGTCCCCAGCCGATGGATGAGTCGGTTCAGGTGGGCAACGCGCGCATCGGCGCGGTTCCGCTTGGCAACGGCCACGTGACCGGCAGCCTGCCGACGGCAGCGCGCCTCGGCGGCGTGGCCACGCCGTACCTTGAGAAGTACGCGCCTGAGGAATTCGCGGCGTACCGCAAGTTCCTGGTCGACGGTCATGGACCGGAAAAGGCCCGCATGATCGAAGGCGGCGCCGGCAACTACCTGATCTTCCCCAACCTGATCATCATCGACGGCTGGTTCGTGTTCCGCACCTTCTACCCCACGAGCACGGACTACATGGAGATCAACGGCTGGGCGGCCATGCCCAAGGAAGACACCCCCGCCCTGCGTAAGGCGCGTCTCGAATGGTACCTGGGTTTCCAGGGTCCGGGCGGCTTCGCGACGCCCGACGACGTGGAAGGCCTCGAAGGCTGCCAGATGGGTTTCGCGACCCACAAGGAAGTCGAGTGGTCGGACATCTCGCGCGGGATGAACGGCAACGTCAAAGGCGGCCCGGGCGAGCTGCAGATGCGCGTGTTCTGGCGTGAATGGAACGCGCGACTGACCACCGGTCAGCACGCGGAAACCACCGACGACTAGGGGCCGATAGCGTTTCCCTGAGCCCGCCATGGCTCAGGGGCAACGCAGCACATGATCGGAAGGCCCGCCAGCGATGGCGGGCCTTCTGCGTATCCGGACGCCTAGCCTTTTGGCTTGAGGTCAGGGCGGGAGGCCAGGAACGCCGCTCGTTCGGCGGCGGTCAGCACCTTGGCGGGCTTCTGGCGCGACACCTTCGGCGTCGGCGGGGCGTAGGTCTCGGTTCGCTGAGGCGTTCCCTTCAGGTCGGAGAGCCGCTTGATCGGTGGTTTCATCTCTGCCCCGAGGCTGGCGAGCGCCCGATCGGGCGATCCGCTAATCTGTGTTCAACGCCGCACGATGACGGCTTAGCGCTTGCGGAAGCGGGCCGCATCGGCGGCCAGCGATGTGCTCCAGGCATCGGCCTGTTCGACCTCGGCCTGGAACGGCAGTTCGCCGGCCACGCCGCGCAGGGCCAGCCAGAGCTGCTGATTAAAATGGCCGAAGGTGCGCAAGGGCCGACGCTTGTCGTCGGTGACATCCCAGCCTGCCGCCTCGAACGCCTCCACCTGACGCGGGATCGGCTGATGCTCGACGCGGTCCCAGCCGGCGGGACGCGCGATATCCTCAGCCTGATCGGCCGTCAGACCGAAAATGGCCAGCGAGCAGGCGTCGATCTCAGGGAATTCGCTTCGCGCCTGCGGCTCGGCGAAGTCGCGCTTCATCAGCGCCTTCAGCTCCAGGTCGGCGACGCCGGGAAGGTCGATGAGACGGCGGAGGACGGGCTTGCTGTTCATCAGTTACCTAACGGCTCATCCAGGGTTTGGACTTCGAGGTCGAGTGCGCCGCGGCCGCCTGCTCGCGCTGGAAGCGCCCGCCGCGCGGCGGCTTGGGCTTGGCGTCCAATGCTTCCTTCTTCAGCCGCAGGGCGCGCTGGATCGGCGTTTCCTCTGGGGGTGGCGCTTCAGTCATGTCCGGCTTCCTGCCCGCGCGCCGCGAAAGGCGTCGGCTGACTGATATCCCAAGGGCTGTCGCGCGCAAGGCACGGCGTGCCTGGCGCAACGAACGCGGGCCTGACGCGTAAACCAAGGTCTTCTTGAAGGGATAACGCCATGCGGATGCTTCTCGCTTTGATCGCGCTGACGCTGGGCGCGTGTGCGAGCCCTGCGACGCAGTCCGGATTCCTCAGCGGTTATGACGGCCTTCAACCCGACAAGCGCGGCGTGCGCGCCAAGGTCAGCGCCCGTGCGGGCGGCGACGAGCTCGCGGGGCTGAAGCGGGTCTTTATCGCGCCCACCCGCTTCGCCGACGGCGCTGATCCGGCATGGATGACGCCCGCCGAACGTCAACTGCTGTTGCGCGAGGTCGACGCGCAGCTCTGCTTTGAACTGTCCGAGCGCTACGCCATCGCCGCTGACGACGCGGCCGACGCGCGCGTGCGTGCGGCGGTGACCAATGTGCAGCCGACCGGCCGCGCCGCATCGGCCGCCGCAGCGGCGGCCGGCTTCTTCATTCCTGGACCGATCAAACTGCGCGCGCCCGGCACGCTTGGCGCGTTGGGAGCCGAGGCCGAGTTGATGCATCCCGACGGCCGCCAGCTCGCCGCGATCAGCTGGAACCGCGCCGCCACCCCCGTGGGCACGGACGGACCCTCGCTCAGCCGCATCGGCGACGCCTTGCAATTCGCCGAGCCGTTCGCAGACGCCGCCGCCAAAGCGATGACAGCGCCAGAGGCCGAACATCGCAATGTCGACAAACCGGACCCGTGCGCCGTCTACGGCGCGCGTTTCCGTCCTGAAGGCTTCCTCGCCAAGGTCGCCACCGGCCTATATGTGCCCGGCATGAGCGGAGCCCGCGCCGCTGAGCCGCAACCGGTCGGCGTGGCGACGCCATGAGCCGCGCGATCCTGCTCGCCGCCCTGGCATGGTCGGCGGCGACGGCGAGCCTGGCCCAGGCCTATGATGCGCCTCCCGTCGTCACCGCGGCCTCCTCGGCTGGATCGGCCGCCAGCATCCACGCAACGATGGACGTGGCCGCGCCGCCGGCGGTGGTTTGGGCCACCCTGATCGACTGCGAACATGCGACGCGGTTCATGCCCAAGCTGATCAGCTGCAAGGTCCTGCAGAAGGACCCCGCCGGGCGATGGGAGCTCCGCGAGCACAGACTGCGCGGGGGTCTGCTCAAGGCCGAAATGCGCAACGTTTTCCGCGCCGACTTCACGGCGCCTCGCAGGCTGTCGTTCCACAGGGTGGCCGGCGACTGGAAGCGTTCGGAAGGCGAATGGAACCTCTCGCCCATCGCCGGCGGCGTCGGGACGCATGTGGACTACCGCACCGAGGTCGCGGTCAACGGCCCGGTCCCCGTGGCGCTCGTCCGGCAGGCCGTCGCCAAGGGCATGCCGCAGGCGATGTTGGCGCTGCGGCGCGAAGCCGTCGCGCGGGCGCATCGGTGAAGCCTTCGGCTGGAGTCGAGGCAGCGCGGCTCGCCCTGCTGAACTGGCTGGCCGACGCAGGCTACCGGTTCACGACGCCCGCGCCGGCCACCCATCGGCGTATCCTGCTGCGCCGCGGGCGGGTGGATGCGCGCGACCTCGATGACATATTCGGTTGGAATCTACCGTTCGATGCGGCCGCCTTCGATCCGCAGATGATCCGACTGATGCGGGAAGGCGATATCCTCGAAAGCCTGGGCGGCAAGGTCGTCAGCGGGCTTCGCGTCGCCAGCGTGGGCTCGCTGCTGTTCTTGCACTCAGCCTTCCCATTGCGTGGCGCCGACAGCGTATTCTTCGGGCCCGACAGCTATCGCTTCGCCGACTTCGTCCGCATGGAAACGCCGCCTTTGAGCGCGGGCGCGCGGATCGTCGACATCGGCGCGGGCGCAGGCGTCGGCGGGATCGTCGCCGCCAGCCTGAATGCGGGGGCACAACTGAGCCTCTCTGACATCAATCCCCGCGCGCTCGCCCTGGCGCGCATCAACGCCGTATTCGCGGGCGTCGACGCCGAACTGTCCCACTCGGACGGCCTGCCGCCTGACGGCGCCGCATTCGACGTCGTGCTCGCCAACCCCCCTTATCTCGGCGGAGAGACCGGAAGGATCTACAGCCGCGGTGGCGGCGCGCTCGGGTCCGAGCTGTCGGTGGCCTGGGCGCAGGCGGGCCTCGCGCGGCTCGCTCCAGGCGGGCGCATGCTGCTCTACAGCGGCGCGGCGATAACCCGGGACGGCGACAGCCTTCGCCCGCGACTTGAGGCGACCTGTCGTGATGTGGGCTGCAGCCTCGACTACCGCGAGATCGATCCCGACGTCTTTCCCTCGACTCTGCTGCGTCGCGCCTACTGGGGGGTGGAGCGCATCGCGGCGGTCGGCGCGGTGATGGTCAAGGACGCCTGAGGAACCTCGGCCAAGCTCAAGCGTAGTGCGTGGGATGCGCGCCGCCCTCACGACAGGCGCCCGCGTCGGAGCCTTTCCCATGTCCCAACCCGTCGCGGCTTCAGGTTCCTCTGCGCGCGGCGCGGGCAGCGCCGGGCGTCGCGGCTTCTGGTTCAGGGACTTCCGCATCCGGCGCGGCCGCGTGCGGGTGTTCGACACCGGCGCCGATCTCGCGCTTGACCGCACGCTGGTCCGCGAGGCGGCCATATGGCTGGGCTATCATCTAGTCGTGCGGGCGCGCTCCTGGTTGCTGATGCTGAGCGGCCGCGAAGGTCCGCGCATCTGGTTCACGCCCAACCGGCCGCGGCCCTGGTACCTGGTTTGGTCGGCGCTGGCCTGGCTGGGCGGGCGGGTCGCGACCAGCCCGCAGGAG
The DNA here is from genome assembly GCF_030697305.1 of Phenylobacterium sp. GTDB lineage: Bacteria > Pseudomonadota > Alphaproteobacteria > Caulobacterales > Caulobacteraceae > Phenylobacterium. Next base: position 37,470 of record NZ_JAUYQL010000063.1, on the reverse strand, counting down.
GCCGACGCGCACTTCGCCTTCGAGGACGCCACTTGGGCCGCGCCGCCCTCCACACCGGCGCTGAACGGCCAGTGCCCCGACATCTCCAAGTCGCGGGTGGCGGAGGTGTTCGAGCAGGTGTTCGGCTATCCCCTGACCGTCGATCCTGCGCTGTGGACCGGGCCGGCCGTCGAGAAGGGCGAGCTGAACGGCGCCCACGACGGGCGCATAGTCGCCTGCCCTACGCCCGCCGAGCCGGGCCGCTGCTACCAGCGGCTCGTCGACACCAGCGACGGGACGTTCACCTACGACCTGCGCACGCCCTGCATCGGCGGGCGCCCCGCAGCGGTCTGGATCAAGCGCAAACCGGCGCGGGCGCGGTTCTCCATCCACAACCTCGCGGTGACCCTGCATCGGCCCGAGGCGGTGTTCAGCGTCGACGAGCTCGCCTCGATCGAGCGCTTCTGCGCAGCGATGAACCTAGATTGGGGCGGCCTCGACATCCTGCGCGATCGCCTGAGCGGACGAATCTACATCGTCGACGTGAACAAGACCGACGTCGGCCCGATCATTGCGCTCTCGTGGCGCGACAAGCTGCGCTCCACTGAGCTGCTTGCTGCAGCCCTGGCGCGGTTGCTCGAGCGCTCAAGTGCGGCGCCGCGCCGGCGGGGCTCGTCCAGAGCCGTCTAGTGCTCTTCGAGGTGGTCGTGGCCGCCTAACCGGCCCGGACGCCAGTAGCCTTCGCCGAAGATCTGTTCCTTGGCGATCCCGCGGGCCAGCAGGTCGTGCCGCTGACGACGGATCGTGCTGGTCTCGCCGAGCAGGTAGATGTGGCCCCGGCCGGCCGGAAACTCGTAGCCGGCGAGCGCCTCGATCAGCGCCGGGCTGGAGGCCTCGGCGTGCCGCCCGCCGCGGAAAATCCACTGGAATGTGACGTCGCCGGCGGTGGTGACGCTCTGACGTTCGCCCTCGTCTCCCACCTCCAGGATCACGTGCGCCTTCTCGCCGGCCTGCAGCGTCTCGAGCATGGCGAAGATCGGCGGCAACGTTGTCTCGTCGCCGATGAACAGTCGCCAGTCGGCGCCTTGCTGGATGACGTTACGGCCACGCGGCCCGAACGCTGTCACGGCGTCGCCGGCCTTGGAATCCAGCGCCCAGCGTGTGCCGGGCGTCGAACCGCCGTGCAGCACCACATCGACGTCGATGCGCCGCGCGATCGAAACCGCGCACGCTGTAATGCCGACGGTTCAACTCGCCCGTATCGTCCGGCAGCATGAACACCATGTCCTGGCCGGGCTTGGGCTCAAACGCATCATCACCGTGCACGGCCAGGCTGAGACGGCGCATGTGCGGGGTGAGTTGCCGGGCGTCGGCGAGCGTCAGCGAAAAGGCGGCCATGCCGCGCCGCTTCATGGCGTCGATCGTCTCAACCGAGAGCGTCGGGGCCGGTCGCAGCGAAGCGTTGGTGGTGTCAGTCATCTGGTCTCCCCTGCGCCATGCGGCGCCGAAAACAGCTTGCGCGGACCGCGACGGGCCCATCGCATCGATTGTGAGTTTGATATAATATCGATATATCGATAATCAAGCTCGCAAGTCGTCGCTCGTCAGCGGTGACGGGTCTCAGTCGCCTGCGCATTGGTTGCCGACCTGGCGGGCGGAAGCGCGCGGAGACGCCGAGCTCGCCTCGCGAACGTGAGGGGTTCCATCGCGGTTCCGCTACGTCATTGACACCACCGTTAACCCAATGGTCAAACCAATAGAGAGCCGTGCATCCAGCACCGGCCGCGGAGGAACACGCATGGCGAACGAAGCGATAACGCCGGACACCCTGAAACTCACTGACGAGAACATCATCGACCTTCCGGGCATCGCCAGCCGCTGGGTCCGCCTGGCGGACGGCCGCAAGGCCCACTACGTGACCGCCGGCGACAAGGGTCCCGCAGTGGTGTTGCTGCACGGCGGCATCGAAGGATCGTCGGGCACCGCCGGATGGCGGTTCATGGCTCCCGTGCTCGCGGCGGCGGGTTTCCGTGTCTACTGTCCGGACCGCCCGGGTTTCGGCCTCTCCGACATCAGCAAGCTCGAGTATCTCGACACAGGCCCGAAGGCCAACGTCGACTTCCTCAACATGTTCGCCGACGCCCTGTGCCTCGACAAGTTCCACCTCAGCGGCAACTCGGCCGGCTGCATGGTCTCGTGCGACTACGTGGTCAGCAATCCTGAGCGGGTGCTCAGCGTGATGTTCATCGCCGGCTTCCTGGGCGACATCTGCGACGTGCCCAACGTGCCGCCCAAGGACGGCAAGTTCACGCCCAACCCGTCCTATGTGATGAAGCCCTGGGATGGCACGCCGGAAGGCATGCAGCACCTGATGGACGGCATCATCTACGCCAAGGGCGCGGTGTGGCCGGCGCTGGTGCAGATGCGCACGCTGGCCGGCAACGCCCAGCGCGAGGTCCGTGCGCGTTTCGGCGTCGAACGCCAGCCCCTGCGCGCGACGGAACCCAACGAGAAGCAGATCTTCTCGACGAAGGGCCGGTTGGACAAGCTGACGATTCCGATGATCTACCTGTATGGCATGCAGGACGTGCTGCTGCCGGTGGAGAACGGCTTCCATCAGGAAGACGCCGTTCCCAACATCCAGTTCTTCTATCCCACCGAAACCGGCCACCAAGGCCAGACCGACCGGCCCGACACCTTCAACAAGGTCGCGCTGGAATTCTTCAAGACCGGCAAGGTGAGCTGGCCGCTCGCAGTCGAGGCCGGCGTGTCGCTGCGCCGTCCGATCGACCCCCGCTATATTCAAGAGCCCAAGGGCGGCTTCCCGAAGCCGAACCCCGCCATGTACGCCAACCCGGAGACGCTAAAGACGGGCCTCAAGGCCCTCGACGCCGTCCCCGCCTGATCCCCTAGAGGCCGGCCTGCGTGCGATTGCGCAGGCTGGCCGCTTCCTTGCCGCGGGTGAAGTCCTCCGGCGTCAGCGACTGGGTGAACGCGCGGCTCCGCTCGAGCTCCAGCGCCAGGGCGTCCTTCAGCTCCATTTCGAAGCCGTCGTCGATCAGGCGCTTGTACTCCAGCATCACCTTGCGGTTGGCGCTGGCGAAGTCATGCGCCAGCGCCAGCGCCGCCGGCATCAGTTCATGAGGCTCCACAACCCGGTTGATCAGGCCGAGGTCGAAAGCCCGCTGCGCCTCGAAGAAGTTGCCGGACAGAGAAATCTCCTTGGCCCGTTGCGGCCCAACCTGGCGCGACAGGCGCTGGGAGATGCCCCAACCTGGCAGCAGCCCGACCCGCACATGGGTGTCGGCGAACTTGGCGTTGGTCGAGGCGATTATGATGTCGCAGGCCAGCATGATCTCCATGCCGCCGGTGATGCACAGGCCATTGACCGCCACGATGATCGGCTTGCGGCACTGGTCGATGGCGGCGGCGGGGTTCTCGTCCGGCGCGGCAAGCTGGCCGCGCCGCTCGGCGGCCTCCTTCAGGTCCATGCCGGCGGTGAACGCGCGATCGCCTGCGCCAGTGAGGATGATCGCCCCGCAGCTCTCGTCGGCATCCAGATCGTGCAGAGCATGATGCAGCGCCCTGCGCAGCTCGCCCGACAGCGCGTTCAGCTTCTCCGGTCGGTTCAACGTCAGGATCGCGACGGCTCCGTCACGTTCGATCAACAGCGTCTGACTCATTCCCTCGGGCTCCAATTTGCACAGTCGTGCGCTGACTGTGATGCGGCGGCGACCCGCCGGCAAGTGCCTGGCTGAGCCGCAGGGGTGATCCTGCCTGCGGTCTTTGCCCCATACGTTCGCGCTCCTTTGACGCTACGTGAACGCGAAGGTTATTGACAATGGTCCAACCATTGTCGAAAGCTATGCTCCGGTGAGGCGAACGACGCCGCAGAGCGTCGACGAGTCATGACCGGCCAGGAGGAGACGTTGGCCGGCGCGCACTCCGCATCCCATGACTGTTCCGGCGTCGAACGGCGCAAGGCGCAGGATCGTGGGTCGGCGCGCAGCGCTGGACACCCCTTTTCACTAGCCGGGCTCATGTCTCCGTCGCCAATGATATGGCCGCTCCGCAAGGAGTGTGACCAAAGCGAGATCAACGCTGGCGCGTGCGCAGCGATGGAGGAGGCGTCAATGCCGGATTTTGGTGGCAATGCAGCGGGTCTGATCATCGATGACCGGGAATCCGGGATCTTCCGGGTTCATCGCAGCGCATTCATCGACGACGACATCCTGAAACTCGAACGCGAGCGGATCTTCGACAAGTCCTGGCTGTTCGCCGGCCACATCTCGGAGTTCCCCAAGCCCGGCGACTTCATCACCCGTAACGTCGGCGGCCGGCCGATCATCCTGGTGACCAGCGATGACGGCGAGATCCGCGCGCTGATGAACACCTGCCGTCACCGGGGGAATCTGGTGTGCCGCGAGCACAAGGGCTCGAACGCCGAGGTGTTCCGCTGCTTCTACCATGGCTGGATCTACAACACGCGCGGCGAGCTGAAAGGCATCCCGGGCGAAGAGGCCTATAGCGAAGCGTTCGACCGTGAATCCCTGGGCCTTGAGCCGGCGCCCAAGATGCACAACCACCGCGGCTGTATCTTCATCAGCTTCGATCCCGACATGGAGGACTTCGAGTCCTACATGGGGCCCGACGCGCTCATGGTCATCGACAACACGCTGAACCTCGGCGACATGGAGTTCGTCGAAGGCCACTTCAAATATTCGATGCGGGCCAACTGGAAGCTACTCGTCGAGAACAGCATGGACGGCTACCACGCCGCCTTCACCCACGAGCGCTTCTTCACCCATTGGCTGCCCAGCATGGGCCTGGGTGGCGGTGGTGGGCCGATGACCCCTCAACCGACGCCGCCGAATGACGGCAAGCGGCGCGGCGCGCAACCGATGGGCAACGGCCATGTGACGACCGCATGGCCGACCAGCGACCGGCCTATCAGCGGGCAGGCCTCGTATCTGGAGAAGTTCGCCGGGGCCGAGCTTGAGCAGTTCCGCGAGGGGCTGGTGAAGAAACACGGCGATGAGAACGCCCGGATGATCGAAGGGCGGGCCGGCAACTACCTGATCTTCCCGAACCTGCTGATCATCGACGGCTGGTGCGTATTCCGCACCTTCTATCCGACCAGCCCGGACTACATGGAGATCAGCGGTTGGGCGGCCATGCCGAAGGAGGACTCGCCTGGACTGCGCAAGGCGCGCCTCGACTGGTACCTGGGCTTCCAGGGTCCGGGCGGCTTCGCCACCCCGGACGACGTCGAAGGCCTCGAAGGCTGCCAGATGGGGTTTGCGACCCACAAGGAAGTCGAGTGGTCGGACATCTCGCGCGGCATGAAGGGCAACACCAAAGGCGGTCCCACCGAGTTGCAGATGCGCGTCTTCTGGCGCGAATGGGAGGCCCGCCTCACCACCGGACAACACGCCGAGTACACTGGCGACTAGAAAAGCATGCCGACCCGGGGCTAGGATCAGCCGCGGCCCCGGGGCGGCGAACCACGCAACAAACCTGATTGGGGAGGATCTAGCCTTGGCGACGGCCACACTGAACCGAGAACAAGTCACTGTCACACGGCAGGAAATCGAAGAATGGCTCTACGCCGAGGCGGAGATGCTGGACACCTGGAACCTCAACGAATGGCTGGCGCTGTTCGATGAGGAACGCGGCAGCTTCTACATCCCGGCCACCGACGCGCCCTACAGCGACCACAACACCGCGCTGTTCCTGATCGCCGACGACATGCCGAAGCTGAAGTCGCGCGTCGCGCAGCTGCTGAGCGGCGTGACCTGGGCCGAGAACCCGCAGTCGCGCACCCGCCACATGATCAGCAACGTGCGGATCAAGGGCTGGGAAGACGACATGCTGATCGTCAAGGCCAACTTCGTGGTCTACCGCATGCGCTTCCAGAACATCGACCCGTACATCGGCGAGTACACCTACAAGCTGCTGCCGCGGAACGGCTCGTTCAAGATCGCCGAACGTCGCGCCATCCTGGACCTCGAGGCCCTGCGCCCGCACGGCAAGGTCAGCTTCATCGTCTAAGACACCCCGATCGCGATGCGCCGGCGCGTCCTGCACGCGCCGGCGCAGACGTGAGCGAAACCCAGTTCAGACCCACGTCAGGATTTCCATCGGATGCAGCGCGCGCCAAGACTGGCCGGCAAGGTCGCTATCGTCACCGGAGCCAGCCGAGGGCTCGGTCAGCACTGCGCCATGATGTACGCCGCCGAGGGGGCCAAGGTCGTCGTGGTGGGGCGTAACGCCAAAGAGAATCCGATGCGCCTGCCCGGCACCGTCTTCCAGACGGCCGAGGCGATCGAGGAGTTCACCGGCGGCCAGGCCTTGGCGATCGTCTGCGACGTGACCGACGAAGCGGCCGTGGAGAGCATGGTCGACCAGGTGCTCGACCGTTGGGGCCGCATCGACGTGCTGCTCAACAACGCCGCCTATGTGATGCCGGAAGGTGAAGGCGTCGCCGGCATACCGCTGCGCCTTTTCGACCAGATGCTGCAGGTCAACGTGCTGGCGGCCTTCCACGTGATCCGCGCCGTCCTGCCGGCCATGCAGGCCAAGCGCTTCGGCAACATCATCAACGTCTCGGGACGCTCCCGCACCCGCGGCTCACCGCTGGAGGCGACCAAGGCGGCGATGGAGACGCTGACCATCGGACTGGCCGACGAGCTGAAGGTGGACGGCGTGGCGGTGAACAGCCTGCGCCCCTTCGGTTTCGTCGACACCCCGGGCGTGTTGCTGAACAGCGAAGTAAAGCCCAGCGACCTGACGCCGGCCTACAGCTACCTGGACGCGGCCGTGCTGCTCGCCATGCAGACCGCCGACACCTACACCGGCAACGTCAAGACCGACGCCGAAATCATCCGTGAGCTCTCGGACGCCGCCACCCTGCAGCGCTACGCGGAGATCAATCCGCCGGCCTGGAGCGCCTCGCTGCAGCCGGCGGGCGCGCGCTGAAACGCTGAAAGCCTGAGTGTTCCCGCCTGGAGCAAGGCGGGGCGACAGGCTCGTGCGCTTCTGTTAAGTGCAGGCTGATCGGTATCCTAGACACCATCAACGACAGTAGGGTCCGCGCGACCTGAGTAACCTCAATCCACCAGGGGAGGCCTATGACTTGGCTAACTGACAGACTGACGAAAGCCATGGCTGAGAAGGGCGTGAACGTCGACACCGTCGCGCGCCAGCTCGCCCTGGAGCGTTCGCGTCTGAACACCTTCATCGCCGGCACGGCCATTCCGAACGAGAACACCTCCAAGCGGCTCGCCAAGTACTTCGGCGAGGACCCCCAGGAGTGGATCGACAACGTCGACAAGCGCGACGACGGCAAAGTGACCATTTCCAGTCTGCCGACCGACTTCATCAAGGTCGCCAAGACCTCGGAGATCGCCGAGGAGGATATGAAGATCGTCTTCCACGACCTGGTGGTGATCGCCAATGCGGAAGGCAATTTCTATGCGTTCGGCAATGTCTGCCCGCACGCCGCCGGCCCGATCGGCGAAGGCTTCCTGGAAGGCTGCATCGTCGAATGCCCGTGGCACGCCGGCCGCTGGGACGTGCGCACCGGCAAGGCCCTGACCTTGCTGGCCACCGCCGACATCCCGATGTTCGATCTGCGGATCGTCGGCGACGATATCGAGATCAAGGTCAGCGAAGCCGCCCTCAAACAGGGCGTGGTCTCCGCCGCCGGCCCCGATCCCGCCTGACAGGCGCCGCATCGCTGGAATGAAGAAAGGCGCCCCTGTCACCAGGGGCGCCTTTTGTCTGGGTCGGACAGCCCGCTAGAGCAGGCTGCGCAGTCCGACCGCGGGATCGGCGAGTTGCGCCTCGCGCCCTGACAGATCGGTCTTCTTCATGATCATCCGCCGCACGATCGAATATTCGCGTGCAGGGGTGTTGATCGCAAAGAACGCGGTCACCCGACCCTCCTTCAGGTACATGATCATGAACGAGTTGTCGGCGAGCTCGCCACGACGCACCTGGGCGTCGTGATCGTGCTCGTCGCCGGCGAACTCCAGGTGGATGTCGAAGATGTCCGACCACACATAGGCCAACAGCTCGTAGACCTCCGCGCCCCCGGCCATGTTGAGGCCCGCGACCCGGCCGCTCTGCTCGGCGTGGCCCCAATGCTCCGCGCGACGGCGGCGATGGAACAGGGCGTCGAAGTAGTTTGTCACGTCTCCGGCGGCGTAGATGTGCGGGTCGGAGGTGCGCATGTTCTCGTCGACGATGATCCCGTCGTTGACCTCCAGCCCCGCGGCCAACGCCAATTCGACGTTTGGACGGATGCCGACGCCGATGCAGACCAGATCGCATTCCAGAACGTCGCCGGTATTGGTGATCACCGCGTCGACGCGCCCCTCGCCCCGGAACTCGCTGACCAGGGTGGAGTAGCGGAACTTAACGCCCTTGGCCGTGCAGTAGCCCGAGACGTAGTCGGCGAGGTCGGCGTTGCCGAGCCGTTCCCAGATGCGCGGCAGGGCCTCGATCACCGTCACGTCGACGTCGCGCTTGCGCAGGGTCGCGGCCACTTCCAGGCCGATGAAGCCGCCGCCGATGATGATCGCCTTACGGCCGGGCTGAGCCGCCGCCGCGATGGCGTCGGCGTCCGCCGCGGTGCGCAGATAATGGATGCCCGTCAGGCTCGAGCCCGGCAGGTCGAGCTGCACTGGGCGACCGCCTGTGGCGATCATCGCCTTCTCGTAGTGGATCTGCTCACCGCCGGCCAAGGTCGCGGTCTTGGCCTTGGGATCGATCGCGGTGACCTCCTGGGACAGGGCGCACTCAACCTTCAGGCCCACTAGCTGCTCTGTGTCGCCCAGCGAGATCTCATCGATCGTCTTGACGCCCTGCAGATATTCCTTCGACAGCGGCGGCCGGTCATACGGGGGCACCGGCTCGTCGCAGGCGATCAGGATCGAGCCGTCGGTATCGACGGTGCGGATCTGTTGCGCGGCTCGGATCGAGGCAAGGCCGCCCCCGATCAACAGGTATTTCACGTCGCGCATCACCACCCCTGTTCAGGCTTGGAAACCTGCATGTTCGTTCTCCTCCAACGCATATTATTCCGTTCCCTGAGCGACTTGCGCCGCCGCCGCCCGCTTCGAGACGTGGTGTTCCCACAGCGTGATGAACAGGGTTGAGGCGACGATGATCGCCGCACCGACGATTGTCCAGGCGTCCGGCAGCTCGTTGAAAAACACGAAACCCACGAGGGCGGCGAACACCAGCCGCGTGTAGTCGATGGGGGCCATGGCGGCCGCGTCGCCAACCTGCAGGCCGCGGATGAACAGCGCCTGGTTGATCGTCCCAAACACGCCCATCAGCGACAGCAGCGCAAGGTCGGGCCAGGTCGGCCAGCGCCAGGTCAGCACCGCGCCTGGGATGGCTAACACCGCGCCCAGAAAAGCCGCCCAGACCATCACCACCATCGGGCTGTGGTCCTGGGTGAGGATCTTCATGCCCGCCACGCTGAACGCCAACAGAAACGAGGCCGCCAGCATCGCCAGCGCCGGCAAGCCGACCGAATTCCCGCCCCCCATGCTGTGCCCCAGCATCACCAGAACGCCGACGAAGCCCACGGTCACCGCGCCGATGCGCAGCGGACCGACGTATTCGCGCATCACCACCGCGGCCAGGATCGTCACCCAAAGGCTGCGGGTGAAGGACAGCGCATTGGCCTCCGCCAGCGGCATCTTCTGGAAGGCGTAGAACGTGAGCGTGAGGCCGGAAACGGTCATCACCGAGCGTGACAGCACCATCAATGGCCGGGTGGTGTAGAACACGCTGACGCCGCGCCGCAGGATGAACGGCACGAGGATCAGCAGCATGGACGCCTGCCGATAGAAGGCCTGCAGCGGGGCCGGGTAGTCATCGCCCAGTAACTTGATCAGCGACGTCATGATGGTGAACGTCAGCGACGCGCCCAGCATCCACAGGGCCCCGCGCGTGTTGCCGCTCAGCCCGGAACCAAAGGGACGCTTCAGCGTCCTGCTCCGCAGTGTCCGACGATCATGTGCCGTCCCTTACCCAAGGTCGCCTCCCATAGCCTTCGAAACTCTCCGGGGCCACCCGGAACAGGCCGATGAGCTACGGCGCTGGAAAGCCTGGAACGAGATGGGAAGCGGCGCCGTCACGCCCTGCGCGCGTCAGACCCGCCCTTAAGATGGGCAAGTTCGGCCAAGGACCTGTTTTGCGGCCCCTATCCGTGCGGTCCGCGTTACGGTGGGCGCACTCGCAGCTTCCCAGAAGGAGATCGTCCTGTCGGCGCTCATCGGCCTGCACCACGCCACCCGCTACCGCTACGATCGTCCGGTGGAGCTCGGCCCGCACATCGTGCGCCTGCGTCCGGCTCCCCACTGCCGCACGCGGATCGCCAGCTATTCGCTGAAGATCACGCCCGCCAACCACTTCATCAACTGGCAGCAGGACCCCCACGGCAACTGGCTGGCCCGGCTCGTGTTCCCCGAGCGGACGCGGGAGTTCAGCGTCACCGTCGACCTGACCGCCGACATGACAGTGGTCAATCCGTTCGACTTCTTCGTCGAGCCCTACGCCGAGGTGCTGCCGTTCCGCTACACCGACGATCTCGCCGCCGACCTGACGCCCTATCGCGAGGTGGCTGAGGATGGCCCCAGGGTCGATACGCTGGTCGCCAGCCTGCCGATCGACGGCGCGCGCACCGTGGACTTCCTGGTCGGCCTGAACGCCCAGCTCGCCCGCGAAGTGCGCTACCTGGTGCGCCTTGAGCCCGGCGTGCAGACCCCGGACGAGACCCTGGCGCTTGCCTCGGGGTCATGCCGCGACAGCGCCTGGCTGCTGGTTCAGGTGGCGCGCAAGCTGGGCCTCGCGGCGCGTTTCGTGTCCGGCTACCTGGTCCAACTCAAGGCCGACATCGACCCGATCGAGGGGCCGCTGGGCACGCGGACCGACTTCACCGACCTGCACGCCTGGGCCGAGATCTATCTGCCGGGCGCGGGCTGGATCGGCTTCGACGTCACTTCCGGCCTGCTGTGCGGTGAGGGCCATCTGCCGCTCGCCGCCTCCCCGCATTACCGCTCGGCGGCGGCGATCACCGGCGGCGTCGAGCCGGCCGAGACCACCTTCGACTTCGAGATGACGCTGACGCGCCTGGTGGATCCGATCCGCATCACCCGGCCATTCGAGGATGCGGCCTGGGCCGAGCTCGAGGCTGTGGGCGAGCGGGTGGAAAAGGACCTGCAGGACCAGGACGTGCGCCTGACCATGGGCGGCGAGCCGACCTTCGTGTCGATCGACGACTTCGAAGCCGCCGAGTGGAACACCGATGCGTCCGGCCCGACCAAGCCGGTGATCGCAGCCCAACTGCTGCAACGGCTGAAGACCCGCTTCGGCAAGGGCGGCATGCTGCACTACGGCCAGGGCAAGTGGTATCCGGGCGAGCCCCTGCCACGCTGGGCGCTTGGCCTGTTCTGGCGGCGCGACGGTCAGCCCGTGTGGCGGGGCGAGATCGCGCCGGCCGACGCGCCGCCGACGCCGCTGGCCAACATCGCCGACGCCTCCACCCTGATCCAGCGTTTGGCCGGGAGGCTGGGTCTGGATCCCGCCAACGTGCTGCCAGCCCGTGAAGACCCGTTGAACGCCATTAAGGCCGAAGCCGACCTTCCCGAGGACGTCGTGCTGGACGATGCGGCGCTCGACGACGCCGCGGCCCGTTTGCGGCTGCGCAAGGCGATGGAAGGCGGACTGTCCAAGGCCGTGGGCTATGTGCTGCCGCTACGGCGCGCCATGACCAAGTCGGAGGGCGAAGGCTGGGTCAGCGAGGCCTGGCGGTTCAAGCGCGAGCGGCTGTTCCTGATCGCGGGCGATTCCCCGGTCGGCCTGCGCCTGCCGCTGGACTCCCTGCCGGAGGTGAAGCCCAAGGACTATCCGCACATCACGCCGGTGGACCCCTACGAGGTGCGCGGGCCCTTGCCGAATCTGGACTTGATCTACCAGACATTCGGGCCGGCGGTGCGTCAGCCCAAGCCGCGCAAGACGCCGATCGTGCGCACCGCGCTGTCGATCGAGCCGCGTGACGGCTGGCTCTATGTGTTCATGCCGCCGGTGGCGCGCTTGGAGGACTATCTGGAGCTCGTCGCTCACCTGGACGTCGCCGCCGACGGCTTGCCGATCCGCATCGAAGGTTACCCCCCGCCCGACGACCTGCGCATGGCGGTGTTGAAGGTCACGCCCGACCCCGGGGTCATCGAGGTCAACGTCCACCCGGCCGCCACCTGGCGCGAGGCCGTCGAGATAACCACCGGCGTCTATGAGGACGCGGTCGCTTGCCGGCTGGGCGCCGACAAGTTCATGACCGACGGTCGCCACGCCGGCACCGGCGGCGGCGCGCATGTGGTGGTTGGCGGCTCCAGTCCCGAGAACTCGCCGTTCCTGCGCCGGCCGGATGTATTGAAGAGCCTGCTGCTCTACTGGCAGCGCCATCCCTCGCTGTCTTACCTGTTCTCCGGCCTGTTCGTCGGCCCGACCAGCCAGGCGCCCCGCATCGACGAGGCGCGCCACGACGCGCTGTATGAACTCGACATCGCGCTCTCGATGATCCCCGGGCCGGACGAGAAGCCGCCTGCCCCGTGGCTGGTGGACCGGTTGCTTCGCAACTTGTTGGTCGATGTCAGCGGCAACACCCATCGCACCGAGATCTGCGTCGACAAGCTCTACTCGCCCGATGGCCCTGCCGGCCGCCTGGGCCTGCTGGAATTCCGCGGCTTCGAGATGCCGCCGGACGCGCGCATGAGCCTGGCCCAGCAACTGCTGATCCGCGCGCTCGTCGCCTGGTTCTGGCGCGAGCCGCAGACCGGCTCGCTGGTCCGCTGGGGCACCGCTCTGCACGACCGGTTCATGCTGCCGCACTTCGTGTGGGGCGACTTCATGGACGTCCTCGCTGACCTGAACCGCGCCGGCTACGCGTTCGATTCGCAGTGGTATGAGGCCCAGCGGGCGTTCCGCTTCCCGATCCACGGCCAGGTGCAATATGGCGGCGTGACGCTGGAGGTGCGCCATGCGCTGGAGCCCTGGTACGTGCTAGGTCAGGAAAGCTCGAACTCGGCCACGGTGCGGTTCGCCGATTCGTCGGTCGAGCGGCTGCAGATCACCGCGCGCGGGTTTAACCCTGACCGCTACACGATCACCTGCAACGGCCGGGCCCTGCCGATGACGCCGACCGGCATCTCGATGGAGGCGGTGGCCGGCGTCCGCTACAAGGCCTGGAAGCTCGCCAATGGCCTGCACCCCACCTTGCCGGTCGACGCGCCGCTCACCTTCGATATCATCGACCGCGGGAACAACCGCTCGATCGGCGGTTGCGTCTACCACGTCAGCCATCCGGGCGGGCGCAACTACGAGACCTTCCCGGTGAACTCCTATGAAGCCCAGGCCCGTCGCAAGGCCCGCTTCGAGGAGCAGGGGCATAGTCCTGGCGTGGTGTCGCCGCCGCGTCCGGAGCCGACCGTGGAGTTTCCAATGACGCTCGATTTGAGGATGCCCCTTGGCCACTGACGCGCCCATCGCGGTCCGCCGCCGGGAGGACCTGAAGCCCGCCGCCGCCGACCGATTGTCGAGTTGGCTGCGGAACTACAAACCCCTGCCCGGCGTACCGGACGAGCTGTTCGACCGCACCGGGCGGCCGCGCGACTACTGGCTGAGCTTCCTGGGCGAGTTCGCCGAGTATCCGCAGGCCGAGTTCGAGAACCGCTTCAGCCTGGCGACGCGGCATATCCGCGACACCGGCGTGACCTATCGCATCTACGGCGAGGAGAACGAACGCAGTTGGCCGCTCAGCCCGATGCCGCTGATCCTCAGCCAGGGAGAGTGGGCGCAGATCGCCGAGGGCGTCGAGCAGCGGGCCAACCTCATCGAGGCGCTGTTGCAGGACTTCTACGGCGAGGGCGCGCTGGTCGCGGAAGGGGCTCTGCCGGCCGCCGCCCTGACCGGCAGCGCCGATTTCGTGCGCGCCATGCGCGGGGTGAAGCCGCCTGGCGGTCGCTTCCTGCAGCTCTACGCCGCCGACCTTGGCCGCGGCCCTGACGGACGCTGGTGGGTGCTGGACGACCGCACCCAGGCGCCTTCAGGCGCCGGCTACGCGCTGGAGAGCCGGCTGGTGCTCTCGCGCGCCTATCCGAATCTCTACAACGCGATGAACGTGCAGCGTCTGGCGCCGTTCTTCGACGGACTGCGCAAGGGTCTGGCGGCCACCGCCGAGCGCGACGATCCGCGCATCTGCCTGCTGACCCCTGGCCCGTTCAGCGAAACCTATTTCGAACAGGCCCACCTCGCCCGCTATCTCGGTTTCCTGCTGGTCGAGGGCGACGACCTGGTGGTGCGCGACGGCCGCGTGTACGTGCGGACCATCGCCGGCCTCAAGCGCGCGGACGTCATCCTGCGCCGTGTCGACGCTGACTTCATCGACCCGTTGGAGTTGAACAGCGCCTCGCACCTGGGCGTGCCCGGCCTGCTCGAGGCGATCCGTTCGGGCGGCGTGGCCGTGTTGAATATTCCGGGCTCCGGGGTGCTGGAGTCCAAGGCGCTGCTAGGCTTCCTGCCCAAGCTCTGCCGCCGCCTGCTGGGCGAAGAGCTGAAGATGCCCAATGTCGCCACGTGGTGGTGCGGTCAGCCGATGGAGCGCGCGCTGGTCGAGCGCAACCTCGAGAACCTGGCGATCGCGCCGGCCTTCAACGTGCCGGGCACGTTGGCCGCCATGGCCAAGCCCAGGCTGGTCGCCAGCATGTCGGCCGCCGAGAAGGCCGAGTTCCTGGCCCGACTCAACGACCGCCCCGGCGACTATGTCGGCCAGGAGGTGGTGCGCCTGTCGACCACGCCGGTGCTGCGCGACGGCAGGCTGGAGCCCGCGCCGTTTGTGCTGCGGGTCTACGCCGCGATGACGCCGGATGGCATGAAGGTGATGCCCGGCGGCTTCTGCCGAACCTCCGACCACCCCGACGTGCGCGCCATCTCCATGGGCGAGGACGCGCGGACCAACGACGTGTGGGTGATCTCCGATCGTCCCGTAGAGCGCGTCACCCTGATGGCCAGCACCGAGGACGTGAAGGTGCGCCGCATCCTGGGGCATCTGCCCAGCCGCGCGGCCGACAACCTGTTCTGGCTGGGCCGCTACATCGAGCGCGCCGAGGCGACGCTGCGCCTGGTCCGCAGCCTGTGCACCAGCCTGATGGACTCGGAGTCGGCCACCCACAGCGCCGGCGAGACGCTGGCCATCCTGCAGAAGCTGCTGATCGAGTGGGGCGCGCTGGATGAGAAGGCCCTGGGCCGCCGGGCGATCGACGCCGGGCGCGACACCCTGCACGACGACAAGGCCTACGGTTCGGTGGTCAGCCTCGTGCGCTCCGCCCGGCGCACCGCGGCCAGCATGCGCGAACGGCTGTCGGCCGACTTCTGGACCCTGCTGATCAACCTCGAGGCCAGCCTGGTCGAGGGCGCCCACGAACTGCTGTCCGAGGCCGAGGTGCTGCAGCAGGTGGAAAACGCCCTGCAGATCCTGGCCGCGCTTTCTGGTCTCGCGCAGGAGAACATGAACCGTGTCGCCGGCTGGCGCTTCCTCGACATGGGCAGGCGCATCGAGCGTGGGGTGAACACCTGTCGTTTCACCCGAGCCCTGGCGCATGAAGAGGCGACCATCGACGACCTCGACCTGTTGCTCGACCTGGCCGACAGCCAGATCACCTATCGGGCGCGCTATCTGGTCGGTCTGGCGCTGGCGCCGGTGCGCGACATGGTGGTGCTGGATCCGTTCAACACCCGTTCGCTCGCGTTCCAGGTGGAGACCCTGAAGCAGCATCTCGACGTGCTGCCGGCGTTGCAGGACGACGGCATGCTGGAGGAGCCGGACCGCGTGTTGCTGAACCTGGCCGCCCAGGTGGAGACCGAGACCGCCGCCCGCATCAACACTGAGAAGATGATCGCCTTCGAGCTGGCGCTGATGCGGCTCTCCGACGCCATCGGCGAGCGCTTCTTCCTGCGCGGCGCCAATGCGGTGCCGACCGCAAAGCTCGCCGGGCTGGCGTGATCTACAACCTGCGCCACCGCACGACCTACACCTACGAATCCGCGGTGTCGTTCGCGCGCTGTGTGCTTCGCCTGACGCCCCAGTCGTCGCCGGCCCAGACCGTGCTGGAGAGCTCGCTGGCGGTGACGCCGAGGCCGTCGAATGTCATCGAGCGCACCGGCGCGTTCGGCGAGCACACGCTGACGGCGGTGATCGAGGAGCCTCACCTGGCGCTGGTCATCGAGGCGAGGTCCCGCGTCGACGTTCATGCGCCCAGCCTGCAGCTCACGACCCCCAGTCCGTCGTGGGACGAGGTGCGCAAGCGCAGCGTGCGCAACGCCGATCTCGGTCCGGACAGCCCGGCGGCCTACCTCTATCCGACGCGCCGCACGCCGATCGTCGCCGAGATCACCGAATATGCGCGGCCGAGTTTCGCCGAGGGCCGCCCGATCATGGAAGCCGCCGGCGAGCTGATGACCCGGATGTACGCGGACTTCACCTATGATTCGAAGGCGACGACGGTCTCCACTCTGGCGCAGGAGGCGTTCAAGGCCCGCCGCGGCGTGTGCCAGGACTTCGCGCACATCATGATCAGCGGCCTGAAGGGTCTGGGCTTGCCGGCCGCTTACGTCAGCGGCTACCTGCGTACGATCCCGCCGCCCGGACAGGCCCGCCTGGAGGGCGCCGACGCAACGCACGCCTGGACGGCGGTTTGGTGCGGCGAAGGCCTGGGCTGGGTGGGCTTCGATCCCACCAACGGAATCCTCGCGCAGAACGACCACATCGTCCTGGCGCGCGGCCGCGACTATTCGGACGTGGCGCCGATCGACGGCATCATCCTGGCGCCCGGCGAACAGACCCTGAAGGTCGAGGTCGACGTGATCCCGGAGGACGAACTGGTCGCCGCCATGCGGGCCGGCGGCATGCGTTCGCCGGTGGGGTTGGGCACCCTGCTCTGACCGATCAGGTGGGCGATGCGGCGCCCGTCCGCTGCAGCGCCCTGGGCAACAGCGCAGCGACCATGTCCGTCACCGACTGGAGGCCCGCGGCGTCCGCCAGCAGGTCGTGGCGGACCTCCAGCTCCAGGTAGTCGAGCCCGCGCGCATCGGCGTGAAACGGGATGGTGTAGTCCACCTCGTCCATCCGGTAAGGCAGGTTGTCGCCGACCGCGTCGCCGTGCGCCTCGACCAGCAGCGCGAGCACCGCGGCGGAGAACGCCGAGTCTCCACGGTGCAGCACGCCATAGCGCCAGGGGCGGTCGAACCCCGCCATCCGCGGCGTGAAGCTGTGCAGCGCAACCAGCACCGTCGGCAGGCCCTTGCGCGCGCGATCATCAAGTTCATAGGCGATGGCGGCCTGGTAAGGCGCATGGATCGCCCGCTCGCGCGCCCGCGCAGCCTCAGGCGTCAGATCGACGTTGCCGGGGATCACGGTCTCGTCGCTGACCGGCGGGATTGCGTCGGCCCGCGCCGGGTCCCGGTTGGAATCGATGACCAGCCGTGAGTAGCGTTGGCTCAGGAAGCAAGCATCGAGCGCCGCCGAAAGACGCACGCCGAGTTCGGCGACGCCAAGGTCCCAGGCGATGTGCCGCTCCATATCCGCAGCCGACACGCCCAACCCGTTGAGACTGCGCGGGACCGCCCGTCCTGCATGGTCGCCGACCAGCAGGAATGGAGATGCTGCGCCTGGGTTCAAGACCAGGGCGGGGGCGGGCTCGTCCGGCGTCAGGAGCGGCTTCGAAGACATTCAGGGTGTGAACTCCGACTGGCGCGCCGGCGCCTGGAAACCGGCCAGCGCAGCCCGTGAACGCTGCAGCGGCACGCGCGCTGGCCGCCTCCGACTACAGAGTGGCGGTCGCTGTGCAACCTGTTTCGCATTTCCGCCTTGCCCCAGCATGACCAGCGAAGGGGGAACATCATGCGGATAAGCGCTGGATACGAGATCACCTTCGACTGCCCGGCGCCCACGCCGATGCTGCTGCAGCTCAGCGTGCATCCTTCGCGCGTCGGAGACCTCGAGACGTCGGATGTCATGGTCACCGACCCCATGGTGTCGGTGAGCCAGTACCACGACCTGTTCGGCAATTTCGTCAGCCGCATCCTGGCCCCGGCTGGACGCATCGTCCTGCGCAACCGCTTCGTGATCCGCGACAGCGGCGCACACGATGCGCCGCTGCCCGAAGCCGGCCAATTGCCGGTCGAAGACCTGCCGGACGACGTGGTGCTCTACCTTCTGGGCAGCCGTTACTGCGAGACGGATCAGCTCTCGAACCTCGCCTGGACGCTGTTCGGCGGCGTCGCGCCAGGATCGGCCCGGGTGCAGGCGATCCTTGACTATGTGCACCGCCACATCACTTTCGGCTACGAACACGCGCGTGCGACCAAGACCGCCCTCGAGGCCCATGAGGAGCAATTCGGCGTCTGCCGCGACTTCGCCCACCTGGCGATCACCCTGTGCCGGTGCATGAACATCCCCGCCCGCTACTGCACCGGCTATCTCGGCGACATCGGGGTGCCGATCTCGCCGGCGCCGATGGATTTCAGCGCCTGGTTCGAGGTCTACCTGGATGGCGCCTGGCGTACCTGCGACGCACGCCACAACACGCCGCGCATCGGCCGCGTGCTGATGGCCCGAGGGCGCGACGCCACGGATGCGGCGATCTCCACCGCCTTCGGCACGGCCTTCCTGGCCGGGTTCATGGTGATCACCGACGAACTGCCGGAACGTCAGAGTGCGTCCCTGTAGATCTCCTCCCCTCACGCGCGGCGTGGCGCTGTTGCATTTGCAGTTGACCGCCTCCCCCGACTGATCGAAGGCCCGACCGTCACGCGGTCAAAAGGGGATTTCGGTGAAGGATCTGGATTTCAGCGGCAAGCGCGCTCTGGTGGTCGGCGGTTCGAGCGGCATCGGCAACGGCGTCGCTCACGCCTTCCTGGACAGAGGCGCTGTTGTCCACGTCACCGGCACGCGCGCTTCGGCGGACCAGTACGACCCGGCCTCGGGATCCGACCTGACAGGCCTGAACTACAGCCAGCTCAACGTGTCAGACACCTCGGCGGTGGAATCCTGGACGCCGACGTTCGATAGCCTCGACATCCTCGTGCTGTGCCAGGGCGTGGTGGAGTATCGCCGCGCGGAGTTCCAGATGGAGACCTTCCGGCGTGTGGTCGAGGTCAACCTGAACAGCCTCATGGCCTGTGCGGTGAAGTTCCAGCCGATGCTGGCCAAAGCCAAGGGCAGCCTGATCACCGTGTCGTCCGCTGGCGGCATCCGCACCACCCGCGGCAACCCGGCCTACGCCGCGTCGAAGGCCGGCGTGATCCACCTGACCGCCACCCTCGCCGACGCCTGGGCCGGCCAGGGCATCCGCGTGAACGGTGTGGCGCCGGGCCTGGTCGCGACCAAGATGACCGAGGTGACCGTCGCCGATCCGGAGCGCCTGGCCGAACGCCTCAAGGGCATCCCGATCGGGCGGCTGGGCGAGATCAGGGAGATCGCCGGCGTCGTCCTGTTCCTGGCCTCTCCGCTGTCGGGCTATGTGGTTGGCCAGACCATCGTCAGCGACGGGGGCCGCACGCTCTCTTCTTGAGGTCGCAAGCGCGGTGCGACGCTACCCCGCTTTCCATCCTGCGACAGATCGCCCGCAGTCCACACTTGTTGGCGCACTTTTAACGTCGATCCACCTAGGGTCGTCACGTGCAAAGTTTGACCTCTATAAGTGAAAACCCCAGCGCGAGCCGTCGCGATGTGCGACGGCTGCTCGGCCTGGGCGCGATTGTCGTGATCATCGTGCTGTTGGGGAGCGCCGCCATGCTGGCGCTCGCCTCCACGGCCGTGGACCGTCTGCAGTCCCAGGAAGAACGCTTCCTCGTCCAGCGCACGCTCGAGCGCCTGGAAGAGCGGCTGGCGAGGGACATCACCACGGCGAGCGTCTGGGACCAGGCCTACGCCAAGCTCTCGCCGGGCGGCGATCTGGAGTGGGCGGACGCCGAGATCGGCACCTACTTCGCCAACAACCGCGGTCATGACCGCACCATGGTGTTCGACAGCGCCGACCGACCCTTCTACGCTTTTGAACAAGGCCGGCGCACGGCGCCCGCGGCGATGCGCCAGTTCGAGCTCGACGTACGGCCGATGCTCACCGGCATGCGTGCGGTCGAGCGGAGGAGCCGCCACCCCAGCCAGGACCGCAGGCCCACCGACCCGGGCCTCGCCACCACCACGCGGGGCGTCCTGAAGTCCGGCGGACACTACTACCTCGTCGCCGCATCCACCGTGACGCCTGAAGTCTGGAGCGCGCCGCGCCGCCCAGGCCCCGCCGTCATCGTGGTCTCGGCCCAACGCATGGACGGCCAGTTCCTGTCAGCGCTGAAGCAGGAACTACGCGTCCAGGAAGCCTCAATCCAGCCGCAGGCGCAGGCCGGCAAGGACATGCTGCCGATCGTCGACATCAACGGCCATGCCGTCGGCAGCATCACCTGGCAGGCGCATCGACCGGGCCTCGAGGTGCTGCGCTCCGCGGCGCCGGTGATCGTCATGGGCTTCCTGGCGCTGCTGGCCGCCGCTACGGCGCTGGCGTTCCGAGTTCGCTCCATCGTCATGCGCCTCGACGCAAACGAAGCCAGCCTCTCGCAGGCGATCGCCGATTTGGTGCGCGCCCGCGACGCGGCCCAGGACGCCAACCGCGCCAAGAGCGAATTCCTCGCCAACATGAGCCACGAGATCCGCACGCCGCTGAACGGCGTCTTGGGAATGGTCCAGGTGCTGGAGCGCAGCGACCTGGGTTCGCCGCACGCCGAGCGGCTGAAGATCGTGCGCGATTCCGGCGAGACGCTGCTGGCCGTGCTCAACGACATCCTCGACCTGTCGAAGATCGAGGCCGGCCGCATGGAGCTGGAAACCGGCGATTTCGACCTCGAGGAGACGATCAACGCCGTCTGTCGGCCGTTCGCAGGCCTCGCCGCCCGCAAGGACGTCGCGTTCGACATCGCGATCGAGCCTTCGGCGCTGGGGATCTGGCGTGGCGACGCGGTGCGCATTCGCCAGGTCGTCGGCAATCTCGCCTCCAACGCCGTCAAGTTCACCGACCATGGCTGTGTCCGCGTGGAAGTCGCCTGCGCGCCCGGCGGCCTGCAATTGACCATCAGCGACACCGGCCTCGGCATAACTAAGGACTCCATGCCGCGGTTGTTCAGCAAGTTCGTCCAGGCCGACGCCTCGGTGACGCGCCGTTTCGGCGGCACCGGCCTGGGCCTCTCGATCTGTCGCGAGCTCGTGGAGATGATGGGCGGGGCGCTGGCGGTGAGCAGCACGGAGGGCGTCGGCTCGACCTTCACCCTTACCCTGCCGCTTGTCCGCGGATCGGCGGCTGTGGCTTCGGCGGCGCGCAAGGATGGACCCGCCGAGCCGGAACACCTCGCAGTGCGGATCCTCGCGGCCGACGACAACACCACCAATCAGATGCTCCTCCAGGCTCTGCTGGAGCCATTGGGCGTCAAATTGACGCTCGCCGCCGACGGGCGTGAAGCCGTCGCCGCGTTCAAAGCAGGCGCCTTCGATGTGGTGCTGATGGACATCCAGATGCCGGAGATGGACGGCGTGGAGGCCGCCCAGGCGATGCGGGCGATCGAAGCGGCGCGCGCTGGTCCACAGACACCGATCCTGGCGCTCTCGGCCAACGCCATGACCCATCAGATCGAGGGCTACCTCGCTGCAGGGATGAACGGCTTCGTCGCCAAGCCGATCAACGCCGCTCTCCTGCTGTCCGCGATACAGGACGCGATCAACGCGGACGACGCGGTGACGACTGAGCCAAATTCCAGCCAACACGTCGCCTGAACCTGTCGGCACGCGCCACGCGTTTTCGCGGGGCTTGACCGCCTCGCCGATCGCGGCGGCGCAGCGCTCGCGGCTGGACGCGCACAACCTGACCGCGGTGCTGCGACACCTTGAGCTGGGTCTCGCGCACGGTCTGATAACCTTGACGCGCTTAAGCTCGCCGCAGCCGGACCCCATGCCGGCCGCGGGGACAGTTCAGATGAGTTGCTTTGGATCAGATCCGCGCGCGAGCCATCGCGGCGACGGGCAGGATTGATGCCGAGCCTGCACTTGGGCGCCGAGCGGCGCGGATACGGAACGATCTCCGGCGAAGGGACGACCAATCGGGTGTTCGCCCTGGCGCTGGGCGCAGGGTTGCTGACCGTCGCCCTGCTCTTCGCCGCGCTGTTCTTCTGGTCGGCGCGGGTGGACGTGATCAGCGAGGGTCGGGAAATCCGGCTGGTCGAGAACGGCGTCCGCTCGCAGATCCGCGAGATCGAAGACTCCCTGACATCCGTCACCCAGTGGGACGAGGCCGTCGCGCATATCGACGGCGCTTTCGACCATGAATGGGTGTCGACCAATATCGGCGCCTTCATCGATCAGTCGGTGAAGATGCAGAACGCCGTGGTTTTCGCCGGTTCAGGAGATCCCCTCTACGCGATGTCCGGCGGACGCGAGGTCCCGACCCGATCGCTCACGGCGTTGACCAGCGCCGCCATCCCGCTGGTGCGGGCTTTGCGCGAGCAGGAAGCGGCGCGCGGCGCGCTGAAGCCCGACCCGACCGGAACAAAGGTCATCTCGACGCCGATCCGCGCCAGCACGCCGCAGATCATCGGGGGCGCGCCCTATCTGGTCACCGCGACGCTGATCCAGCCGGACTTCGGGACCGTGCTGCCCCGAGGCGCCCGAGCGCCGGTGCTGGTGACCGCGGTGCGGTTCGACGCCCCATTCGCCAAGCTGTCGGCCCACTATCTGTTGGAACAGCCGCAGCTGATCGTCGGCGCGACCGCGCTTGGCCCCGACCTCGCCCATGCCGCGCTTCGCACGCCCTCTGGCGCGACCGTCGCCACTATAGTCTGGACGCCGCAGCGCCCCGGGCGCCAACTGCTGTCGGCAGCGCTGCCGATGGTCACCGCGGCGACCGCCGTCCTGGGCCTTGGACTGTTGCTGGCCATGGGCGCCCTTCGCATGAACCTGCGTTCGCTGCGTCACGCGATGGTCGATCTGGTCCAGGCGCGCAACGCGGCCCAGGCCGCCAACCACGCAAAATCCCAGTTCCTGGCCAACATGAGCCACGAGATCCGTACGCCGCTGAACGGCATCCTCGGCATGGCCCAGGTGCTGCAGCGCGGCGACCTCGCCGCTGAGGAACAGGACCGTGTCGCGGTGATCCGCCAATCGGGCGAAGCGCTGCTGGCGATCCTCGACGATGTGCTCGACCTCTCCAAGATCGAGACCGGGAAACTGGAGCTCGAGGTGGCGCCGTTCAATCTTGCCGACATGGCGCGCGGCGCGTGCGCGGCCTTCGCCGCGCTCGCCGAAGCCAAGGGCCTGGCTTTCGAGGTGGAGACCGCTGACAGCGCCCGCGGCGTGTGGCGCGGCGACTGCTCGCGGCTGCGGCAGATCTTCTACAACTTGGCGTCCAACGCAGTGAAGTTCACCGAGCGTGGGCGGGTCGGCGTGACCATCGAGGCGCGCGAAGCGGACGGCGCACACCGCCTCATCCTGTGCGTCACCGACACTGGTCCGGGGATCTCGGCCGATCTGCAGTCCGGGCTGTTCGCCAAGTTCGTTCAGGCCGACGACGCCCACACTCGGCGCTTTGGCGGCGCAGGCCTGGGCCTGGCGATCGCCCAGGACCTCGCCAGGCTGATGGGCGGCGAGATTACCCTCTCCAGCGTCGTCGGTGAGGGCTCCAGGTTCACGTTGGAACTACCACTGGAATGGATTGGTCCTGAGCCGCAGGTTGACGACACCCAGACGCCGGCCGCCACGCCGGTCGGGTCGCTGCGCATTCTCGCGGCCGAGGATAATCCGACAAATCAACTGGTGCTGAAGACTGTGCTGCAGTCGCTGGGCCTCACCGCGGTGATCGTCGAGAACGGCCGCGAGGCGGTCGAGGCGTGGGATACGGGGTCTTTCGATCTGATCCTGATGGACATCCAGATGCCGGAGATGGACGGCATCTCCGCCACCCGGCGTATCCGCGAACTGGAAGCCGAACGTGGCGGCCACACGCCCATCCTCGCCCTGACCGCCAACGCCATGAAGCACCAGGTGGCCGAGTATATCGCCGCCGGCCTCGACGCCTTTCTTGCCAAACCGCTGGACATCAAGAAGCTCTGTGCGGCGCTGGATGAGCTGGAGCGGCCCGATGACGCCGAGCCGCAGGCGCTGATCGCCTAGCTCAATCTTCGAGGATGAGGCTGTGGCGGCGGGTGTCGCGCATCAGCACGGCGACCACCAGGCCAGCGGCCAGCAGGCCGGCGATGATCCAGAACATCACCGGTTCGTGCCCGGCCTTTTTCAGCGACAGCGCCGTCGTGCCGACGTTGCCGCCGAACAGCGCCTGAGCCAGCGCATAGGGCACCGCGACGCCTGAGGCGCGCAGATGCGCGGGGAACAGCTCCGCCTTGATGATCGCGCTGATCGCGGTGTAGCCGGTCAGCGCGACCAGCGGCGGCAGGCACAGCAGGAACGCCTGGCTCGCAGTGGTCGCCGCCATGATCGCCATGCTGATCGGATAGGTCATCAACGCCCCGAGCCCGAAGCTGGCGATCAGGATCAGCCTGCGGCCCACCTGGTCTGACAGCCAGCCGACCAGCGGCTGCATGGCCATGAAGCAGACCAGCAGGGCGGTGGTGATCAGGGCTGCGGCCTCCTTGCCGAAGCCGTCGCCTCCCGGCCCTGCCGCGCTGTTGACCAGGAAGTCCTTCATGTAGGTCGTGAAGAAGTAGAAGGCCGCGCCGCCGCCGGCGGTGAGCACGAAGATCATCGCCGTCTCTCGCGGATAGTGGGTGAACAGCATCATCGACTTGCCGCGGGACTCATGTTCACCGGCCGTGGCGAAAGCCGGGGTCTCGTGCATGCGCATGCGGATCCAGAACACCACCACGGCGAACATCGCGCCGATGACGAACGGGATGCGCCAGCCCCAGGCCTGGAGCTGCGCCTCGGTGAGCAGTTGCTGCAGGATCACCAGGAGCAGCACGGCGGCGAGCTGGCCTGCGATCAGCGTCACATAGAGGAAGCCCGACCAGAACCCGCGATGCTTGCGACTGGACATCTCGCTGACGTAGGTGGCCGAGGCGCCGTACTCGCCGCCGACCGACAGGCCCTGGGCGATCCGCGCGATGGTCAGCAGCACCGGCGCGAGCAGGCCGATCTGGCCGCCGGTTGGGATCAGCGCAATCATCAGCGAGCCCGCGCACATCAGCGACACCGACAAGGTCAGCGCCGCCTTGCGCCCCGCCTTGTCGGCGTAGACACCCATCAGATAGGCGCCCAGCGGCCGCGCCACGAAGCCGAGGGCGAACGGCAGATAGGTCTTCAGCAGCCGGGTGGTCTGGTCGTCGTCCGGGAAGATCGCCGACGAGAAGTAGATGGCGAAGGAGACATAGGCGAACCAGTCGAACCACTCGACGAAGTTGCCTGCCGATCCACCCAGGATGTTGCGCAGACGCTGCATGGGCGTCAGCCCCACGGCGCCGACCGGAGACAGATCGGACGTGGCGCCGGTCTCAGCCATCGTGGTTCCCCAATACCCGCCGCCCAGGCGTCATCCGCTTCTACGATGCGGGCGGCGTAGCGTCATCGCGATTCCGCCGCGCGCGTGGTGGTGAACTCAGCCTACGATCCTTGGGCGGGAAGCTAACGCCCTTCCTAGGACGGCCGCGACGCCGTGGCGTCCAGCCGTCGCTTGGCTTCGGCGACGACGTCGGCGGGCAGCGGCCCCTTGCGCGCGGCCTCGACGTTGCTGCGCAGGTGTTCAAGGCTCTTGGTGCCGATGATCGTGGTGTCGAGATCGGGCGAGGCGAGCGCGAAGCGGGTCATGAACTCGATGCGGCCCATGCCATCCATCAGGTCGTCGAGCTTGGCCTGTTCCCAGCGACCGGTCATCTCGTCGCGGCTCAGCATGTAGTAGCGCT
Organism: Phenylobacterium sp.; assembly: GCF_030697305.1. Classification (GTDB taxonomy): domain Bacteria; phylum Pseudomonadota; class Alphaproteobacteria; order Caulobacterales; family Caulobacteraceae; genus Phenylobacterium. The sequence continues at coordinate 11,469 of NZ_JAUYQL010000063.1, read as the reverse complement.
TATCCCAGTTATCGGGTGCGCCACGGGCCACGGCGCCGCGGATGATGATGCCCGCTCCGGCCGCAGAGGCCTTGGCGATGATCGCCTCATGCTCGCGCTGCAATGCGGAATACGGGATCTGGAAGACGTCGAACACACCCGCATCAACCTGCTCGGCGAGCTCCGGCAGCGTGCCCGAGACGCCGATGTAGCGGACCTTGCCCTCCTGCTTCAGCTTCAGCAGTTCCTCTAGCGCTCCGTCCTCCTCCCAACCCTTGCGGGTCAGGCTGCGGTGGAACTGCGCCACGTCCAGGTGGTCGGTCTTCATGGTGCGCAGGCTGTGCTCGACGCCGGCGCGGATGTTTTCCTGGGTATGGACGTGGGGTCCGCCCATGCCAGCGCCCGGCGTGCAGCCGCACTTGGTGGCCAGCACGAACTCGTCGCGGCGCCCGGAGATCGCCTTGCCGATCCGCTCTTCGCTGACGCCGTAGCAGACCGCCGTGTCGATGAAGTTGATGCCCGCGTCGAGCACCGCGTTCAGGACCGCGCCCGCCTCGTCGTCGGTGATCTCGTTGGCGGCGGGCGGCCCGCCCAGGTCCATGGCGCCGAAGCCCAGCACGGTGACCGAAAGGCCGGTCCGGCCCAGCTGACGTCGTTCGAGATCGCTCATAGGCAGCTCCTGATTGGCGGCGCGGACCCTATGGGCTCGGAGCCGGTCTAGTCCAACGTCTCGAGGACCGGCTCGTCGACGACGACCAGTTCGATCAGCAGGTCCTTGGCGTCGATCGCGGCGCCCGGGGTCACGTGCAGCTTGGCGACCATGCCGGAGACCTGGGCGTAGAGCTGGGTCTCCATCTTCATCGCCTCGATCGACAGCAGCGGATCGCCGCGCGCCACCGTCTGACCCTCCTGCACGCTGATCGAGGAGACCACGCCCGGCATCGGGGCCGCCACATGGCCCTCGTCCTCGTCGTCGGCCTTGGGCCGCACGGCGGTCTTGCCGGTGACGGACCGGTCGGGAACCTTGACCACCCGCGGCTGGCCGTTGAGCTCGAAGAACACCGAGACCAGCCCGTCGTCGTCGTCCGCCTCGCCGATCGCGCGCAGGGTGACCACCAGCCGCTTGCCGCGTTCCAGTTCGACGGCGATCTCCTCGCCAACGCTCATGCCGTAGAAGAAGGTCGGCGTCGGCAGCCGCGACACCGGCCCATAGGCGCGGTCGCTGGCGCAAAAGTCCTCGAACACCTTCGGATACATCAGCGACGAGGCCAGGCCCTTGTCGTCGATCTGACGGCCGACGCGGGCGCTGACGGCCGTACGCACCGCCTCCAGGTCGGCATGCGGGATCAGCGAGCCGGGGCGCGCGGTATAGGCCTCGGCGCCCTTCAACGCCTTCTTCTGCAGATCGGCGGGCCAGCCGCCAGGCGGTTGCCCCAGGTCGCCGCGCAGCATCTCCACCACCGACTGCGGGAAGGCCACGTCGCGCGCGGGGTCCAGCACGTCGCTGGGCGTCAGCCCCTGCGAGACCATCATCAGCGCCATGTCGCCGACGACCTTCGAAGACGGCGTCACCTTGACGATGTCGCCGAACATGTCGTTGGCCGCACGGTAGGCGCGGGCCACGTCATGCCAGCGGGAGTCCAGGCCGAGGCCGCGGGCCTGTTCGCGCAGGTTGGTGAACTGGCCGCCCGGCAGTTCGTGCAGATAGACCTCCGAGGCGCCGGACTTCAGATCGCTCTCGAACGCCGCGTACTGGCCGCGCACCGCCTCCCAGTAAAAGCTGATCGAACGGATCGCCTCGGGATCGAGGCCGGTGTCGCGGGGCGTGCCGCGCAGCGCCTCGACGATCGAGCCCAGGCAGGGCTGCGAGGTGGTGCCGGACATCGCGTCCATCGCCGCGTCGAAGGCGTCGACGCCGGAGTCGACCGCGGCCAGGATCGTCGCCCCGGCTATGCCGGAGGTGTCGTGGGTGTGCAGGTGGATCGGCAGGCCGACCTGCTGCTTCAGCTCGGTGATCAGCACCTTGGCCGCCGCGGGCTTCAGCAACCCGGCCATGTCCTTGATCGCCAGCACGTGGCAGCCGGCGGCCTCCAGCTCCTTGGCCACGCCCACGTAGTAGGCCAGCGAGTACTTGGGCCGCGAGGGATCGAGGATGTCGCCGGTGTAGCAGATCGCACCCTCGGCGATCTTGCCGGCCTCGGCCACCGCATCGATGGCGACGCGCATGTTCTCGACCCAGTTGAAGCAGTCGAACACCCGGAACAGGTCGACGCCGGCGTCCGCCGCCTGGCGGATGAAGAAGCGCACCACGTTGTCGGGATAGTTGGCGTAGCCGACGCCGTTGGCGCCGCGCAGCAGCATCTGCATCAGGGCATGCGGCGTGCGTTCGCGCAGCATCGCCAGCCGCTCCCACGGGTCCTCCAGCAGGAAGCGCATGGCGACGTCGAAGGTCGCCCCGCCCCAGCACTCCAGCGACATCAGCTCCGGCAGGCCGTCGGCGTAGGCGCGCGCGGCGCGGGCGATGTCGATGGTGCGGAACCGGGTGGCCAGCAGCGACTGGTGGGCGTCGCGCATGGTGGTGTCGGTGACCAGCGGCCGGTCGTGGGCCAACATCCAGTCGGCGAAACCCTTGGGCCCGAGACGTTCCAGGCGCTTGCGCGCGCTGTCGGCCGACGCAGCCGGCGCGAACACCGGCGCCACGGGCTTGCGGGCCTGGGGCGAGGGCCTGGGACGGTTGCGGACCTCGGGCTGGCCGTTGACGCTGACGTCGGCGACATAGCGCAGCAGCTTGGTCGCCCGGTCGCGCCGGGCGCTGCGGCGGAACAGCTCCGGCGTCTCGTCGATGAAGCGGGTGGTGTAGGCGTTCGACTGGAACTTCGGATGCGCCAGCACGGCCTCGACGAAGGCGAGGTTCGTCGCCACCCCGCGGATCCGGTACTCGCGCAGCGCCCGGTCCATCCGCGCAATCACCTCGGCCGGCGTCGGCGCCCAGGCGGTGACCTTCTCCAGCAGCGGATCGTAGAAGCGGGTGACCACGGCGCCCGAATAGGCGGTGCCGCCATCGACGCGGATGCCGAAGCCGAACGCGCCGCGATAGGCGCTGATCCGGCCGTAGTCGGGGATGAAGTTGTTCTCGGGGTCCTCGGTCGTGATCCGGCACTGGAGCGCGTGGCCGCTGAGCCGCAGCTCGGCCTGCGGCGGCACCCCGGTCTCCTCGGCGACGCCCAGGCGTCCACCTTCAGTGATGCGGATCTGCGCCTTGACGATGTCGATGCCGGTGACCGTCTCGGTGACGGTGTGCTCCACCTGGATGCGCGGATTGACCTCGATGAAATAGAACGCGCCGGTGTCCACATCCATGAGGAACTCGACGGTGCCCGCGCCCACGTAGTTGGCGGCGCGACCGATCTTCAGGGCCGCCTCGCAAAGCTCCGCACGCTGCGCCTCGTCCAGATAGGGGGCCGGCGCGCGCTCGATGATCTTCTGGTGGCGGCGCTGGATCGAGCAGTCCCGCTCGAACAGGTGGAACAGGTTGCCGTGGTTGTCGCCCAGCAACTGCACCTCGACGTGCCGCGCCCGCTGGACCAGCTTCTCCAGATAGACCTCGTCCTTGCCGAACGCCGCCTTGGCCTCGCGCCGGGCCGAGGCCACGGCGTCCAGCAACTGGCCCTCGGACTCGATCGGGCGCATGCCGCGCCCGCCGCCGCCCCACGAGGCCTTCAGCATCACCGGATAGCCGACGGCCTGGGCCATCCGCTTGATCTCCGACGGGTCGTTCGGCAGCGGTGTGGTCGCTGGCATCACCGGCGCGCCGGCGGAGATCGCCAGGTTGCGCGCCGCCACCTTGTCGCCAAGGGCGCGCATGGTGGTGGGGCTGGGACCGATGAAGGCTATGCCAGCAGCGGCGCAGGCCTCGGCGAATTCGGGGCTCTCCGACAGGAAACCGTAACCGGGATGGATCGCGTCGGCCTTGGCCTCGAGCGCGACGCGGATCACCTCGTCTATCGACAGATAGGCCTCGATCGGCCCCATCCCGGCGCCGATCAGATAGGCCTCGTCAGCCTTGAACCGATGCAGCGACAGCTTGTCCTGCTCGGCATAGATCGCGATCGTGGCGATCCCCATTTCCGCGGCGGCGCGGAACACGCGGATGGCGATTTCCGACCGGTTGGCGACGAGCAGGCGTTTGATGGCGCGCAAGTGATGATCTTCGGCTTGAGGTCAAGACGCTGGAATCCTTGAACCGGCCCTTCGCCCGCCCCCGGAACGTCCCGCCTGCCGCCAGGGCAGGCACGGCTGCGTTCTATACGAGAGGCGGGCAGGCGCGCGCCCAAAAAATGCAGGCCTGCATGCAATCTCGCAGCTTTGCCGTCGGCCGGTTCAGGCCGCGACGACCTGACCGGCTGAGGGCGCCCGTTCAGCGATCGGGCGGAAGATCACGTTCAGAACCATCGGCCGGTCGTCGTTGCGGGCTGGCGGCGGGACCATCATGAAGGCGTTCTCGTCGTCGCAGCGGAACAGGCCCGGCGCGGCCTCGCTCATGCCTTCGTACAGGCGCTGGGCGGGAATGGGCGCCGCCAGGGCATGACCCACCTTGACTTCCAGGTCCTGCAGCGGCGCGAAGGACACGGCCTCGATCTGCACGAACTCATACAGCTTGCCGAACTGCAGTCCGATCGCGAAGCGGCAGTCGCCCACCGGCGCGGTGGCGCGGAAGTAGCCGTCGTGGGTGGCGTAGGCCTCGACCTGGGTCAGCTCCACCGAACCGCCGCCGGCGACCATGATCGGGATCATCGTCGGCTTGTGCAGGAAATCGGCGTAGCGGAGCTGAAGCCCGAACCGCCGCTGGGTGAGCAGCGCCAGGCTGAGCGGCAGGCCCTCGTCGCGGATCTCGGCCGGCAGGTACATCCGGTCGGCGTTCTTCAGGTAGTAGAGCCCGCTCTGGCGCAAGCCCTCGGCCCCGCGGTCGGCGTCGAACAGCTTCAACATGTCCTCGGTGCCGAGGTTCACGTCGTGCTCGAAGTCCTTGAGCACATCGATCTCGTCCTTGGTCGGCAGGAACATCAGACGGGCCATGGCGGCCGCAGCGGCCTGGCGGCTGGCGTCGGCGTCGTCGGAAGCCGGCGGTCGGACGAACGCCTGACCGTAGCTTCGCGCATAGTCGACGCAGGCCTCGCCGATCGCCTCGCGCACCGCGCTCTGGCGGCCCTTGACGCTGACCTTGGCCCGCACCGACTTGCCGTCGGCCGTGTAGTCGACGACCGAGCCTTGCGCCACGGTGCAGAGTTGCTCCAACACCGAGACGTTGGTGCTGAGGCCCGACAGCGTCGTGAAGTCGTAGTGGTCCGGACCGATGAAGCCGCGCTTGTCGTGGCGGGTACGCTCCTGGGCGCGCAACAGCAGATAGAGGCCGGCGACCTTGACCTTGAGCGCGGTCTCGAACAGCGGCGCGATCTGGTTTTGGGCGGTGCCGTTATAGCCCAGGTCGACCAGCGCCAGGGTGTCGCCGGCCCGCGCGCCGGTTTCCTTGGCGACGTACTTGATCAGCCGCGCGGCGAAGGCGGTCGATCGGGCGATGATCCGTTCGATCGACTTGGGCGCGAGCACGGCCTCGGCGAATGCGGCGGCCGATCCGTCGGCGTCGCGCACCAGGCGCTTCACCTCGTCGCGATCGAACAGGAGTTGGCGGGCGATGACGTCCTGGCGGGTGATGGTCAGCTCGCTCTCGACGAAGCGGCGGATCTTCTCCGCATCGGTCATCGCCGCCGCCGTGGCGGTGAACCGGCTGAGCTCCAGCGACGAGACGGGCGGACCGTCGGCGTCGGCGATCGCCTCGTAGACCCTGCGCGGCAGGTGGCCGTCGCGCATCAGGAACACCAGGCGCACCTGACCGTCCGTATGCTGACGAAGCGCCTTCGCCTCGTCCTTCACCCATCGGGCGAAGCCGTGGAGGATGGGGCCCAGGGTCGCGTAGCCGAAGCGTGGCGCCGGTGAGACGTCGGCGCCGACCATGGCGATCTGGGCGCGGTGCGGCTGGCGAATCGCCTGGGCGGCCATGCCGGCCGGCTCGATGATCGCGCTGACCGCAGCCTCCAGCCGCAGGCGCTGGGTGGTCGCCTCGTCGAACTGCTCCAGGTGGATCGCCTTGATACCCATGGCGATCGGCGCTTCGTAGTCGGGGACGCGGTTGTCGCCCAGGTGCAGAACGGCGCCGGCGGGAACGGCCAACTCGCGCAGGACATCACGGAACAGGCCCGTCGACTTTGTCACGCCGTACTCGCTGGAACAGAAGATCCGGTCGATCAGGCCCAGCACCTCGTCGCCGGCGGCCGAGCGGATCAGCGCTTCCAGGTGGTCGCGGCTGAGGTAGATGTCGCTGACCACCACCACCTTCATGCCGCGCGCTTTCGCCGCGCGCATCAGCGCCACGGTGGGGGCGAAGGCGAAGGTGTGCCGGGTCTCGGCCGCCAGCTCACGGGCGATCGCGTCTGCGCGCTCGGCAGGGTCGGCGTCTTCCAGCAACCCATCGTAGATCTCGGCGATGGTGATCTCGGAGCGTTCGTGGCGGACCATGGCGCGTTCGCGCGCCGCCTCCTCGCTCCACATGCGGTGGTAGACGCCCGCGGTGTCGGAGAACAGCTCGGCGAACACGTCGCGCGGCGCATGCGTGTTGCGCCAGATCAGGGTGTCGAAGCAGTCCAGCGACAGCACCTTCAGGCCGGCGGGCGCGCCGTCGAGGGCGCTGGCCAGGCGATCGGGGGTGATCGACCGTTCGGTCATGAGGGTGCGCCTTTCGAGCAGGGCGATGATCCTTGGCTCTGGTCCTAGGCGCTGGGCATTTGGTTTCCGTTAACGCTAAATTTCTCCACGCGCGCGAGGGTCCGACGGTCCGAAGCCCCCCTCGCGGAGCCGCGTATGAGCATCCAATTCGCCAAGGCCATCGTCGAGCGCGTCGGCGCCGGCTCAATGGTCCATGTCGGCGCATCCGAGGACGACGCCTTGGTCCGCGAACTGGCGCTGAACGGCTGCCGCGCGCGCCGCGCCGAGGACGCGGTGGGCGAGGCGTTCGACGTGGTCATCCTCGACCTCGCTGGCGTCAGCCCGATCGCGCCGATCCTGCGCGCCCTGTCGGGCTTCAAGAGCGCCGACACCCTGGTGCTGCGCTGCCTCGAGGTGAACCGCTGGGAGGGCGACCAGGTGCTGTTCGCGGCCGGCTGGCGCCGCCACCCCGCCGGCCTGCTGACCCACGAGTACGAGGGCCTGAACGACACGGCCTATGGAATCGTCAACTTCTACCAGCGGATCCCGGCGGCGGCCGCCGCGCGCTGGTCGGTGGAGGACCTGCAGAAAGACCGCGGCCTGCACATGGACATGCTGCGCGAGTCCGGCTCGCGCGCCGACGCCCATGTCGTGCGCTATTCGCTGGCGGCGGAGTACGTGCGGCCCGGCGACCGGGTGTTGGATTGCGCCTGCGGCCTGGGATACGGCACCGCCGTGCTGGCGGCTTTGTCGCGCGGCGCGGACTTCCTGGGCATGGACCTGGACCCGGAGACCGCCGAGTACGCGCAGGCCAACTACGGCGGGCCCGGCCTGCGCTACGCCGCCGGCGACGTGGCCGTTCTGGAGGGTGTGGCCGACAGCTCCATCGACCTGATCGTCTCGATGGAGACGCTCGAACACGTGCCCGACTGGGAGGCCGCGGTCGCCGCCTTTCGCCGGGTGCTGAAGCCTGACGGCCGCGTCGTCTGTTCGGTGCCCGACCGCTGGATGGACGAGACCGGCGAGGACCCCAATCCCCACCACCTGCACGTCTTCGATTGGGACAAGCTTGCACAGGGCCTCGGCCAGCACTTCATCCTGGAGTCCAAGTACGTGCAGTCGGCGCCGGGCGGCTTCAAGCTGCCGGAATCTCCGCGCCTGCTGCGCCAGTGGCCGATGGAAGCCAACGACGACACCGAGTGGCTGCTGGCGGTGGTCTCGGCCAACCCTTTCGCCGCGGACGAGGCGCAGATCGCCGACTTCCGGCATCCGCAGTTCGCCGCCGCCGACGGCGCGAGCCTGCCCACCGTGGTGGATTTCGCCGGCTCCTACGACAACCCATATCTCTACCGCACGCTGATTCAGATGGGCGAACGGCTGCGCGACGACGACAAGCTTTTCCGCCTGGCGCTGATGATCGCCGAGAACGCCCGCGCCGATTCCCCGGACCGCGGCGGCGCGATCACCGTGCTAGGCTATCGCGTACTCGAGGGTCGCAGCCTGGACGACGTGCCGAACGTCATCGGGCTGATCGAGAGTTACGAGGCGGCAGGCGACAACGGCGGCGACGCGCACACCGCGCGCTGGCGCATCTCCCACGCCTTCCTGGCCGGCAAGCTGATGGAGCTCACGGGCGACCATGCCGGCGCCATCGCCTGGTACCGCAAGGCCGCCGAGCTCGACTGGCGCGCGTTCTCGCCGCTGCTGGCCACGAAGACCGTGGCCGCCAGCTTCTTCGAAGGCCGACTGCACCTGACCGCTGGAGACGAAGGCGCGGCGCGCGCCTGTTTCGAGGCTGGCGTGCGCGAAGCCCTGGAGGCCGCCCGAGCCCCCACAACCGAGGTCATCGGCGACGCAGCCAGCCCCCTGCCCTTCGGGCTGCAGGAATTGGCCGAGGTGATCGACATGGGCTCGCAGTGCGCCAGCGCGCTGGCCAACCTGCCGCTGTGGCGCCGCAGCCCGGGCCTGTTCGCCCGCCAGATCGACACACGACGCTTCGGCCTCGCCAGTTGGGCCAAGGACCTGGAGCAGGAGAACCGCCGCCTCGCCGGCGTGGGATTCTAGGGGCGCCGGTACAGAAAGTTCAGCACATCGCCGGTGGGCGTGTCGCGGAACTCCGGATTCTGCTTCTTGTGGATGAAGGTCAGCCCCGCCGCGCCCAGCACCTCGTCGACGCCGGCGACCTGGGCCGCGTCGGTCTCGATCAGCTCGATGGACACCGACTTGACGCGCGCGTCGGCCAGCACGGAGCGGCCGCCGCGCACGATGTCGAGTTCGATGCCGTCGACATCGATCTTCACATGGTCGGGGACGGCGACGCCGAGGTCGCGGCAGAAACCATCGATGTCGTAGCCGATCATCCCCTGCCGAAAGGCGACCTCATAGGGGCGCCCGCGGAAATCCAGGTCGCTGCCGAAGCTGGACATGGAGTGGCCGAAGCTGACGTCGGCGAGGTTGATGGTGCTGGCCGCCGGCGCTTGCGCGAAGGCCAGGCAATAGGCGGTGATCTGGTCCTGCAGGCCGTTGAGCATGATGTTGGCGCACAGGTGGAAGTAGTTGGCGAAATGCGGCTCGAAGGCCAGGACCCGTAATCCCCGCTTGGCCGCGTACAGCGAATAGACGCCGACGTTGGCGCCGATGTCCCACAGCGTCTCGCCGGGCTCAAAGCCGTCGATCCACTCGATAGTCTCCGGCTCCTTGGTGAGCAGGGTGTCGTAGCGCCAGCCGCTGCCCTGGCGGGCGAAGAAGATTGGGCCCGCCGGGGTCGAGGTGACGCCCACATCGCCCAGGCCCAGGGCGCTCGCCACGTCGACGTCGATCATGGCTACATCGCCGAGCTATACTGAAGGCCGCGGTGGTAGACGGTCAGCGCCAGCGAGTTGCGGATCGCCTCGTCGGGCCCGAGCTCCTTGACGCTGTGCCAGCTCTCGTCGGTGCGCACGAATCCGTAGGCCGAATTGGGCTTGAACGGATTGGTCTTCAGCTCCTGGAAGCCGTCCGGCGTACGCTCGTGGAACGTGGTGCCCAGGTGGACCTGACTATCGTCGGCCGGCAGGTAGAACTGCAGAGTCGCGATCTTGGTCGCCGCGTCCGGATGCACGCCGATGCGGTAGCCCGGCAGGTCGCGGTAGAGCAGCGGCACCGCGGTCATCGCAGGGCGGTCGGCGCCGTATTGCGTCTCCAGGGTGACGCGGAACTTGGCGGCCAGCGCGTTCAGCAGCGTCTGGGAGGTCAGCGCCTGGGTCAGGCCTCGCCAGAACTCGCGGTCGGCCGCATCCAGCCGCTCCAACGACTGTTCGGTGAAGTCCAGCAGCTTGCGGGTGACGCGGCCATCCGGCGCGACGGCGTCGGGGTGGCGAATGTCGTCCAGCGCCTCGTCGGCCGGCAGGCGGGCGAGGATTTCCTGGAACACTTCAGGGGCGAAGGCGTCCTCGATGTAGAAGTTCTCGCTCGGGCGGGACTCGATCGTGGCCGCGCCGATCGCCTCGGCCAGGCGCTTAGCGACGCAGAGAGCGTGGTCTTCCGTCAACTGAGCCTCCTCGCACAGCCGTAAGCGGCGAGCATGCGAGTTTATGGTTAACGAGACCCTAGTCGGCGGCCACCGGCCCCCTTGCGATCCGATGGTCGCCGCACAGCAGTTGATCGGCCTTTGCCAGAGCCGGCTGTGGAAGGCCCGGATGTGCAACGCCGTCCCCGAGCCCGACGACACGGAGATCCGCCTCGAGGTGGACCAGTCAGTTGAGACCTTCCTGGCCGCTTTCGGCCCGCAACCCGGCGATCATCGGCGCGAGCCGACTAGCCGCACGTGAAGCTCGCCGCGCTGTTGGGGTCGCCGCCCTTGTAGCGCGGCAGGGTCGGGTGCTGGCACATCGGGCGCGAGCGGCGTGGCGTAGCGCCCTCCGGATCGCTGGCGACGAGCTGAGAAGGCGCCTCGCCCTTCTCGACCCAGGCCTCCAGCGCCGACAACGCATCGAACCGCCCCGGACCCGCGCCGCCGCCGCAGTGGGAGACGCCCACGGCGGTGAACAGCCGCGTGCGATCCGTCACCTCGATCTTGCTGGCGCCCGCCTTGAGTTGCACGTCGGTCACCCTGCGCATCGCCTCGAAGTAGTCGTAGGTCGAACGCGCCGGAATCAGCTGGTCGTAGGTCCCGGTCCACATCAGCAGCTTGCCGCCGCGGCGCATGAACGGCGAGATGTCCGGGTTCTCGCTGTAGATCAGCACGTTCGAGAGAGCGTTCCGCTCGCCGGCGTAGTTGGCCACCGGATCGTTCTTGGAGAGGTCAAGGTCGGCGTCGCGCTCCAGGCCGGCCGCCTGGTGGTGCATGCCCCAGACATACTGGATGTCGCGCGTCGGCGTGACGAAGAAGCCGTAGGAACTCAGCTCCGACCCTTTGGGCAGCCCGAAGGTCACCAAGGTCCCGTCCGCCGCATGGTGGTCCTGATAGACCGCCCGCACGCCCGCCACCTGGGCGGGGGTCAGGCAGGCGTCGCCGGACCGGCCGGGCTTGCAGGCCAGCACCTTGGGGTCCCAGGCGCACTTCAGCGGTTCGGTGACCAGGCCGTCCTTCAGCCCGTCGTTCGCATCGCACGCCGCCAGCACCGAGTCGTTGATCAACGAGATCTGCGCCTTCGAGGGCTTCGAAGCGGGATCGGCGAAGGCGCGGCCGGCCATGGTCATGCTGGCCAGGGGCCGGTTGGCGAAGGCCGGCGCCCCGGCGATGACGCCCTC
>NZ_JAUYQL010000096.1 GCF_030697305.1 Phenylobacterium sp. | reverse complement strand
TGTAGACGCAGGCCGGCGCCCCGTGCGGGCTGCGCACGCCGACGAGCCCCGTGGCGAACTGGTCGAGGTTGGTCTTGCCGACCAGGATCGCGCCGGCCGCCTGCAACCGCGCGACGACCGTGGCGGTCTGCGCAGGTTGGTAGGCGAAGGCCGGGCAGGCGGCGGTGGTCGCCTGGCCCTCGACATCGATGTTGTCCTTCACGGCGAAGGGGACGCCGGCCAGCGGCAGGCGCTCTCTGGCCGCGATCCGCGCGTCGACCGCACGGGCGGCGTCCAGCACGCTCTGCGGATCGGGCCGCGAGATCCAGGCCTGCGGCTGCACCGCGTCGTAGGCGGCGATTCGGGCGAGCGCGTCCTGCGCCACCGCGACGGCGGTGTTGCGCCCGGCCGCGACGTCGGCGGCGATGGCGCGGGCGGAGAGGCGGGCGCTCACGCCGCCGGCTCCAGGGCGATCATCGGCGCGCCCGGCGCGATCGCCTGGCGCTCCTGCGCGTAGACGGCGCGCACCACGCCGGCCGAGGGGCTCGGCACGTCGCATTCGGTCTTCATGGCCTCGATCACCGCGATCACCTCTCCCTGGCGGACCACGTCACCCGCCTTGACCAGCATCTTCCACACGCTGCCGCCCAGCGGCGCCTCGACCAGCTCGGAGCCCTCGGGCGCGACCACCGCGGTCGTGTCGGACGGGCCGTCGTCGACGCCGGACAACGCCTCGACCCGGGCGAACTCGCCGCGCACTTCCCAGTCCGCCCGCTCGGCGTCGAACGCCGCCTGTCGCGTCGCCTGGAAGCCCGCGATGCTGTCGGCGTTGTCGGCCAGGAACCTGCGGTAGTCGGAGAGCCGGAAGGTCTCCTCCTCGATGCGGATCTCGCGCCTGCCGAGTGGGAAGTCGCGCCGCCACTCGACCAGCTCGTCGTGGGACACCGGGAAGAAGCGGATCTGGTCGAAGAACCGCAGCAGCCAGGGCTTGCCGCCGGTGAAGGCGTTGGTCTGGCGCCAGGTGTTCCACACCTGGATGGTGCGGCCGAACAGCTGGTAGCCGCCCGGTCCCTCCATGCCGTAGATGCACATGTACGCCCCGCCGATCCCGACCACGTTTGGCGGCGTCCAGGTGCGGGCGGGATTGTACTTGGTGGTGACGAGGCGGTGGCGCGGGTCGACCGGGGTCGCCACCGGCGCGCCCAGATAGACGTCCCCCAAGCCCATCACCAGGTAGCGGGCGTCGAACACCGTGCGACGCACGTCGTCCTCCGATGCGAGCCCATTGATGCGGCGGATGAACTCGATGTTGTCCGGACACCAGGGCGCGTCGTCGCGCACCGAGGCCATGTACTTGTCGATGGTCTCGTAGATCGCCGGGTCCTTCCACGACAGCGGCAGGTGGACCACGCGCGAGGGGATCTGGAAGTCGTCCAGCCCGCCCAGCCGGTCCTCGGCGTCGGCCAGCGCGGCCAGCAAGCGCGCCTGCGGCAGCACGCGGGCGTCGTAGTGGACCTGCAGCGAGCGGATGCCCGGCGTCACGTCCAGCACGCCGGCGAGGTCCATAGCCTGCAGCTCGAGCATCAGGGCGTGCACCCGGATGCGCAGCTCGAGGTCCAGCACGATCGGCCCATATTCCACCAGCAGGTGCCGATCGCCCTGTCGGCGGTACACCGCGCGAGGCCGCGCGCCCTCCGCCTCGATGATGTGGAGGATAGGGGAGTCCGCCTCATCACCGCTCATCCCGGCGAAAGCCGGGACCCAAGCTGAATCGGCCTCAGACGCGGTAGGCCCGCTTGGGCCCCGGCTTTCGCCGGGGTGAGCGGGTGCAAGATCCTTGATCACCCGATCCTGCTCGCCCTCCGCCGCGCGGGCGGTCGCGTCATCGACCACCTCGAAGCTCACCGTGTCGCCAGGGGCGAGCTGGCCGGTCTTCCAGAGGTCCGCCTGGATGACCACGAACGGGCAGACGAAGCCGCCCAGCGACGGGCCGTCGGGGCCCAGGATGATCGGCATGTCCCCGGTGAAGTCGACCGCGCCCACCGCATAGGCGTTGTCGTGGATGTTGGAAGGATGCAGGCCGGCTTCGCCGCCGTCGCGCCTGGCCCACTCGGGCTTGGGGCCGACCAGCCGTACCCCGGTGCGGTTGGAGTTGTAGTGCACCCGCCACGGGGTCTCGCGGATCATGGCGATGTCGGCGGGCGTGAAGAAGTCGGGCGCGCCGTGCGGGCCGGCCAGCACGCGGATCGTCCAGGCCTTGGTGAGCGTCGGCCGCAGGCCGGCGTCCAGCGCTGGTTCCGCGCCCGGACCGTCGAGGTGCGCCAGCCGCAGTACGTCGCCGGCCGCCAGGGTGCGGCCCGCATGGCCGCCGAAGCCGCCCAGGGTGAAGCTCGCGCGGCTGCCCAGGTAGTCCGGCACGTCCAGGCCGCCTTGCACCAGCAGGTAGGCCCGAAGGCCCGCGCCCTTCACCCGACCGAGCTTCAGCGTCTGGCCTGCGTGGATCGCGATCGGCGCATAGGGCGCAACGGGCGTGCCGTCCAACGCGCCTTCCAGTTCCGCGCCCGTCAGGCAGACGACCGCGTCGTGATTGAACACCAGCGTCGGGCCGAGCGCGGTGATCTCCAGCCCCGCCGCACTCTCGGCGTTGCCGAGCAACCGATTGCCCAACCGGAAGGCGAAGGCGTCCATCGGCCCCGACGGCGGCACGCCCACGTCCCAGTAGCCAAGCCGCCCGGGATAGTCCTGGACGGTGGTCGCCGGCCCGCCGCTGAGCACCCGGATGGTGCGCGGGGCGTAGGGGATGGTCGCCAGCACATTGGTCGCCACGTGACCGGTAACGAAGGCTTCGCTGCGCGCCACTTGCCGCAGCCATTCGACATTGGTCTCCAGGCCGGACAGCCGGGTCGCGTCCAGCGCCGCCTGCAGCGCCGCAACGGCGGCCTCGCGGTCCGGCGCGGTGACGATGAGCTTTGCCAGCAGGGGGTCGTAGAAGGCGCTGACCTCGGTCCCGGCGGCGATCCAGCCGTCGACGCGGGGACCCTGCGGGAATTCGACCTCGGTGAGCACGCCGCTGCTCGGCCGGTAGTCCTGGCCGGGGTCCTCTGCGTAGAGCCGCGCCTGGATCGAGGCGCCGCGCGCCTCGCCGTTCCAAGCGCCGAGGAAGCCGTAGTCGCCGGCCGCTCCGCGGATCATCCACTCCACCAGGTCGACTCCGGTGACCTGTTCGGTCACCCCATGCTCGACCTGCAGACGGGTGTTCACTTCCAGGAAGAAGAAGTCGTCGCGCTCGGCGTCATAGAGGAACTCCACCGTGCCGGCCGATCGGTAATTCACTGCACTGGTCAGGCGCACGGCCGCTTCGATCAGCGCCGCGCGGGTGGCGGTCGGCAGGTGGGGCGCCGGCGTCTCCTCGATGACCTTCTGGTTGCGCCGCTGCAGCGAGCAGTCGCGCTCGCCCAGCGCCACCACCCGGCCCTGGCCGTCGCCGAATACCTGCACCTCGATGTGCCGCGCCTGGCGCACGTAGCGCTCGAGGAACACGCCGGCGTCGGAGAAGTTGGCGCCGGCCAACCGCGCCACGGCGGCGAACGCCTCGGCGACCGCCGGGCCATCCTCACAGACTCGCATGCCTATCCCACCGCCGCCGGCGGTGGCCTTGAGGATCACCGGGAAGCCGATGCGTTCGGCGGCGGCGAGCGCCATGGCCGCGTCGGTCAGAAGGTCCGTGCCCGGCGCCAGCGGCACGTTGTGCGACACCGCGAGGTCGCGCGCCGTGTGCTTCAGCCCGAACGCCCGCACGTTGTCAGGCGTCGGCCCGATGAAGGCGACGCCAGCCGCCTCGCAGGCTTCGGCGAAGGCGGTGTTCTCCGACAGGAAGCCATAACCCGGGTGGATCGCCTGCGCGCCCGTGGCCTTGGCGGCGGCGAGGATGGCCTCGACGTTCAGATAGCTCTCGGCTGCCGGCGCCGGTCCGATCCGCACAGCCTCGTCGGCCTGGCGGACGTGCAGCGAGCCTGCGTCGGCGTCGGAGAACACCGCCACCGAGCCCACGCCCATGCGCTTGCACGTGCGGATGATCCGGCACGCGATCGCGCCTCGGTTGGCGATCAGGACCTTGGCGAACATCTAGGACCGGGCCTCTCGAACTCGCTCGGTAGAAAGCCTCACGTCGCCGGCTCCGCGATGATCATGCGCACCGGGGTGGGGTTGAAGCCGTTGCAGGGGTTGTTGATCTGCGGGCAGTTGGAGACCACCGCCACGAGGTCCATCTCGGCGCGCAGGTCGACGTAGAGGCCGGGCGCGGAGATGCCGTCGACGATGCCCAGCGCGCCGTCGTCCTCGACCGGCACGTTCATGAACCAGTTGATGTTGGAGACCATGTCGCGCTTGCCGCGGCCGTGGCGGGCGTTGGCCTGCAGGAAGTTCTCCATGCAGGCGTGCTGGCTCTTGGTGTGGTGGCCGTAGCGCAGGGTGTTGCTCTCGCAACTGCAGGCCCCGCCGATGGTGTCGTGGTAGGCGACGGAGGTGGCGGTGACCACGGCCATCGCTTGGCCCTCGTTGGACAACAGCACCGAACCTTCGCGCAGGAAGATGTTGCCCTGGGCGGCGATGGTGTCCTGGGCGCTGTAGCGCTCGGCGTCGTCGGCCAGGGCGTACATCAGGAAGTCGACGGCCTGGTTCCCCTCCAGGTCGACGATGCGCAGGGTCTGGCCCTTGCGCACCACGTGATCCCAGGGCGCGCGCGCGGCGACCACCTGGTCGGCGACGATGCGGGCGGGCAATCCGGAGAGGGCTTTGTCGGTGCTGCTCATCGGCGCAGGTGATCCTCGAGGTTGAGGAAGGCGCGCAGGCCCTCGGGTGTGGCGTTGCGGATAGGGTCGTCAGTTGGCGTGGCGGGTCCTCGCCAGGCGGCGACGCCCAACGGCGTCACCGTGTAGTCGCTCCGCGGATCCAGCACGTGCGGGCAGTTGGCGAAGGTAACGATCACGTCGGCCTCGACGCGCAGGGTGACCTGGCGCGCTGGAATGAAGGGGCCGGCCTGCAAGGTGGTCTGGCCGTCCGGTTCGACGCGCACGCCCTTGAACCAATTGATGCAGGGGTGGATGTCGCGCGCGCCCAGGCCGAACTTGGCCACCGCCAGCTTGAATCGGTCGCGGGCGTTGGGATGGTCGCCCCAGTTGTCGCCATCGCCATAGCGCCGGGCGTTGGAGGCCGCGTTGGACGCACCGCAGAAGGCGTCGTGGGTCTGGGCGGTGTCCTCCAGGATCGAGAACATCACCCGGCCCATGTCCGACAGCAGCAGCTTGCCGGCGCCGAGATAGGCGTTCCACTGGACCTTGAGCGTGTCGGCGACATTCAGCCGCTCGCTGGGCCGCTCGGCGCTGAACGCCAGCATCGAGGCGCAGGCCTCGCCATGCAGGTCGGTGAGCCGCAGCCGTGCGCCGCGCGCCAGGATCTTCGCCGTGTAGCCGCCGGCCGCCACCGTCTCGGCCCAGAGCATGTCGGCAGGCTCAACGCCGTGGGGCAGGACGGGCGCCTCGGCGGCCGGGACGAACGGCATGGCCTCGACCCGCGTGCCGGCCATGGATCGGGCGTGGGCCTGGGCGGCCTTGGGATCGGACGTATCGACGGTGCTCATCGGGCGCCTCGCTTACCGGCCTCTTCCGCCTCGCCGTGCGCATGCAGCGGGGGCAGGAGGGCGGTGGTGGTGACCAGCTTGATCTGCTGCACGCCGCGCACCTTGCGCAGCTCGTCGCACAGCGCCTGCAGCCGCTCGGACGGGCCCTGCACCAGCAGCACCTCCAGCGATTGATCCTCTTCCAGGAACACGTGTTGGGAGGAGATCACTTCCTTGACGAAGGACCCCTGCGCCTGGGCGAGCGCCTGGCGCACCCGGCCGCGGTCGGCGCGGTAGATCAGGGTCACCGCGCCGGCCAGCACCGCGCCCTCCTGGCCCTCGCTATGCAGGGCCAATTCATGGCGGATCAGCTCGGCGATCATCTGCGAGCGGCTGGGCAGTTCGCGTTCCGCCACCATGGCGTCGAGCTGCGAAAGCAGCTCTGCCGGCAGGCTGACGCTGAGGCGCGCGAGCTGGGCGAGGGGATCGGATGTCATGGGAAGAGACTGGCCGTGTTATTACGAATTGCGAAGTTCGTAATACCGCAAGGTCGATTTCGCAATCGCCGGCGCCGCCTCTCTGGGCGCCTGGAGCATGCGGCGCCCGTTACGCTCGCAAATGGGCCTCAGCCCTCGAGCGCTACCGGCGTAGGCTCCAGCCCGAGGCAGACGGAGACGCAGCGCCGGGCCAGTCGTTCGGCCGGGTCGATCACCCCGAACAGGACGTCGTCCTCGCTCAGAACCATGGTCAGCTCGGCGGCGCCCAGGATCACCAGTTCCGCGCCGTCGGCGATCAGCTCGGACGACAGCTCGGCCATCCGCCGGCCCATGTCGCCGCTGGTATCGCCCGACTTGAGCTCGGCGAAGGCCTCGGTGAACGCCTGCTGGCGCTCGGCCGGCAGGGTGACGATGCCCATGGATTGGGCGGCCAGGTATTCGCGGTAGAGCCGCAGCGCCGGGCGCGAGCCTAACACCCCGACCCGGCGCGCGCCGGTTTCGCCGGCGGCGCTGGCCGCGGTCTGGATCATGTCGATCAGCGGCAGGCCGGAGGCGCGTTGGATCAGGTCGCCCCAGGCGTGGGCGGAGTTGCCGACGATCGCCAGCACTTCGGCGCCCGCGCCGCGCAGCGCGCCGGCGGCCTCGGCCAGAGCCGCGCCCGCGCCGCCGACCCCGCCAGCGCCCGGGATGTCGCGGTCCGGCGCGCCGGGATTGATGTCGGCGATCACCCGGATGTGGTCGCGATCGAAGTTCACGGGCGTGGAGGCCTGCAGCTCGGTCAGGAACTTCAGGGCTGCGGCGGGACTGGCGCCGGCCAGCAGGCCAAGGGTCAAGCTCATGATCGCGTCCTAGCATGCGGTTGCGCGGGCGCGCGACGGCCTTGTGGCTCCGCGCCGATCGGGACTAAGGTCGGGCGTCCTCGGGGGGCCGCGCACAGGCGGCTGAGAGGCGGGCGAGCCCGCGACCCGTAGAACCTGATCCGGGTCATGCCGGCGAAGGGAAGGGAGACGCGCCATGCGCAACAACGCCTCTTCCGAATCTTTCCGCGCCCAAGTCCGCACGTCCGCCCGGCGGACGCCGCCTGAAGGAAGCTGAAGCGATGAACAAGCACGCCCCCCTGGAGACCGCCGCCATCCCCACCGGCGAACGCCCGGGTTCGAAGAAGGTGTTCCAGCAGGGCGTACTGTGGCCGGACATCCGCGTGCCGTTCCGTGAGGTGGCGGTGCATCCGAGCGCGGGCGAGCCGGCGCTGACCCTCTACGATCCGTCTGGCCCCTACACCGACCCGTCGGTGACCATCGACATCGCCAAGGGCCTGCCTCGCAGCCGCGAGCCGTGGGTGGTGTCGCGGGGCGACATCGAAGTCGTCGCCGATCCCCGCGCGGTGAAGCCCGAGGACAACGGCTTCGCGGAAGGCGAGCGGCTGGCCCCGCAGTTCTCCGCGCCGCGCCGCGTCTACCGCGCCCGCGCCGGCACGGCGATCACCCAGCTCGAGTACGCCCGCAAGGGGATCATCACGCCCGAGATGGAATATGTGGCGATCCGCGAGAACCTGCGCCGGCGAGAGGGCGAGGCGGCCATCCGCGACGGCGAGGACTTCGGCGCCGAGATCCCCGACTTCTGCACCCCGGAGTTCGTCCGCTCGGAGGTGGCCCGCGGCCGCGCGATCATCCCGGCCAACATCAACCACACCGAACTGGAGCCGATGGCCATCGGCCGCAACTTCCTGGTCAAGATCAACGCCAACATCGGCAACTCCGCCGTGCTGTCGACCGTCGACGACGAGGTGGACAAACTGGTGTGGTCGATCCGCTGGGGCGCCGACACGGTCATGGACCTGTCCACTGGGCGCAACATCCACAACATCCGCGACTGGATCGTGCGCAACTCGCCCGTCCCGATCGGCACGGTACCGATCTATCAGGCGCTGGAGAAGGTCAACGGCGTCGCCGAGGACCTGACCTGGGAGGTGTTCCGCGACACCCTGATCGAGCAGGCCGAGCAGGGCGTCGACTACTTCACCATCCACGCGGGCGTGCGGCTGGCCTATGTGCCGCTGACGGCGAAGCGGGTCACCGGCATCGTGTCCAGAGGCGGCTCGATCATGGCCAAGTGGTGCCTGGCCCATCACCGCGAGAACTTCCTCTACGACCACTTCGAGGACATCTGCGAGATCATGCGAGCCTACGACGTGTCGTTCAGTCTGGGCGACGGCCTGCGTCCGGGCTCCATCGCCGACGCCAACGACGCCGCCCAGTTCGCCGAGCTAGACACCCTGGGCGAGCTGACCCAGGTGGCCTGGAAGCACGGCGTGCAGACGATGATCGAAGGCCCCGGCCACGTGCCGATGCACAAGATCAAGGCCAACATGGACAAGCAGCTCGCGGTTTGCGGCGTGGCGCCGTTCTACACCTTGGGCCCGCTGACCACCGACGTCGCGCCAGGCTACGACCACATCACCTCGGCTATCGGGGCGGCGATGATCGGCTGGTTCGGCACCGCCATGCTTTGCTACGTGACGCCGAAGGAGCACCTGGGCCTGCCGGACCGCGAGGACGTGAAGCAGGGGGTGATCACCTACAAGATCGCCGCCCACGCCGCCGACCTCGCCAAGGGACATCCCACCGCGCGGACCTGGGACGACGCGCTGTCGCGCGCGAGGTTCGAGTTCCGCTGGGAGGACCAGTTCAACCTGGGGCTCGACCCAGAAACGGCGCGTGAGTTCCACGACGAGACCTTGCCCAAGGAGGCGATGAAGACCGCCCACTTCTGCTCCATGTGCGGGCCGAAGTTCTGCTCCATGAAGATCAGCCAGGAGATCCGCGAACAGGCGGCCCAGCAGAACGACGTGGCGGCGGGCCTCGACGAGATGTCGGCGAAGTTCAGAGCCGGCGGCGGCGAGATCCAGGTGCCGCTGACGCCCGCCGAATAGGCCTGCGGTGGCCGAGCGGCTGCAGTCGGGCGCTACGCTGAGCGGCGTGGATCTGTCGGATGTCGACTGGACCGACCGCGAACTCGCCGACCTCGTGCTGGTGGGCTGCACGCTCACGGACGCCCAGCTTTCGGGCGTCAATCTGCAAGGCGCGCGGTTCAAGGACTGCCGATTGGTGCGCTGCCGTTTCGCCAGCGCCGACCTGCGAGAGGCGACGTTCGAGGACTGCAGTTTCGCCGACGACGGGCCTGCCCATGCCGGCGTGCAGTTCGCCTTCAGCCAGATGGACCAGACGCGGTTCGCGCGGTGCGACCTGTCGTTCGCGCGGATCGAGCGCTGCGGCCTCTACGGGATCGAGATGACCGACTGCAACCTGCGCGGCGCGGCGTTCCATGGCGCGGACTTCGGAAAGGCGTTCGGACGCAAGGTCATCCGTTGCGCGGCGACATTCTCGGCCTGCAACCTAGAGCTCGCGGATCTGCGCGAGGCGCGCCTGCCTGGATGCAGCCTGGCGGGGTCGAACCTGCGCGAGGCGGACCTGAGCGGCGCCGATCTGGAGAACGCGGACCTGAGCGGATGCGATCTTTTCCAGGCCCTCACACAAGGCGCGAAGATGGCTGGCGCTGACCTGCGCAACGCCGAGGTCAGCGGGCTGAATGTGCTTCAGCTCGGCAGCATCGATGGGATGCATGTAGGCGGCGATCAGCAGCGCCGGTTGCTCAGCGCCATGGGCCTGACTGTGGACGCCGGGCCGAAGGACTAGTCCCGGCTCCGTTCCTTGACCGGTTGCTGGACCGGCCAGATGCGCACGGCCACCGCGACCGTGACCGAACCCAGCACCGCGGCCGCGGCCCCAGCCCACTGCACGGTGTTCATGCCTTCGGCTGCGTAGCGACCGGCCAGAGCGCTGGCGATGAACACCAGCGCGGCGGAGGTCCATTGGGCGCCGAGGCGCGAAAAAAGCAGATTCAGCATGGGGCGGGCTCAGGCGATGTTGCGTTGCGGCATAAGAGCCACAAGCCGGTAAATTTTTGGATGCGACATGGGCGCGCGGCGCGGCGTCATCTTCGAAAATTTTGTGGCCGAGCTCCGTTGGAGCGGCCCTACTGCGCAGCCATGGCCTCGGCCTGGCGCAGGTCGACCGAGACCAGCTGCGACACGCCGCGTTCGCCCATGGTGACGCCGAACAGGCGGTCCATACGGGCCATGGTGACCGGGTTGTGGGTGATGGCGATGAACCGCGTCTGGGTACGGTTGCGCATCTCGTCCAGCAGGTTGCAGAAGCGGTCGACATTGGCGTCGTCGAGGGGGGCGTCCACTTCGTCTAGGACGCAGACCGGCGCGGGGTTCGCCAGGAACACCGCGAAGATCAGCGCCGCGGCCGTCAGCGCCTGCTCGCCGCCGCTCATCAGACTCATCGTCGCCAGCCGCTTGCCAGGAGGACAGGCGTAGATCTCCAGGCCCGCCTCCAGCGGGTCCTCCGATTCGACCAGCCGCAGTTCCGCCTGACCGCCTTCGAACAGGGCCGCGAACAGGGTGCGGAAATGCTCCTGGATCACCTCGAAGGCGGCGAGCAGTCGGCCGCGGCCCTCGCCATTCAGTTCTTCGATGCCCTGGCGCAGGCGCGCGATCGCCCCGGTCAGGTCGGCGCGTTCGGCCAGCATGGTCTCCAGCCGCCCGGCGTGGTCTGCGGCCTCGTCCTCGGCCAGCAGGTTCACCGCGCCCAGCGCTTCACGCTGACGTTCGAGATTGCGCAGGTGCGCCTCCACGCCGCCGGCCTCGGGGGGAATCGCCACCGCCTCGCTGGCCAGGGCGGCGGCGAGTTCGGTCGGCTCCATGCGGGAGGATTCTCTCAGGTCCGCGCCGATCTCCTCCAGCCGGTCGCGGGCGGCTTCCAGGCGGGCGGCGACGGCGGCGCGGCGTTCGCGCGCCTCGCCAGCCGCGCCCTCGGCGGCGCGCAGGGCGCGGTCGGCGTCGGCGCGTTCACCCTCGCCGGCGGCAAGGGCGTCGGAGGTCTTGGCGCGGCGGGCCTCGGCGACGCCGAACGCGTCCAGCAAGGTTTCCAGGCGCGCCTGCAGCGTCGCCGGCGCCGCGCGGGCGGCGTCGAGCGCAGCTTGCGCTTTCAGTCGCGCTTCAGCGAGCTGGGCGTCGCGGCGGCCGGCGGCCTGGGCTCGCCGGGTCCAGTCGTCGCGGTCGCGCTGCAGGGCGTCCAGACGACGCGCCCGGCCGTCACGCTCGCGCACCTCGACGTCGAGGGCGGTTCGGGCCGCGGCCGCGTTTTCGCGCGCCAGAGCGGCTGCTGAACGCGCCTGGGCCAGGCGTCCGGCGAGATCGGAGGTCTGGCCATCTTCGCCCCCGGCGTCGGCGCGTGCGGTCTCCAGCGAAGTGTCCAACTCCACCTGCTCGGCCTCGAAGCGGGCGATGACGTCGTCCAGGGATTGGGCGTGGGCTTCCCGGCGGGCGGCGTCGCGATCCAGCTTCTCGACGACTGTGCGCGCAACGGCCACGCGCTGATCCGCGGCGGGCGCGGCGGCGCGCGCGGCCTTCAGCGCGGCCTCGGCCTGCGCCAGCCGCGCGCGGGCGGTCTCGACGGCGACGGCTTCCTTGGCGGCGCGCGGCTGCAGCGTTTCGATCTCGGCCTCGACCTCGGCGAGCCGGCCTTTCTGCTGCAGGCGCACGGCGGCCGGGCGTGGCGCCTCGGCACGCACTGTGAACCCGTCCCAACGCCACAGATCGCCCTCGCGCGAGACCAGCCTGCAGCCCGGCTGCAGGTCGGCCTGCAACCGTTCGCCGTCGGCGCGCTCCACCAAAGCGGTGAACGCCAGCCGCGCAGCCAGCGCCGCCGGGGCCTTCACAAACGCGCTCAGGGGTCGCGCACCCGTGGGCCAGGTCGGGGCGTCGGCCTCGCCGCCGCCCCAGAATGCCGGCGCCTGGCGATCCAGCGCAGCGTCGAGGTCGTCGCCAAGCGCCGCGGCCAGCGCCTGTTCGTAGCCCCGTTCCGGGCCGACGACGTCCAGCGCCGGCGCGAACCCGCCCCGTCGCTGGGGCGCCACGATCTGGGCCAGCGCCCGGGCCTCGGCGGTCAACCGGCTGAGCTGGTCTTCGAGCTTGCGGGCAGCGTCCCGGGCGGCGGTCTCGGCCGCAGCGGCCGCGGCGCGCTCGTCCTGCGCCGCATCCAGAGCGGCGCGCGCCATCGCCAGTGCGGTCTCAGCGGCGTCCAGCTCTGCGCGCGCGGTGGCGGCCTCAGGGGGCGCAGAGGCGTCGAGGCGCTCACGCTCGCTCCTGGCCTGGTCCAGCGCGCGGCGGGTGCGCGCCGCCCGCGCCTCGGCCTCGGCCAGCCGCTGGCCGGCGGCGCGGCGCTGGGCCTCCCAGGCGGCGGCCTCGGCGGCGAGCGTCTCGACGGCGGCGTCGGCCTGGGCGCGCGCCGCCTCGGCGCTTGCAGCGGCGGCCTCGAGTTCGGGCGTGCGCGTCGGCGCGGCGGCGATCTCGGCCTCCAGGGCCGCGAGTTCGCCCGCAAGGCGGTCGAGCGCCAGCGTCGCGTCCTCGACGATCTGCGTCTCGCGCGCCTGGTCTGCACCTAGTCGGGCGAGGTCGGCGGCCAGCCGTTCGAGCTCGGAGGCCTGGGCCTCGGCCTCGCGCTCCAGCCGGTCCTTGTCGATGGCCAGGCGATGGAGCACCGCGGCGGCTATGGTCTCGGCTTCGCGCAGCGGCTTGATCGCGTCCTCGGCGGCGGCGGCGCGGGTGGTCGCCGCGGCGGCGGTGCGGGCCGTCTCCTCGACGGTGCGCGCGGCGGCCTCGCCTTCGCCCATCAGCGTCTCGGCGGCGGCCTTGGCCTCGGCCCAGCGGGCGTAGGCCAGCGCGCCCTGGAGACTGCGGATTTCCGCGGCGAGCTTCTTGTAGCGTTCGGCGGCCCGAGCCTCGCGCCGCAGGCGCGCCAGGGCGCTCTCCAGCTCGCGCGCCACGTCGTCCAGCCGGGCGAGGTTGGTTTCCGCCGCGCGCAGCCGCAGCTCCGCCTCGTGGCGTCGAGTATGCAGGCCGGCGACGCCCGCCGCCTCTTCCAGGATCAGCCGGCGGTTCTGCGGCTTGGCGGAGATCAGTTCGGAGATCTGCCCCTGGCGCACCAGGGCGGGCGAGTTGGATCCTGTCGAAGCGTCGGCGAACAACAGTTGCACGTCTCGCGCGCGCACTTCGCGGCCATTGATGCGGTAGGTCGAACCCGCCCCGCGGTCGATGCGGCGCACGACCTCCAGCACCGGGTCGGCGTTGAACGCCGCCGGGGCCTTGCGGTCGGCGTTGTCGATGGTCAGCGCCACCTCGGCGTGGTTGCGGGAGGGCCGGCTCCCGGAGCCCGAGAAGATCACGTCGTCCATGCCGCCGGCTCGCATCGCCTTGGCGGAGTTGGCTCCCATCACCCAGCGCAGAGCCTCGAGGATGTTGGACTTGCCGCAGCCGTTGGGGCCGACCACGCCGGTGATTCCAGGCTCGATGCGGAACTCCGTCGGTTCGACGAAGGACTTGAAGCCCGAGATCCGCAGGCGCTGGAAATGCATGGGCGTTGAGCGCTACTTCCCCGCTGCGGCGACGGCGGCGTCGAGTTCGGCCATGCTGATTTCGCCTTCCTTGATCTTCTTGCCGTCGATCAGGAAGGTGGGCGTGGAGTTGATCTTGTCGACCTTGATGGCCTTGTCGACGCGCTCGTTCAGCGCCTTCAGCGAGGCCTCGTCGCCGACGCAGGCGGTGAACTGCTGTTCGCTCATGCCCGATGACTGGGCGATGCGCAGCAGCACGTCGCGGGGCGTCTCCGCGCCGCCGAACATCTCCTGCTGGCTGCGGAACACGGTGTCGAGGACAGTGAAGTACTTGTCCTTGCCGGCGCAGCGCGCGAGCAGGAAAGAGGCGGCCGCCACGTCGTTGGGCGGCGTGAGGAATTCCTTGAACGTGTAGTGCACCTTGCCGGTGTCGATGTACTTCGCCTTGAACGCCGGGAAGACGTCGAGGCTGAAGCGGGCGCAGTGCGGACAGGTGGGCGAGGCGTACTCGACCATCTTGATCTTGGCGGCGGGGTCGCCCAGCGACATGTCGGCGGCGTTGACCGCGCCGGGCTTGGCGCCGCGGTCGCAGGCCGCGAGGGCCAGCGCGCCGGCGGCGAGCGCGGCGAGGATCATCAGGCGGCGGTTGGTCGTACGCATGGACAAGCCTTCGGATGTTTCGAGACGGATTAAAGCGCGATTCCCCGCGCGCCGTCGCCCAGTGTCGCTGAAAGCCGGCCCGCGGCTTTTAGTCCGCCTGCGCAGCGATCTGAAGGCCTTCGTTGGTCCGCTCAGCGCTCGCGGCGCATGACGCCCCGGCCCAGCGCCAGCAGGGCGGTCTTCAGCGGACTGTCCGGCACGGTTTCCAGGCCGCGCGCCAGTTCGGCTTCCTTGGCTGCGTCCAGCGGCGGCGGCTTGCGTCGCGCGGTCGGCGGTGTGGCGGCGGCGCGCAACGGCCCCTGGACGATCCGCAGCTTGTCCACCGCGCCCTCGCCCAGGAACAGGTTGACCCGCGCCAGGATCTCCGGGGCCTGATGCTGGATGATCGCGGCGGCCGGGCCGGCCACGCGGATCTCCAGCGCCGCGGCGCTTCCGGCGCGCTTTCGGGTCAGCTTCACCGGCTCGGTGCGCCTGGCGATCTGCTCGCCGACGATCTCACGCCAGCGCGCCTGCAGCGCGCCGGGTCCCTGGCCGAAGCGACCGTCCAGTTCGCGCACCAGCTTGTTCAGCGCGCGTCCGGCGGTCGGCGGCGCGCGCCGCGTCGGGCGGGTGCGCTTGGCCGCCAGGATGCGGATCGCTTCGTCGCGGGTCGGCAGGGAACGGCTCATGACCGGAAGAGCCTACAACATCGGCCCCCTCCCGCCGAGCGCCGCGATGGGCTAGGCGATGGCGCGTGGATCGTGACCGCCTGCGCGCCAACCTGCTGGCCTGGTACGACGCCCATGCGCGGGCGCTGCCATGGCGCGTGGGACCTACCGATCACGCCCAGGGCGCGCGCGCCGATCCGTATCGCGTCTGGCTGTCCGAGGTGATGCTGCAGCAGACGACGGTGCCGCACGCGACGCCGTATTTCCTCGCCTTCACCGAGCGGTGGCCGGACGCCCGCGCCCTGGCGGCCGAGGGCGACGGCGAGGTGATGGCCGCCTGGGCGGGCCTCGGCTACTACGCCCGCGCCCGCAATCTGCTGGCCTGCGCCCGCGCGGTGGCGCAAGCGCACGGCGGGGTCTTCCCCGCCACTGAGGAGGGTCTGCGCGCGCTGCCCGGCGTCGGCGCCTATACCGCCGCCGCCGTCGCCGCGATCGCTTTCGACCGGCCCGCCAACGTGGTCGACGGCAATGTCGAGCGAGTGATGGCCCGGCTGTTCGCCGTGGAGACGCCGCTGCCGGACGCCAAGCCCGAGCTCAAGCGGCTGGCCGGCGAACTGGTGACGGCGGAGCGTCCCGGCGATTGGGCGCAGGCGTTGATGGACCTGGGCGCGACGGTCTGCCGGCCGAAGTCGCCGCTGTGCGAGCGCTGTCCGGTGGCGGAATTCTGCGCCGCGCTGGCCGGCGGCGCGCCAGAATCCTATCCGCGAAAGTCAGCGAAGGCCGCACGGCCGCACCGCTTCGGCATCGCTTATCTGCTGACGCGAGGCGATCAGGTGGGCCTGGTCAGGCGCCCGCCGCGCGGCCTACTGGGCGGCATGCTGGCCCTGCCGACCAGCGACTGGCGCGCGACGCCCTGGAGCGAGGCCGAGGCGCTCGCCGCCGCGCCGGTCGACGCCGACTGGCGCGCCGCCGGAGAGGTGGAGCACGTGTTCACCCACTTCAGCCTGAGCCTGCGGGTGCTGCGCGCGCGAGGCGGTGCGGAGCCTCTGATCTGGACGCCGACCCGCGACCTCGGAGCCTTGCCCAGCGTGTTTCTGAAGGCCGCCCGCGCCGGCCTGGACAACCTGCTCTAGATCCACCCCTCCCGAGCGTCACCCTCGGGCTTGTCCGGAGGGTCCATGACCGCGGTCGGCGCAGGATGTCTGCTGAGCCGCGGCGTCCTGCCGGCCGCCACGGCGTGCATGGATCCTCGGGACAAGGCCGAGGATGACGTCATGGATGTCGGGGATGATCCCCTAAGCCGCGATCTCCGAGCGGACCTTGGCGCGCAGGGTGTCGATGGGGGCGAGGCCTGCATCGGTCTTGAAGTGCCAGTAGGTCCAGCCGTTGCAGGCCGGCGCCGATTGCACCATCGCGCCGACCTTGTGGATCGATCCGGTCACCGCGCCCACCGCCAGGCTGCCGTCGGCGCGCACGCGGGCCGAGGTCTTGCCCTTGGCGCAGTACAGCACGTCGCCGGCGCGCAGCAGGCCCGCCTCGACGATTTGGCCGAACGGCACGCGGGGCTCGGCGCGCTTGGAGGTGGTCACCTGAATCTCGTCGGCCGTGGCGGGCGTAACCAGGGCGATGCGGCGGGTGGCCACCTGGATGTAGGCGCTTTCGCGCTCGATGCCGATGAACCGGCGGCCCAGCCGCTTGGCCGCGGCCCCGGTGGTGCCGGTGCCGAAGAACGGAGCGAGGATCACGTCGCCCGGCTTCGTCGAGGCCAAGATCAGTCGGTGCAGCAGGGATTCCGGCTTCTGGGTCGGGTGCGCCTTGACGCCGTTCTCGTCCTTCAGCCGCTCTTCGCCGGTGCACAGCGGGATGGTCCAATCCGAACGCCTCTGCAGTTCGTCATTGGCCATCTTCATGGCGTCATAGTTGAAGGTGTAGCGCCGCGCGCCGCGCGCCTTGGCGGCCCAGATCAGCGTCTCGTGGGCGTTGGTGAAGCGGGTGCCCTTGAAGTTCGGCATCGGGTTGGACTTGCGCCAGATGACGTCGTTGAGGATCCAGAAGCCCAGGTCCTGCAGGGTCGCGCCGACCCGGAAGATGTTGTGGTAGCTGCCGATCACCCACAGGGCGCCGTCGTCCTTCAACACCCGGCGGCATTCGGCCAGCCACTCGCGGGTGAAGGCGTCGTAAGCGGCGAAGCTCTCGAACTGGTCCCACTCGTCGTCGACCGCATCGACCTTTGAATTGTCCGGACGCAGCAGGTCGCCGCCGAGCTGAAGATTGTAGGGCGGGTCGGCGAACACCAGGTCGACCGAGCGGTCGGGGAGCTTCTTCAGCTCCGCCATGCAGTCGCCCTGGATGATCGTCTCACTGGGAAAGCCCATGTGCGTTACGCGCCCCTTGTCCAACGGGCGCGAGTCTCGGGCGATCGTGGTGAAGGGCGCGTTTCGAAACGTGGTGAACGGGTATTAACCCTTGGGCCGCGCGGGCCTCAGAAAGGCCACTCGGCAGGGTTCGCCGGGACCTGGAACCAGCCGAACGCCTTATGCAGGACGTAGGCGAGATCGTAGCTGGACGCCGACAGGCGCGGCACGCCGGCCCACATCCAGATCCACGGCATGAGCAGCCACAGCAGGAAGACCCCAGCCGCCTGTGGCTCAGTGACGCCTTCCAGGAGGTTCGGATTGAGCAGCCAGAACACCGCCAACAGCATGAAGGCTGTGATGGAGAACACCCGCGTCTGGTCGCCGCCCAGCAGGACTGTACCTATCAGCAACGCCAGCCCCGCGAAGAACGGCAGCGCCGCGCGACCCCTGTCCGCATATTTGAACGCCGCCAGCCAGCCCAGGCCCAGCAGCGACCACAACACCGCCTGGCCATGGAAGAACAACTGGTCGCGGAAGTCGCGCCAATGGGCCAGGAACCAGTAGGCGCGCCCGGAATTCACCTGCGTCCCGAAGGCATGGAACAGCGCGACGAGCGCCAGCTTGCCCGTGATCACTCCGGCCAGCAGGGCGAGAGCGGCGCGTGGCGAACAGTCCGCGCCGTCTGTCTCGCGCCGGCCCAACACTGTGGCGACTAACAGCGCGACCGTCCCGAACAACGCCTGTTCGAAGTGGTGTATGCCCAACGCCAGGCCGATTGGGGCCAGCAGCAGGGGCCTGCGGATCGCCGCCACGGCCAACGCCATCAGCAGCAGCGTCAACGAGTCCATGCCGACCCAGTAGTAGGCGGTGGCCGAGACGGGCAGGGCGGCGAACAGGATCAGAGCGATGCGCGCCGAGCGGTCGGGCAGGCGCGAGAACAACAGCCTTACCACCACCGCCGTGAACGCGATCGAGCATGCCAGATGGAGCGCGAAGAAGCTCCAGTGGTCCGTCGCGCCGATCAGGTGGGCGATGAACGGGCCAAGCCAGGTCCAATACAGGTAGTGCGAGCCCTCCTCGGTGAACGGGTTGGCGAATGGGGTGCGCGCGATCTCGACCTGGTGATCGAGGTTGGGCATCCACCAGACGCCGGTCTTCACCAGCATCGCGGCCATGACCGCCGCGATCAGCCGCCAGGCCTTGGCTTCGAAGATGAAGCGCTGGATCGGAATAAGGGCGTTCATCGGCGCTCCGCGGCGGATGGCGGCGCAGCATGCGGTCGCAGCGTCCCCGCTGCTAGGCGTGCAAGGCGTGGGCCATGGTGGAAAAGCCGCTCTGCTCGCTTGCGGGCGCGTCCGGCGAACGCCACAGGTGGGCGATGAAGACCTT
Source organism: Phenylobacterium sp. (assembly GCF_030697305.1). Taxonomy (GTDB): domain Bacteria; phylum Pseudomonadota; class Alphaproteobacteria; order Caulobacterales; family Caulobacteraceae; genus Phenylobacterium. The sequence continues at coordinate 22,232 of NZ_JAUYQL010000096.1, read as the reverse complement.
GCTGATCGTCTGGCACTCGCGCACCGGCGGCGCCCGGGCGATGGCGCAGGCCGCGGCGGACGCGGCGCGGACCGGGGCTGAGGTCAACGTCCGCCTGGTCGCCGCCGAGGCCGCGGGGCCGGAGGATCTGCTGGCCGCGGACGGCTACATCTTCGCCGGCCCGGAAAACCTCGCGGCTTTGTCCGGCGAGATGAAGGCCTTCTTCGACCGCAGCTACTATCCGGCGCTGGAGAGGCTCAACGGGCGGCCCTACGCGCTGATGATCTGCGCCGGCAGCGACGGGGAGAACGCGGTGCGCCAGGCGGCGCGGATCGCGCTTGGCTGGCGGCTGCGGCCCGCGGCCGAGCCGATCATTGTTTGCACCCACGCCCAGACCCCCGAGGCGATCGCGGCGCCCAAGACCATCGCGCCGGACGAGCTGCAGCGTTGCGCGGACATGGGGGCGGCGCTCGCCGCCGGCCTGGCGATGGGGATCTTCTAGTCGAGGACAGCGTCGTCGATAGCCGCCGCCAGGTGAGGATTGCGGCCCTCGATGGCGAGCTTTACCGGCGCCCACGACATCCGGTGGATCTCGCACGGGCCAAGCGCCAGCAGCGCCTCGGCATGGCGCGGCGCCCCGTAGCCCTTGTGCGCGGCGAAGCCATAGCCGGGGTAGGCCGCGTCCATCTCGGCCATCAATCGGTCGCGGGCGACCTTGGCGAGGATCGAAGCCGCGGCGATCGATTTCGACTTTGCATCGCCCCCAACCACCGTCTTCACCTCGCAGGGGAGGCGGAAGCGGTAGTTGCCGTCGACCAGGGCGTGGACCGGCGCGACGCTCAACGCCTCGACCGCGCGGCGCATGGCCAGGCCCGTGGCGTGCAGGATGTTCAGTTCGGCGATCTCCTCGACGGACGCGAAGCCCACCGCCCAAGCCACCGCCTTGGCCTTGATCTCGACCTCCAGCGTCTCGCGCATTTTGGCGGTCAGCTTCTTGGAGTCGTCGAGGCCCTTGGGCGCACGGCGTGGATGCAGGATCACCGCCGCGGCGCTGACCGGCCCGGCCCAGGGCCCACGGCCCGCCTCGTCGACGCCGCACACCGGCCCGATGCACGCCCGCTCGAGCAGCATGTGCGGCCCGCGTCCGGCCATCAGCGAGCCATCTGCTTCACCGGCTCGTGACGGAAGCACGTGACGGTGTGGTCGTTGACCAGGCCCGTGGCCTCCATGAAGGCGTAGACGATCACCGGGCCGACGAACTTGAAGCCCCTGGCTTTAAGAGCCTTGGACATCTCCACGGCGAGCGGCGTCTGGGTCGGGATGCCGGTCTTCTCGGTCCACTCGCCCTGGATCGGCTTGCCGCCGGTGAAGCCCCAGAGGAATTCCGAGAAGTCCTCGCCGCGCTCGCGCATGTCGAGATAGATCCTCGCGCCGTTGATCGCGGCGTCGATCTTGCCGTTGGAGCGTACGATGCCGGCGTCGGCCATCAGGCGGGCGCGGTCGGCTTCACCGAAGCGGGCGACCTTTTCAGGATCGAAGCCCGCGAACGCTTCGCGGAACGCATCGCGCTTGCGCAGGATGGTGATCCAGGCAAGGCCGGCCTGGAACCCGTCCAACACCAGCTTTTCCCACAGCGCCCGGGAATCGTATTCCGGAACGCCCCATTCCGTGTCGTGATAGGCCTCATAGACCGGGTCGCCGGCGAGGCCGCGCCAGCCGCAGCGATTCGGATGCGAGCTCATGGCTGCAGTTTCGCCCAGCGTATACGTCGGTCACAAGAGGGAGCGGCCGCATGGCTTTCGAAGGCTTCGAACTGTCGCAGGTCGACGTAGGCGAGACGGATCTGCGGGTGCGCCACGGAGGCTCCGGCCCGCCGCTGATCCTGCTGCACGGCTATCCTCAGACGCACATGATGTGGGGCCGGGTGGCGGACGCGCTCGCCCGCGACTTCACGGTGATCGCGCCTGACCTGCGCGGCTACGGCAAAAGCGGCAAGCCGCAGACCACCGCGGACCATGAACCCTATTCGAAATCGGCGATGGCGCGCGACATCGTGGCGCTGGGCCGCCATTTCGGTTTCGATCGGTTCAACCTGGCCGGTCACGACCGCGGGGCGCGGGTCGCCTACCGACTTGCGCTCGACCATCCGCAGTCGGTCGAGAGACTTTGCGTGCTCGACGTCGTGCCGACCAACGAGATGTATGAGACCGCCGACGCGAAATTCGCGCTGGGCACCTGGACCTGGTTCTTCCTGCCCCAACCAGCGCCGGTGCCGGAGCGCATGCTGGGCGCCGATCCGGACTGGAGCATCTGGCGCGACGGGGCGGTGGGCGCCGGGTTCATGCAGCCCGACGCCATGGCGGACTACATGGAGGCGACCCGCGATCCGGCGACCCTGCACGCCATGTGCGAGGACTACCGGGCGGGCGTCAGCATCGACTGGCCGCGCGACGCCGCCGACAAGGGTAAGATCAAGATCACCGCGCCGCTGCTGGCGCTATGGGGTCAGCGGGGCGCTGTTGCGAGCCGCTTCGACGTGCTGGAGGTCTGGCGGGCGTGGGCCGACGACGTCCGCGGCTTCGCAATACCGGACTGCGGGCACTTCATCCCCGAGGAACAACCCGCCGAGACGGTGAAGGCGCTGCGAGCGTTCTTCGCTCCGGGCTGACGCGCGCCTCGGCGGCGTCCTCCTCCAGCAGCTTTCGCACCATGGCGGCTGAGCCGAGGATCGGCAGCGGCTGGCCGAACCGCGCGCGCCACAGGGCGTCGAGGCGCCGGTCTTCGGTGTCCATGTACGGCTTCATGGGCGTCCATACCGCCCTGCGCGCAAAGAGTTGCTGGTTAACGCCACCTTCATCACGAACAGCTGGGGGAAAGCGCCCTGGCTTGCCATAAATCGCCCCAAAGCGCAGATGCCGGGCCCAGGAGAGAGAACGATGATCCGAGTTCACGACGCCATCGTCGACGACCAGTTCGGCCCTCAGGCCGCGGCCTATGTCACCAGCGCGGTGCACGCAGCCGGTGAGGATCTCGATGCGCTGGAGTCGCTGGCGCGCGCCGCGGCGCCGGCCCGCGCGCTGGATCTTGGATGTGGTGGTGGTCACGTGGCCTATAGGCTGGCGGCGCATGCGCGCGCCGTAACCGCCTGCGACCTGTCGCCCGAGATGCTGGCGGCGGTGGCGGCGAGCGCGCGCGAACGCGGCCTCGCAAACATCGAGACGCGGCAGTCCGCGGCCGAGCGACTGCCTTTCGAAGATGCGACGTTCGACTTCCTGGGCTGCCGGTTCTCCGCCCATCACTGGCTGGGCTTCGAGGCGGGCCTGAGCGAGGCGCGGCGGGTTCTGAAGCCCGGTTGCACGGCGGTGTTCATCGACGCCATGTCGCCCGGCCGCGCTGCGCTGGACACGCACCTGCAGGCGGTGGAGTTGCTGCGCGACACCTCGCACGTGCGCGACTATTCGGCCGGCGAGTGGCAGGCGGCGCTGACCCGGGCGGACTTCGACGTCCGCCAGGTGCGCACCTGGCGGCTGCGCATGGAGTACGCGAGCTGGACAGCGCGAATGCGCACGCCGGATCTCAATTCCGCCGCCATCCGCGCGCTTCAGGCGGCCGCCAGCGTCGAGACCGTCGAGCATTTCGCCATCGAGGCCGACGGCTCTTTCACGCTCGACGCCCTGATGATCGAGGCTGTCGCGGCCTAGCTTTCCAGCCAGGCGGGGGCGTCGACGCGCACGGCGCGGCCGTCGACGGTCAGCGGGGCGGTGGTCATCCGGTCCAGGCGCAGCAAGGCGATGGCTCGTCCTGCGCCGCCGGACAGCACCTCGCCGGCGCGCAGATCTCCGGCCAGCACTTCAGCGCCGGCAGGCAGGGCCGGGCCGTCGAAGGCGATCGGCGCCATGCGGGTCTTGATCTGGCCGCGGCGCTTCATGCGCGAGGTGGTCTCCTGGCCGACGAAGCAGCCCTTCTTGAAGTCGATACCGCCAAGCAGGTCGAAGTCGGCCTCGATGGGGTAGGCTTTCTCGCTACCCCAGTCGGCGGGGCCTGGCACGCCCAGCGCCAGGCGGTGGGCGTCATAGGCGGGCTCGTCGCCGGCCTGTGCGTCGGATGGCGCGGCCTGGCCGTAGCCGCGCAGGCCCAGCGCCGGCAGCCGAGGGTCGACGCTCCAGCCGCTGGTGGGCTCAAGCGGCCCCGGGAACAGCACGGCCACGGCTGCCGCATCGGCGGCGATCTCCACCTTGGCGCGCAGCCGATAGATGGTCAGGCGCTGGATGAGCGCGTCACGGTGGGCCGCCTCGACGTCTAGTTTGCAGCCGTCATCGCCACCCAGGACAAACAGGTCGTAGAGCAGCCGCCCCTGCGGGGTCAGCAAGGCGCCAAAGCGGATCTCGCCCGCCGCCAGCGTATCGACGTCCTGGGTGATCAGGCCTTGCAGGAAGCTGCGCCAGTCTGGGCCGCCGAGCGTTATCAGGGCGCGGCTGTGCAGGATCGCGTACGTCATGGCCATGTGCAGCAATTAAGCCTTGTAGCGGTGGAGCGCCAGCGCCGACCCCGCTATGGAGAGGGCCCATGGCGCCCCGCCCTTTCCCGATTCTGTTCATCACGGCCACCCGCATCGGCGACGCCGTGCTGTCGTCCGGCCTGATCGCGCGGCTGATCGAGGAGATTCCCGGCGCGCGCTTCACCATCGTCGCCGGCCCCGCCGCGGCCCCGCTGTTCGCCGAGGTCCCGAACCTCGAGCGGGTGATCGTACTGGAGAAGAGCAAGGACAAGGGCCACTGGTTCCGGTTGTGGAACCAGGTGCGCCACCGCGAGTGGGGCCTGATCGTCGACCTGCGCGGCTCGGCGATCTCCGGCTTCCTGCGCCGCAAGCGTCGCGCGGTGTTTCGGCGCACCTCGGGCCTGCCAGTGCATAAGGTGATCGAGGCCTCCCGCGTGCTGATGCCGGATGGCGACGCGGCGCCGCCGTTCCTGTTCACCTCCGCCGAGACCGAGGCGCGCGCGCAGGCGCTGACCGCGGGCTTCGGACCGATCCTGGCCCTGGCGCCGGCGGCCAACTGGGTTGGCAAGACCTGGCCGCTGGAGCGCTTCGCCCAGGCGGCGATCCAGCTGCTGGGACAAGACGGGCCGCTGGCCGGCGGGCGGCTAATGGTGCTGGGGGCGCCGGAGGATCAGCAGGTGATCCATTCGCTCCGCCACGTGGTCGCCAAGGGCAAGCTGATCGACCTGGTGGGCAAGGCCGACCTCCTGACCGCCTACGCCTGCCTGAAGCGCGCCAGGCTGTTCATCGGCAACGACTCCGGCCTGATGCACCTGGCGGCGGCGGCTGGCGCGCCGACGGTCGGACTGTTCGGTCCCTCGGACGAGGCGCTGTACGCGCCCTGGGGCCCGCACACGCGGGTGGTGCGCGGCCCGCGCGAGTTCGAGCAGATCCGCGCGGTTGACCCTGGTTTCGCCCAGGCGCTGTGTCACATGATGGACCTGACGGTGGATGTGGTGACCGCCAGCGCGCGAGAGTTGCTGGCGTCGACGGAAGGCCCCGCGATCGAGCGCCAACGCACGAAAGGCTGAGCATGCCCGAGACATTCGACCTGATCGTGCGTGGCGGCGAGGTGGTGAACCACGCCGGTCGCGGTTTAGCCGACGTGGGCGTGCGGGCCGGCAAGGTGACCGCGATCGGCGACCTCGGCCAGGCATCGGCCGACGAGGTGTTCGACGCGACCGGGCTGACTGTGCTGCCGGGCGTGATCGACAGCCAGGTGCACTTCCGCGAGCCGGGCCTGGAGTGGAAGGAAGACCTGGAGACCGGCAGCCGCTGCGCCGTGCTGGGCGGGGTCACCGCGGTGTTCGAGATGCCCAACACCGAGCCCACCACCACCGATCCCGACGCACTGGCCGACAAGCTGACGCGGGCGCGCGGACGCATGCATTGCGACCACGCCTTCTATGTCGGCGGCACCCATGAGAACGCCGACTTCCTGGGCGAATTGGAGCGCTTGCCCGGCTGCTGCGGGGTCAAGGTGTTCATGGGCGCCTCCACCGGCACCCTGCTGGTGCAGGACGACGAGGGCGTCGAGCAGGTGCTGCGACACGTCAACCGCCGCGCCGCGTTCCATTCAGAGGACGAGTACCGGTTGGCCGAGCGCCGGCCGCTGGCCCGCACCGGCGACTGGACCAGCCATCCGGAGGTTCGCGACGCCCGCTCGGCCATGCAGTCCACGGAGCGGCTGGTGCGCATCGCCCAGGCGCTGGGAAAGCGCATCCACGTGCTGCACGTGACCACGGCCGAGGAGATCGTCTTCCTCGCCGCGCACAAGGACGTGGCCAGCGTCGAGGTGACGCCCCAGCACCTGACCTTGGAAGGCCCCCAGGACTATGAGCGGCTCAAGGGCTTCGCCCAGATGAACCCGCCGATCCGCGACCACCATCACCGCATGGGCATCTGGGCGGGGGTCGCGTCGGGCGTCGCCGATGTGCTGGGCTCCGACCACGCGCCGCACACCCGCGAGGAGAAGGCCCGGCCCTATCCGGCCTCGCCGTCGGGCATGCCGGGCGTGCAGACCCTGGTGCCGGTGATGCTGACTCATGTGGTCGAGGGACGCCTCAGCCTGGAGCGGTTCGTCGACCTCACCAGCCATGGGGTCAACCGGGTGTTCGGCTTGGCCGACAAGGGCCGGCTGGCCGAGGGCTACGACGCCGACCTCACCATCGTCGACATGAAGGCCCGGCGCACGATCACCCACGAGGCCATGGCCACCCGCTCCGGCTGGACGCCGTTCGACGGCTTCGAGGCCAAGGCCTGGCCGGTGGCGACCATCGTGCGCGGCCGTGCGGTGATGCGCGACGACGAGATCATCGCCCCCAGCCTGGGCGAGCCCGTGCGGTTCCTGGAGACCCTGGCGCGCTGAGGCTCGCGGCGATTTCCACCGTGTTGGCGTTGCGGAAACCCTGTCGCCGATAAGTTCCCGCAGGCGGCGAGGGAAATGGCGCCGGCACGTCCTGCGTGCGACGCTCGCCTTGGACTGAAGGGGGGACGCTTCATGTCGATGACCGAAGGCCCTGCGCCGGTGCGCGGGGAAGCGATCAATCTCGAGCAGCGCGCGGCGCTCTCGAGCTTCGTCGGACTCAGCCTGAAGAACGGGCTGCTCAATCTGGTGACGCTGACGCTCTACCGCTTCTGGGGCAAGACCGAGGTGCGCCGCAGGGTGTGGAGCTCGACCTATCTGAACGGAGAGCCGCTGGAATACACCGGTCGCGGCAAGGACCTGTTCATGGGATTCCTGATCACGCTGGCGGTGTTCGGCGCGCCGTTCCTGCTGGTGTCGTTCACCGCCCAGTTGCTCGGTCCCGCGGTGGCCGCCCTGATCATCCTGCCGCTCTATCTGGTGATCTTCTTCCTGTTCGGCTTCGGCATGTTCAGCGCCTTCCGCTACATGGCCAGTCGCACGGTCTGGCGCGGCATCCGCTTCGAGGCGCGAGGCTCGGCGCGCGACTACGCCTTGAGCTACATCGGCTACGCCTTGCTGAGTGTGATCACCGCGGGATGGTTCTGGCCGGCCGCGCAACGACGGCTGGCTGGCTTGCTCTGGGGTTCGCTGAGCTTTGGCGACCGACCGCTGCGGTTCGACATCGAGGCTGCACGCAAGGTGGCGGTCTATCCGGCGTTCATCCTGGCCGGCGTGGGCGTCGGGGTGATGTACGCGGTGATTGTCGGCGTCGTGGTGTTGCTGTCGATCGGCGCCAAAGAGGCCGGCGCTTCGCCGGACGAGATCTCCGCGATCACCGCCGTCGCCATTGTGGTGCTGATGCTGATCGCCGCGCCGTTGATGGTCGCCGCGATCGCGCCTTATCAGGCGGCGAAGCTGCGCGCGACGGCGGCGGGGCTGAGGCTCGACGACGCCGGTTTCCGGTTCGATCTCAAGTGGCCGGCGATGGCCTGGCTGATGTTCACCAACGTGCTGCTGCTGATCGTCTCGCTGGGCTTCCTCATGCCGCTGATCCAGGCTCGCACCATCAAGTTCCTGATCGGGCGGCTGCGCAGCGAAGGACTGGCCGATCTCGCCGCCGCGCGGCAGGCGCCGCAGGGGCCGCGCACCGCCGAGGGGCTCGCCGACGCCTTCGGATGGGCGCCGATCTGATCCGTGCAGGCGCGCTTCCATGACGGGCGCACCGCCCAGGCGCACGACGTCGAGCTGACGCTCGTCGACGGCGCGGTGCTGTTCTACGCCGACGGCCAGGCGCATCGCTGGGCTCTGGCCGGCGTCGAGGTCGAGGTGCTGGGCGGGCTCGTGCGGCTCGCCGCGCCGGCCGGCGGCGACGGGCGGCTGATGGTCGACGGCGCGGCTTGGCGGGCGGCGACCGGCGGCGTGGCGCCAAGCGGCAAGCGCTTCCGCGAGGCGAGGCTGATCGGCGCGCTGGTGGCCGCCGCCGCCGCGGTGACGGCTTTCGTGTTCATCGGCATGCCGGCGCTGTCCGGCCCCCTGGCGCGCGCCACGCCCATCAAGTTCGAGCAGCAGATGGGCGACAGCTTCGACGTCCAGATCTCCGCCCCGCTGCGCACCTGCAAGCAGGATCCCGCCGGGCAGGCGGCCCTGCGGCGGCTGGGCGAGACCCTGCAGCGTCAGGCCGACACCCCGTTCCGGATCCGCGTGCGCGCCGTCGAGGCGCCGTTCGCCAACGCCTTCGCCCTGCCGGGCGGCGCGGTGCTGGTCACCGACGACCTGATCGCCATGGCCCGCTCACCGGAAGAGCTCTCCGCGGTCATCGCCCATGAGGCTGCGCACGTGGAGAAACGCCACGTGATGCAGGCGGTCTGGCGCTCGTTCGGCTTCGGCATGGTGCTGGACGCGGTGGTCGGCGGCGGCAGCGGCGCGGGGCAGCAGGCGGTGCTGCTGGCCGGGGGCCTGAGCGACCTGCGCTACGGCCGCCAGGCGGAGGCCGAGGCGGACGCGCGCGGACAGGACCTGTTGCAGGCGGCGGGCCTGAGCTCGCAGGGCATGGCGCCGTTCTTCGCACGGCTGGCCGGCAAGGGCGGGGATGCGCCGGGCGCCGCCGAGCTGATCGCCAGCCATCCGGCCTCGCGCCAGCGCGCCGAGGTCGCCCGGGCCCGCGCCAAACCCGGCGCCGCGGCCTTCACGCCCACCGAATGGGCGGCGGTGAAGGCGGCTTGCGTGACTCCCAGCAAAAGGCCCGCGAGGCGCTAACCTCGCGGGCCTTGGTGGCGCGACCCTAAGGCCGGCCGATCAGGTGTTGCCGGGCAGCTTGCAACCGGCCGCGAAGGCGCAGCTCGTCGCCGCGACCGCGTTCACGGGCGTCGCGGTGTACTCGATCATGTAGCCCTTGTAGCCGTCGGTGCAGGAGACCTCGAGCAGCAGGGTGCCCTTGGGCGTCTTGCCGGCCAGTCGGCTGTCCTTCACCACGCAGGTCTTCTGGTCGAACTTGCGCAGGTCGGCGGTGAGCGCCGCAGACGCGCTGGTCTGCGAGTTCAGGCCGCACTTGAAGCCCGCCACCAGCGAGTGGCCGCAGTCGTAGACCACACCCTTGCCGGTGGAGTCGAAGACGCCGACGCCGCCAGGCGCGCCGCCCTTGCAGACCAGCTCGACGATGTCTTTGCCGGGAGGGGCCGGGAACGCCGCGTATTTCTCGACGTCGCAGTTGACGCCCGAGGCCTTGGCGAGCCGGGTGTAGAGGCCGGCCTGTTCGGTCGCCGCCTCACGGGCGTCGGTGAGGGTGCAGCCACCGAGCACGCCCATGGCCTTGGCGCATTCGATGGTCTGGGTGAGCGCGCCGCGGTTGTCGGACTTGAAGATATAGCCTTTGCCATCCTGGCAGGCGGCTTCGAAGAACGAGGCGCCGTCACGGGTGGCGCCGACGAAGCGGCGGTCCTTCACTGCGCAGTTGTTCTTGGATTCCGTCGCGTAGCGGTCGACCACCGACAGGCGCGCGGCCCGGTCGGTGAGGGTGCATTTGATGTTGGTGGTCGCGTCGTCGAACATCAGGCAGTTCTGGGTCGTCGCCGGCTTGGTGGTGTCCAGCGGCGCGCTGGCCACCAGAACCTGGCCGGAGCCGTCCTGACAGGCCAGTTCGACGTAGGTGCTGGTCTTGCTGCGCCCGATGCCGCGAACCTGGGTCGGCGTACAGGTCGAGCCCGCGGCCGTCAGCAGCGGCGCCAGATCGGCCTTGGGGTCAGCGTTGCCGGGCAGCTTGCAAGGCGCGGGCGCTTCCTTGCCGCCTTCGGGGATGGTGTTCGCTTCGATGCAACTGAACGCCACCGGCGTCGCGTCGCTGGCGGCCTGGATCACGTAGCCCATGCCCTGGGCGCAATCGACCTCATAGAAGCTGGTCGAGACCTTGGTCTTTTTGTCCGCCGACTTGCCGATCAGGCGCGCGTCGGCGACCTGGCAGGCGACGCCGGCGGCCTGGGCCGCGGCGGGGGCTTCCGCCATACCCGTCTTGCGGGACTCTTCACTGATCTCTGGCGCCTTCTTGGGGGCCGAAAGCACTGCTGCAGGCGCCAGTGCGGCGAGCAGGAGGGCGGCGGCCACGCCGATTCCGATGGGCCTCATGGTCTCGTAAACTCCTGGTGTTCCTCTTGCGGCACATCTGCGCCGGGCGTTCCTCTTGGTCAAGATGATGGCCGAACCCGGCGAAAGCTGGGCGGAGCTGCGGCTCGCCGGCGCATAGGGGTTTGCGCGACGCGCCCCTAGGGTCGAGTGTTGCGGTCGACCAGCAGGCGGGGGCGCAGATGAGCGATGTTTCAGAAACTACAGCGCAGGAACGTCCCGCGCCGACGCTGAGCTATCCTTTTGAGAAAGGGCCGGAGGACGGTCAGGCGATCGACATCGCCGCCGGGGTCAAATGGCTGCGCATGCCGCTGGGCGGCCCGCTGGGATTCATCAATGTCTGGGCCATCGCGGAGGAAGGCGGCTGGGCGATCGTCGACACCGGCATGGGCGGCGCCGAGACCATGCACGCCTGGCGTGACGCGTTCGACGGGCCGCTGCGCAAGCGGCCGGCGACTCGGGTCTTCGTCACCCACATGCATCCCGATCACGTCGGCATGGCCGGCTGGCTGACCCGCAAGTACGACGTGCCGTTATGGATGAGCCGGCTGGAGTACCTGTCGTGCCGCAGCCTGAGCGCCGACACCGGCCGCGAGGCGCCTTCTGACGCCCTGCGCTTCTATCGGGGGGCCGGATGGGATGAGGACTCGCTCGAGACCTACCGCACGCGGTTCGGTACATTCGGCAAGTACATGCACGTGCTGCCCGACAGCTTCCATCGGCTGGTGGATGGCCAGGAGATGATGATCGGCGACCATCGCTGGCGGGTCGTCGTGGGGTCGGGCCATTCGCCGGAGCATGCTTGCCTGCATTGCCCCGACCTGCAGCTGATGATCAGCGGCGACCAGGTGCTGCCCCGCATCTCCTCCAACGTCTCGGTGTTTCCCACCGAGCCCGAGGCCGATCCATTGAGCGAGTGGCTGGCGTCCCTCGCGCGGATCAAGTCGCAGGTCGGCGACGAGGTGCTGGTGCTGCCTGCGCACAACGACCCGTTCTTCGGCCTGCACGCGCGCATCGACCATCTGATCAGCGGTCACGAGCAGGGACTGCTGCGGCTGCAGGACCTGCTGCGCGAGCCGAAACGCGCCGTGGACTGCTTCTCGGCGCTGTTCAGGGCGAAGATCACGCCGGGCCTGCTGGGCATGGCCACCGGCGAAAGCCTGGCGCATCTGAACTGCCTGATCGGGCGTGGCCTGGCGGCGCGCGAAACCGATGCGAACGGCGTGGCCTGGTACCGCGCGACGGCGTAACGTTCACGCCAGACCGCATCTCCAGGAGCCCGCGATGACCGAACATGTGCTGATCGAAAAGGCGGGCGGCGTCCTCACGCTGACGCTCAATCGCCCGGAAAAGAAGAACGCCATTACCGCGCCCATGTACCGCGCAATCGGCGAGGCGATCGACCGCGCGGCGAATGATCCGCAAGTGCGCTGCGTGCTGCTACTTGGGGCGGGCGACATCTTCTGCGCCGGCAACGATCTGGGGGACTTCGCCAAGGTCAATGCGGGCGAGGGTGAGGCGGCGGCCCGCGCCGACGAGAACCCGATGCTCGGCGCGCTCAGCCGCGCCAGGATCCCGCTGGTCGCCGCGGTGCAGGGCCGCGCCGTGGGCGTCGGCGTCACCATGCTGCTGCACTGCGACCTGGTGTTCATCGCCGAGGACGCGCTGCTGACCACCCCGTTCGTCAACCTGGCCCTGGTGCCGGAGGCAGCCTCCAGCATGCTGCTGCCGCAGCGCATCGGCCATGTCCGGGCGTTCTCCATGCTGGTGCTGGGCGAGCCGGTGGATGGACGCACCGCCGCCGCCTGGGGCCTCGCCAACGCCGCCGTGCCGGTCAAGGACTTGCTGGCGCGCGCCACCGCCGCCGCCGAGCAGATCGCCCAGCGTCCCCGCGCCGCGGTCGGCGCCACCAAGGCGCTGATGATCGATCAGGCCGCGATCGCCGCGCAGATGAACGAGGAGGCGGTTTATTTCGCCCAGCAGCTCGCCTCCGCGGAAGCCAAGGAGGCGTTCGCCGCCTTCGCCGAGCGCCGGGCGCCTGACTTCAGCCGCGTCGCATAAAGAGGGGACGCGCCATGCAGACCCTCGCCGGCAAGACCCTGTTCATCACCGGCGCGAGCCGGGGGATCGGCCTGGCTATCGCGCTCCGCGCCGCCCAGGACGGCGCCAATGTGGTCATCGCCGCCAAGACCGCCGAGCCGCACCCCAAGCTGCCTGGCACCATCTACACCGCCGCCGAGGAGATCGAGGCCGACGGCGGCCAGGCCCTGCCGCTGATCGTCGACGTGCGCGACGAGGCCAGCGTGGATGCGGCGGTGGCCCAGGCGGTGGCGCGCTTCGGCGGCATCGACATCTGCGTCAACAACGCCTCGGCCATCTCGCTGACCGGCACGCTGGCCACCGACATGAAGCGCTACGATCTGATGCATCAGATCAATTCGCGCGGCACCTACCTGGTCTCGCGCGCCTGCATCCCGCATCTGAAGCGGGCGGCCAATCCGCATGTCCTGACGCTGTCGCCGCCTCTGGACATGAGCCCCAAGTGGTTCGGCGGCCACGTCGCCTACAGCATGGCGAAGTACGGGATGAGCCTGGCGATGCTGGGCATGGCGGAGGAGTTCCGCGCCGACGGCATCGCGTTCAACGCCTTGTGGCCGCGGACCATCATCGCCACCGCCGCCGTGCGGTTCGCGCTGGCGGCCGGCGAAGAGGGGCTCGCCCACTGCCGTGCGCCGCAGATCATGGCCGATGCGGCGCATGCGGTGTTCATCAAGGACGCGCGGAGCTTCACCGGCAATTTCCTGATCGACGACACGTTCCTGTACGCTGAAGGCGTGCGAGATTTCGAAAGCTACCGGGTGGACGACACACAGCCGCTGATGCCCGATTTCTTCGTGCCCGACGACATTCCGCCGCCGCCAGGCGTGGTCATCGGCGGCGCGACGGCGTGAAGCAAAGCGCGGCGATCGATGTCGTCATGCGGCCCGCGTCGCTGGACGACAGCGCGCGGCTGCTGGCCTGGCGAAACCTGCCGCAGATCCGCCGCTGGATGTACACCGACCATGAAATCTCTCAGGCCGAGCATGACGCCTGGTATGCGAAAGCGCTGGCGGACCCGTCCCGTCGTTATTGGGTGGTGGAGCTCGACGGTGCGCCGGTGGGTCTGGCCAACCTCGCCGACATCGACGCCACAACCCGACGCGCCACCTGGGCCTACTACCTGGCCGAGGAGCGGGTGCGCGGGCGCGGGATTGGGGCCTTCGTCGAGTACTGGATGATCGAGCAGGTTTTCACCGGCTTGGGCCTGGCCAAGCTATGGTGCGAGGTGCTCGTCGACAACGAGCCGGTCTGGAAAATGCACGAGAAGTTCGGCTTCGTGCGCGAGGCGCTGTTCCGACGCCATGCGCTGAAGGGCGGCGCCCTCGTCGACGTGGTCGGCCTGGGCCTGTTAGCGGAGGATTGGGCGGCGATCCGCGACGCCAGCCGCGAGCGCCTGGGCGCGCGGGGATTTCCCGTCTAGCTCGGGTCTAACCGAGCGTGTCGAACTTGCGCAGGCCGGGGAACAGCTTGGCCCAGATCACGGTGATGGCGATCGAGCCCGCGCCGCCGAACAGCGCCGCGCCCACCGGGCCCACGAAGCGCGCGACGATCCCGCTCTCGAAGTCCCCGAGTTCGTTCGACGCGCCGATGAACAGCGACGAGACCGCCGAGACACGCCCGCGCATGTGGTCGGGCGTCACCAACTGGACCAGCGTCTGGCGCACGAACACCGACAGCATGTCCGCGCCCCCCAGCACCGCCAGCGCCAGAACCGACAGAGGCATCGAGCGCGAGAGGCCAAACACCAGGGTAGCGGCGCCGAACAGCGCGACGCCGCCAAGCAGGAACAACCCGGCGTGGCGGCGGATGGGACGGGTGGCCAGCACCACCGCGACCAAGGCAGCGCCCATCGCCGGCGCGCTCCTCAGCAGCCCGAAGCCTTGCGCGCCAACGTGCAGGATGTCGCGGGCGAACACCGGCAGCAACGCCGTCGCCCCGCCCAACAGCACGGCGAACAAATCCAGCGAGATCGCCCCGAACACGATCTTGTTGCCCCAGACGTAGGCGAGGCCTTCCTTGATCAGCGCCCAGCGTGACCCTGGCTGCACCTCAGGCTTGGTGTTCTGCCGGATCAGCGACAGCGTCAGGGCGGCGACGAGGTAGAGCACGCAGGTGGCGCTGTAGGCGACCGTCGGCGACAGGCCGAGCAGCAGGCCGCCGATCGCCGGGCCGGCCACCGCGCCGCTGGTGTAGGCCAGCGAATTCCAGGCGATGGCGCGCGGCAACAGGGGCCGCGGCACCAGCATCGGCGCCAGGGACGCGCCAGCGGGTCCGGTGTAGGCCCGGGCCACCCCGAACAGCGCCGCGACGCCGATGAGCAGCGGCAGGCTGACGAAACCGTAGAAGCTCGCCGCCACCAGCAGTCCGGCGGTGGCGATCTCGCCCGCGTAACAGATCAGCAGCACCAGCTTGCGGTCGTGCCGATCCGCCGTCTCGCCGGCCGGCAGGGCCAGCAGGAACACCGGCACGAACGCCGCCAACCCCATCATGCCGACCCAGAACGCCGATTCCGAAACCGACATTGTCAGGCGAGCGGTCTCGTAGACCTGCCAGCCTAGCGCCACGCTCTGGATCTGCACCCCGATCGTCGACGTTACGCGCGAACCCCACAACAGCATGAAGCCGCGTTGGCGCAGCAGCTCCGCTACGGTCGGCGTGTTTTCGGGGTTGGGGGACATGGGCGACCCAGCTTGGGGCGAGCCGGAGGCCGGTGCAATCGCGACGTTGACCTGGGGGACGCTGGGCCTTATGCGCCGCATCCCTG
The DNA here is from genome assembly GCF_030697305.1 of Phenylobacterium sp. GTDB lineage: Bacteria > Pseudomonadota > Alphaproteobacteria > Caulobacterales > Caulobacteraceae > Phenylobacterium. The sequence goes on along the minus strand of NZ_JAUYQL010000096.1, from coordinate 6,830 downwards.
CTGCGTTTTGCCTGCGAGGCGCTTCAAGCGATGCGACGCCAACGACGATACGGACGCCCGCAAGGCGTTCTCGCCTGAAACTGTCCGCTTGCGGCGGCGCCAAGTGCGCGGTCGCGCGTTGTCGCACCCTTCGCCATGCAGTTCCCTGACAATGATGACCGCCACGTCCCTCCGGCAGCCTGAGCTGCTCATCAATCCTGAGCGGCCGCAGGACGCCGCCGCCGTCGACGCGCTGGTCGACCGCGCGTTCGGCCCAGGACGCTTCACCAAGGTCTCCGAGCGGGTCCGCGAATTCGCCGCGCCCCGGCACGATCTGTCGTTTTGCGCCTGGGAGGACGGCAAGCTGGTCGGCGTCGTGCGCCAGTGGCTGGTCGATGTGGGGGGGCGTCCGGTAATTTTTCTGGGGCCGCTGGCGGTGGACGAGGCGGCGCGGCTTCATGGCGCCGGCGGGGCGCTGGTCGAGCGCGCGGCGCAGGCCGCGGCCGACGCCGGTTTCGATACGGTGCTGCTGGTCGGTGACGAGCCCTACTTCCGGCGGCTGAACTTCGCCGTCGTCCCGCATGGCCGCGTGACCCTGCCGGGACCCGTCGATCCGCGCCGCATCCTGGTTCGCGCCCTTCGCTCGGGCGCCGCCGCCGAGCTTGCCGGGCCTGTTCGCGCCCATCCGCTCGCCCGCAAGCTTGAGGCTGGCCCCGCTCAGGCCTAGATTCCGCGTCATGAGCGAATCCGACAGCCGGCCGGGACTGGACGGGGTGATCGCCGCGGCCAGGGCCCAGGCTCCAGGCCGTGGCCTGCCGCCGGTCCATCTGTGGAATCCGGCGGTCTCCGGCGAGATCGACATCGTCATCCGCAAGGACGGAAGCTGGCTGCACGAGGGCGCGCGGATCAGCCGCGAGGCGCTGGTGCGGCTGTTCTCCACGGTGCTGCGCAAGGATCCCGACGGCTACTACCTGGTCACACCTGTGGAGAAGCTGAAGATCGTCGTCGAGGACGCGCCGTTCATCGCCGTGCGCGTCGATCGTGTCGGGGATGCGCTGCGCTTCCTGACCAATGTCGGGGACGAGGTCGACGCCGGCCCGGACAACCCGATCCGCGTAGAGACCGATCCGCAGACCGGAGAGCCCAGGCCCTATGTTCATGTGAGAAATGGCCTGGAGGCGCTGATCGCGCGACCGGTGTTCTACGAACTGGCGGATATGGCTGAAGAGCGCGACGGGTCGATGCTCGAGGTCGCCTCGAACGGCGCCTGGTTCCCGATCGGCCCGTACGAGGTGCAGGCGCTGTGAGGTTCGTCGAGTCGCTCGGCGACCTGCGCGCCTGGGTCGCGCGTCACCTCGACCCGATCGGCGACGACAGCCCGATCAGCGGCGCGGACTCCGACTTCGACCTCAATCCCACCATGCGCCCGGCGCAACGCGAGTTGCGGGCGGCCTCGGTGTTGGTGCCGCTGGTCGAGCGGGCCGACGGCTACACGGTGATCCTGACGAGGCGCTCAGACGCGCTGCGCAGCCACACCGGACAGGTCGCCTTGCCGGGCGGCCGCCGCGATCCGGGCGAAAGCGCCTGGCAGACCGCGCTGCGCGAGGCGCACGAGGAGATCGGCCTGGAGCCGGACTATGTGGAGCTCGCCGGTCTGTCGACGCCGTATGAGACCGGGAGCGGGTACCTGATCACCCCGGTGGTCGGCTTCGTGCGCGAGGGCTTCACCCTGACGCCAAACCCAGACGAGGTGGCTGACATCTTCGAGACCCCGTTCGGCTTCCTGATGGACCCCGCCAACTACGAGCAGGAGGTCCGCGAGGCGCCCGACGGCCAGAAGCGGTCGTTTTACGCGGCGCGCCATGAGGACCGCTACATCTGGGGCGCCACAGCGGGCATGCTGCGGGCGCTCTACAGCCGGCTCTACGGGGCCGCGCTTGCTTAGGGAACTCGCCTTGCGCGCCCTGTTGATGGCCGCGCCGTTCGTGGTCTGGTTCATCTGGCGCGATGTGGCCATCCGCACAGGACGGCCGATGGGCGCGACCCCGTGGACCTGGCTGGTGGCGATCGGCGCGATCCTCGTCGGCCTGTCGCTGATGGCCACCGCGCTGGCCCCGCACGCTGGCAAGAGCGACGTCTATGTCCCGGCCGAAACGACCGCGAGCGGGCAGGTGACGCCTGGCCACTTCGAGAAGACGCGGCCGCAACGATGATCAATCTGGCCGCCGCCTGGATCGCCGACCCGCGCACGGTCGCGGTGATGGATGCGCTGGAGGCCGCGGGCGGCGCCGGCTGCGCGCGCTTCGTCGGCGGAGCGGTGCGCAACGCCCTGTTGGGGGCTGTGGTCGACGACATCGATATCGCCACGACGCTGACGCCGCAGGCGGTGAGCGCGGCTTTGGCCGCAGCCAGCCTGCGCGCCGTGCCCACCGGCATTGACCATGGCACCGTCACCGCGATCAGCGGAGGACGGCCGTTCGAGATCACCACCCTGCGCCGCGATGTTTCCACTGACGGTCGCCATGCCGTGGTCGCCTTCACCGACGACTGGGCGCTGGACGCGGGCCGGCGCGATTTCACCATGAACGCGCTCTACGCCGATCGCGCCGGCGCGGTGCTGGACCCCACCGGAGTCGGGGTCGCCGACGCCCTGGCCGGCCGCGTGGCCTTCGTCGGCGATCCGCAGACCCGTATCCGCGAGGACTATCTGCGGGTGATGCGCTTCTTCCGCTTCCATGCCTGGTACGGCGCGGGGGAGCCGGATCGCGCCGCGCTGGCCGCCTGCGCCGCCCTGAAGGGCCCCGTGGCGGCCTTGGCGGCCGAACGGGTCTCCAAGGAGCTAATGAAGCTCCTGGCCGCCCAGGACCCGCGTGCGGCGCTTGCGGCGATGGCGGAGACAGGCGTGCTGGCGATCGCCACGCCCGGCCTGGAGAACCTTGGGCGGCTTTCCGGCCTGGTCGAGGTCGAAGCCCAGTTGATGGCCGAGCCGGATGCGGGCCTGAGGCTGGCGGCCTTGCTGGACGATGATCCGCCAGCCTCGGCAGCCTTCGCCCAGCGGCTGCGCCTGCCGAACGCCTTGCGCGACCGGCTGGCGGCGGCGCTCGATCCCTCGCTCGCGCTGACGAGTTGGATGAGCCCGCGCGAAGCCCGCCGCGCCGTCTATCAGATCGGTCAGGCGGCGTTCGCCGACCGGGTGAAGCTCACCTGGGCCGCCGCGCCCAACTCCGCCCAGGCGCCGCAATGGCGCGCCCTGCTGGCGCTGGGCGAGACCTGGACGCCTCCGACCCTGCCTGTGAGCGGGGTTGACGCGGTCGCGGCCGGGACGCCCAAGGGCCCGCTGGTCGGCGCGGTGCTGCGCGAGGTCGAAGCCTGGTGGATCGACCAGGATTTCCCGGACGACCGCGCCGCCGCCGCCGAACGGCTTAAGGCGGTGGTGCAGGGGATGGTCCCGTGAAGCTCGGCATCCTGCAGACGGGCGCACCGCCGCGCGCCCTGCGCGCCGAGTTCGGCGACTATCCGGGCATGTTCCGCCGGTTGCTGGGCGAGGGCGCCTACGATTATTCGACCTTCGACGTGCGCGACGGGATGCCGGCCAGCGTTGAGGCGTGCGACGCCTATCTGATCACCGGTTCGCCGGCGGCGGCCTACGACCACCAACCCTGGATCGCCGAGCTTGCGGATTTTCTGCGCGCGGCCAGCGGGCGCGCGGGGCTGGTCGGGATCTGCTTTGGCCATCAGATCATGGCCGAGACGTTCGGCGGCCGGGTCGAGAAGTCGCCCAAGGGCTGGGGCATAGGCCTGCACCACTACGCGGTGCGCGACCGCTTGGCGTGGATGGACGAGGGTGCTGCCCTGGCGGCCACCGCCTCGCACCAGGACCAGGTGGTGCGCGCGCCAGCCGGCGCCCGCGTATTGGCCGGCAGTGACTTCACCCCCTTCGGCATGCTGGCCTACGCCGACGGTCGATCGGTGTCGCTGCAGCTTCACCCCGAGTTCGATCAGGCCTTCGGTGAGGCGCTCATCGAAATCGGGCGCGGGACCACCTACACCGAGGACGAAGCCCAGCGGGCGCTCGCCAGCTACGCCCAACCCGACGACCGCACGCGGATCGCCGGCTGGATGCATGCTTTCCTGGCTAAGTCCGCAGGCTGACCGGCGCTTTCCAACCTACGGCCACGCCGTCAGCGGCGGCATAGAGGAGAGGATCGACTCGATGTTGCCGCCGGTCTTCAGGCCGAACATCGTGCCGCGGTCGTAGAGCAGGTTGAACTCCACATAGCGGCCGCGGCGCACCAGTTGCTCCTGGCGGTCGGCTTCGGTCCAAGGCTCGTGCATGCGGTGGCGGGCGATGCGCGGGAACACGTCCAGCAGCGCCTCGCCGACGTCGCGGGTGAAGGCGAAGTCACGCTCCCAGTCGCCGCTGTCGTGGTGGTCGTAGAAGATGCCGCCGATCCCGCGCGGCTCCTTGCGGTGCGGCAGATAGAAGTACTCGTCGCAGCGCGCCTTGTAGCGCGGGTACCATTCCGGATCGTGCCGGTCGCAGGCGGCCTTCAATGCGGCGTGGAAGGCCTTCGCGTCGTCAGCCTCCTGGCTGCGCTGGGTGTCGACCGTTGGCGTGAGGTCCGCGCCGCCGCCGAACCAGCCGCGGGTGGTGGCCAGGAAGCGGGTGTTCATGTGCACCGCGGGCACGCGCGGATTGCGCATGTGGGCGATCAGGCTGACGCCGGTGGCGACGAAGCGCGGATCCTCTTCGGCGCCTGGCATCGAGGCGGCCATCTCTGGCGTGAATTCGCCATGCACCAGGCTGATGTGCAGGCCGCACTTCTCGAAAAAGCGCCCGCGGAGGAAGCCCATGACGCCGCCGCCGCCCGCCTCGCGCACCCAGGGCTTCAGTTCGAAGCGCCCAGCCTCACCCGGATAGAGGTCGGCGGGGGCCTCATCCTCGAGCCTTTCGAACTCGGCGACGAGGCGGTCACGCAGGGTGTCGAACCAGGCGCGTGAGCGCGCGCTGCGGTCCTCGGAAGGCTCGGCGTTGGTCATGGGGCGACCGCAGTAGGGAATCCGCCGGTCTGGCGCAACGCCTCGCCAAGCGCGATCGAGGCGGCGGAAACCAGATTCAGCGATCGTGCGCCGGCGGCCAGCGGTATGAACACCCGCGCGTCGGCCGCCGCGTGCACTTCCGGTGGCGCCCCGGCGCTCTCCCGGCCGAACAGCAGGACGTCACCAGCGGCGAAGGCGAAGTCGCCGAACGGCTGCGCGCCCTGCGTCGTGAACAGCACCAGGCGCCTGTTGCTTGCGCGCGTGAGTCTGAGGAAATCGGTCCAGCCGGCGTGACGATCGACCACCGCCTGAGCACCGTAATCCATCGCCGCGCGGCGCACCGCACGGTCCGACAGAGGGAAGCCGCAGGGCTCAATGACGTCCACGGCGACGCCCAAGCAGGCCCCGAGGCGAAGAGCCGCGCCGAGGTTTTGCGGAATGTCCGGTTGAAAAAGGGCCAAACGCATTCTAAGCGATCCAGCCACGGGATAGGCCTGGGCGCGAGGCGAATCGTCGGGGGACGGACTGCGACACGTTCGCAGGACTTCTCCGCACGGATCGTCTGCTCGCTGCGCGCCTGTTCAAGGTGCTTCCGGCCGCGTGCTGGACGGGGGCTTCGAAGGCGGGACGTCCTTGGTGCAAGGGCGTCGGACGGGCCGTGGCGGGAGACCGCAGGCGGCTCAACACACGAAGGGTAGCTTTAAGGTGGCCGACACCGTCGCGGGCGCAAGTCCCGATCCTCACGCCGCGGGCGACGACCCCAGCCGGCGCGACTTCATTCACATCGCCGCCACGACGGCGGCGATCGGCGCCGTCGCAGGCCTCGCCTGGCCGTTCATCGATCAGATGAACCCGGCCGGCGACACGCTCGCCCTCGCCTCGGTGGAATTCGACCTGACCAAGGTCGAGCAAGGCCAGCAGGTGGTGCTGAAGTGGCGCGGCAAGCCGCTGTTCGTGCGCAGCCGCACGGGCGCGGAGATCGCCAAGGCGGTGAAGGACGACACCGCCTCGATGCGCGACCCGGCCCGTGACGAGGACCGTCACAAGCCCGGCAAGGCTGAGTGGCTGATCCTGGTCGGCACCTGCACGCACCTCGGTTGCGTTCCCACGTTTGGCGGTGGCGACTACGGCGGCTGGTTCTGCCCATGCCACGGCTCGCACTACGACACCTCCGGCCGCATCCGCAAAGGACCGGCTCCGAAGAACCTCGCGGTGCCCGAATACGCCTTCCTGTCGGACACCAAGGTCAAGATCGGCTGACACTGATGAGCGGACATTCCTCCTACGAGCCGAAGACCGGCATCGAGCGCTGGCTCGACACGCGCCTGCCGATCGTGCGCTTCGGCGCCGACCTGCTGGATTTCCCGACGCCGAAGAACCTCAACTACTGGTGGACATTCGGCGGCATCCTGGCGATGTGCCTGGGCATTCAGATCGTCACCGGCATCGTGCTGGCGATGCACTACGTGCCGCACGTCGACTACGCCTTCAATTCCGTCGAGCGGATCATGCGCGACGTCAACTTCGGTTGGCTGGTCCGCTACATGCACGCCAACGGGGCCTCGATGTTCTTCATCGCGGTCTACATCCACATGTTCCGCGGGCTCTACTACGGCTCGTACAAGGCTCCGCGCGAGATCCTGTGGATCCTCGGCTGCGTGATCTACCTGCTGATGATGGCCACGGCCTTCATGGGCTACGTGCTACCCTGGGGCCAGATGAGCTTCCACGGCGCGGGGGTGATCACCACCCTGTTCGGCGCGCTGCCGATCATCGGCGAGTCCATCACCACCTGGCTGTGGGGCGGCTTC
>NZ_JAUYQL010000093.1 GCF_030697305.1 Phenylobacterium sp. | reverse complement strand
ATACGCGAGCGGCCGGCGTGGCGCGCCAGCCCCGCCATGATCTCCTCCGCACCGTCCATCTGCGGCACCCGGCGCGGATTGACGAACGAGACCACCTCGGTGCGGCGGGCGCCGGCGGCTTCCAGCCGTTGGATGAACTCCAGCTTCTGCGGGACGTCTAAGAGGATCTTCTCGTGTTGTAGGCCGTCGCGCGGGCCGACCTCGACGATCTCGATGTGACGGGTCATGGAACCTCCCTTGGCGGCGGTTGACCGGCGGGACGATAGATTCGCAGCCGCATCTCGTCGCCGTTCGAGTAATCCAGCCCGTCCAGCACCCCGACCATTGCGGCGCGCGCGCCGGCACGCGCCAGGGCGCGGCGGAAGGCGGGCTCTTCGCGCGCTTCGACGATGGCCGGGCGGTCCTCGGCGATGGCCCGGGCGGCATCATCGGCCCCGCCGAGGTCGGTGGGCGTGCCTAGCGCGAACACCAAACTGGGTTCGGCGTATCCCGCGACGGCGACCGGCGCTGGAGCAATGCCCTGGCGCGGCAACAGTCGCGCCTGCGCCATCGCTTGCTCGGCCCGCGCCGACAGCCACAACGGGTCGAGCCTCGGGACCAGGCCCGCGGCCAATACGCCGTGTCCGAGTACGCCAAGGCATAGCGCCACGGCCGCGGCCTCGACCGGTGGGCGGCGGATCAGCATCCAGCCTCCGACAACACCCGCTGCGGCCAGGAGAGCCGCGGCCAACGCGGCCGCCACCCCGTCGCGCGGATCGCCATACTCGAAGGTTAGATAACCGACTCCGCCCGCCAGCAGCAGGCCGGTCAAGGCCGCAAGCGCCGCGCCGGACCAGCGCGACACGCGTCCCAGAGGATCACGCAGGGCCGCCGCCATCAGCCAGGCCAGCGCGCCGTAGGCCGGCAAGGTGTAGTGCACCAGCTTGGTGGGCGCGATCTCGAACACCAGCCAAGCCGGGATCAGCCAGCACAGGGCGAAGCGGACGCCCGGCTCCTTGCGCCCACGCCACCCCAGGATCAGCCCGGCGGGCAACAGCAGGCTGCTCGGGAACAGCAACAGCGGCGCCAGAAGGGTGTGGTAGCCGAACGGCCCGCCGTGGGTTTCTTGGCCGCCGGCCAGCTTGGGCGCGAGGTCGCCGGCCAACGCGGCGGTCCAGAACGCGCCGTCGGTGGCCACGGTCACCGCGCCGGCCCACGGCCCGCAGATGGCCATGAATACGATGAGGCCCCAGCCCCAGCCGAGGTCCCTGAGCCAGCCCGCGCGGCGGTCCCAGGCCGCCAGGGACAGCGCCGCCAGGATCACCACCAGCGGGCCCACCGGCCCCTTGACGATGGTGGCGAGCGCCAGCCCCAGCCACAACAGCAGCCGCGTCAGCCGACCGCCGCCGCCCGAATCACGCGCGGCGTAGATCCGGCCCAGGGCCGCCGCGGCGAGCGTCGTCGCACCGCACAGCACCGCGTCGGTCTTGGCGATGAACGCTTCGGTCGACAGCAGGAAGGTCGCGCCCAGCAGCACGCCGGCGAGCATGCCGGTGCGCGGGCCGAAGAAGGCGGCGGCACCCCAGGCGCAGGCCGCCGCCGCCAGCATCGCGCCCAGCAGCGAGGGCAACCGATAGGCCCAGATCTCGCGCGCCTCGGGGCTGGAGACCAGGCTCACGCTCGCCGCCTGCAGCCAGTGGATGCCGACCGGCTTCTTGAAGCGCGGCTGGTCCTGGTAGCGGATGACCACGAAGTCCCGGGTCTCCAGCATCTGGGCGGTGGCCTGGGCGAATCGCGATTCGTCGCGATCCAGCGGCGGCACGGCGAATACGCCCGGCAAGCCGGCCAGCAAGGCGACGAGCGCGGCCAGCGCCGGTCCTCTCCAGCCGCGGCCCCATCGGTCGAGGAAGGCGTCCAGCGTCATTCGCGCTAGATAGCACGATCCTTCCGCGCGCCGACTTTTCAGCTAAGGAAGGTCCTGTCCGCTCAAGGAAGACCATGGCCGAACCCCACGACACGCCCGCCGTCTCCGTCGTCGCGCCCGTTTTCGACGAAGAGGGCGCGGCCCCGGCGCTGGCCCGCGAGATCGCCGCAGCCTTCACCGGCCGGGATTTCGAGATCGTCTTCGTCGACGACGCCAGCCGTGACGGCACGCGCGCGGCGCTGAATGGGCTGAAGGGCGAGATCCCGCAACTTCGCGTGCTGTCGCACCGCGCCAATTCCGGCCAGAGCCGGGCGATCCGCACCGGCGTGATGGCGGCCCGCGCGCCGCTGATCCTGACGCTGGACGGCGACGGCCAGAACGACCCGGCGGACGGGCCGAGGCTGGTGGACGCGCTGTCGGCTGGCGGTCCGGAATTGGCTCTGGTCGGCGGCGAGCGGGTGAAACGCCAGGATACACGGGCCAAGAAAGTCGCTTCGAAGCTCGGCAATGGCGTGCGCAAGCGCCTGTTGAAGGACGTCGCCAACGACACCGGCTGCGGGCTGAAGGCGTTCCGCCGCGACGCCTTCCTGCGGCTGCCGTACTTCGATCACATCCATCGCTACCTGCCGGCGCTGATGATCCGCGAGGGCTATCAGGTGGCGTTCATGCCGGTGAACCATCGCCACCGGCAGACCGGGCAGTCGAAATACACCAACCTTGGTCGGCTCTGGGCGTCGTTGTCCGACCTGCTGGGGGTCATGTGGCTGCAATCGCGCTCGCGCAATCCGGTCGGCGTCGACGAAGGCTGAGCCGCGCGGGAGCGCTTGCGGTCGCGCAGGAAGCGGTTACCCCTTTAGGCGGGCCGCGGAGGCGGCTGGGGGAGATCCGATGTTCGCCGCGATTCCGCTGCTGATCCTGCCGCTGCTCGCCTATGACCTCATCGCGCTGACCATGCCGGGCGGCATGGCGGCGGTGGAGGCCCAGGCCCGCTTCGCCCAGCAGCTATTCTCCATCCGTATGACCTCGCACATCGACTGGGCGGTCAGCCTCGGCGACGTGCTGCTCGCCGCCTCGCTAGTGGTCCTGTTCATCGAGCTGCTGAAATCGACCAACAGCCGGCGTGGCGCGATCATCAACCACGCGCTGTCGATGCTGCTGTTCATCGTCTGCCTGGTTCAATTCCTACTGGCGCCGGCCTGCGCCACCTCGGTCTTCTTCCTGATCACGCTGATGGTGCTGCTGGACGTGCTGGCCGGCTTCATCGTCACCATCGTCACCGCGCGCCGCGACATGGACTTCAGCGACGCACGTTAGACTGAGCGGCGCGCGGGCCTTCAGGTCAGAACGCTGAGGATCAAAGCCACGAAGGCGACGTCTAGGAAGCGGGTTGCTTTGAGGATCATGGCCAGGCCTGCGCGTGCGGGATTCACCACGCATTAAGCAAGACTGGCGCCAGCGCCCTGAGGTTCCGCGCCCGAGGCGCGTCGGTGTTGCGGGTCCGCGCCGCCAGGCTGAATTGGCCTAGCGGCCCGGCGCCTTTGGCCGGGCAGGATGGTCAGATCTCGGTCTTGGCCGCGCCGCCGCGCCGGGCGCGACGGTCGGCGGACCCGGACCATTCGGTGCGCGCATAGCTGGACTTGGCGGCGTCCAGGGTCGCCGGCCCGCCACGCAGGCCCCGCTTCTGCCCATCCTGGCCCAGCAGTTGAGCAGCAAACACCGCGGCGCCGTCGGCCGGCGCCTGCGGCGGAGGAGCAGCATCGACGCTCGGGGCGGAGACCGGCACGGGCAGGTTGCGATCGTCAGCCGAAGCGCTCGACTCCGCGCGCCTGGCGTCTGAGCGCCGGCTGCGACCGGCGGCGGCCTTATGGATCGGATCGATTGGCGTGGTCATGCGGTGCGCATTGTCACGCGCCGCTGGTTAAGAAACGCTGCCGCAGACGTGCTTAGCGCTTGGCCAGCTTCTCGATCTGCGACTGCATCTCCTCCATCCGCTTGCGCAGATCCTCGAGCGCTTCGTCGCTGGGGGCGGCGGCCGGCGCGGCGGGCGCGGGCGTCTCGGTGCGCGGCGCGGCCGGGCCCTCGCCGGGACGGGTGTAGGCGAACGGCGAGAACATCTTCATCGCGCGGTCGAACAGCGCCATGTTCTGGCGGATCTGTTCCTCCAACGCCGCGCCGCCCGGCGCGATTCCCGGGGTCAGGCCGGTGAACTGGCTACGCAGGCGCTCCTGCTGCTGGGTGAAGCTCGCCAGCGACATCTCGAGATAGCTCGGCAGGAACGACTGCATCGAGTTGCCGTAGAAGCCGATCAATTGGCGCAGAAACTGGATCGGCAACAGGCTCTGGCCCTGACTTTCTTCCTCGAAGATGATCTGGGTCAGGACCGTGCGCGTGATCTCCTCGTTGGTCTTGGCGTCATAGACGACGAAATCGACGCCTTGCTTGACCATTTCCGAGAGATGCTCAAGCGTAACATACGAGCTCGACGCCGTATTATAGAGCCGCCGGTTCGCATATTTCTTGATGACCACGCGTTCGCCGTTGGGCTTTGCGCCGTCTTCCAGGGTTTCCGCCATCCCAAATCCTTTTCGGGCTGAGCCGCTTAAGCGCCGCCGGCCCTTCTTCTGCACTGCAGTATCGCGGATGCGAGCGGATTGGCAAATCGCCGTTGATGTTACATGCGGATCACTTCGCTCTTGCCCCGCGCAAAACGCGCTTCAATAGATGCGGCTAATGTTTCGCGAAGGGGTCCGCCAATGGGCGACATCGTCATCGTTTCGGCCGCGCGCACGCCGGTCGGCTCATTCAACGGCACGCTCTCCAGCCTGCCCGCTCACGAGCTCGGCAGAATCGCCATCGAGGCTGCGCTGCAGCGCGCCGGGGTGTCGGCCAGCGATGTTGACGAGGTGATCCTGGGGCAGGTGCTGCAGGCCGGCGCCGGCCAGGGGCCCGCGCGTCAGGCGTCGATCAAGGCCGGCGTGCCGGTGGAGGCGCCCGCCTGGAGCCTGAACCAGCTTTGCGGCTCGGGCCTGCGCGCCGTGGCGCTCGGCGCCCAGCAGATCGCCGACGGCTCGGCCAAGATTGTCGTCGCCGGCGGCCAGGAGAGCATGAGCCAGTCGCCGCACGCCGCCCACATCCGCAACGGCCAGAAGATGGGCGACCTGGGCTTCGTCGACACCATGATCAAGGACGGCCTGTGGGACGCCTTCCACGGCTATCACATGGGCCAGACGGCGGAGAACATCGCCGCGCGCTGGCAGATCACTCGCGACGACCAGGACCGCTTCGCCGTGGCCAGCCAGAACAAGGCCGAGGCCGCGCAGAAGTCCGGAAAGTTCGCCGACGAGATCGCCCCGGTGACGATCAAGGGCCGCAAGGGCGACGTGATCGTCGACCAGGACGAGTACATCCGCGCAGGCGCGACGCTGGAATCGATGTCCAGCCTGCGCCCGGCCTTCACCAAAGAAGGCTCGGTCACCGCCGGCAACGCCTCCGGCCTGAACGACGGCGCGGCGGCGCTGGTGCTGATGAGCGCAGAGGAAGCCAAGGCCCGCGGCCTGAAGCCGCTGGCGCGCATCGCCTCGTGGGCGCACGCCGGCGTAGAGCCCGAGATCATGGGCACCGGGCCGATCCCTGCAAGCCGCAAGGCGTTGGAGAAGGCGGGGTGGAGCGTCGCCGACCTCGACTTGATCGAGTCCAACGAAGCCTTCGCCGCCCAGTCGATCTGCGTCGTGCGCGACTTGGGCCTCGATCCTGAGCGGGTGAACGTCAATGGCGGCGCGATCGCCATCGGCCACCCGATCGGCGCGTCCGGCGCGCGCATCCTGACCACCCTGCTGCACGAGATGAAGCGTTCGGGAGCCGCCAAGGGCCTGGCGACGTTGTGCGTCGGCGGCGGCATGGGCGTCGCGATGTGTGTCGAAGCTGTTTGAACAACTGGTCCGGATCAACCGGCCGGCGTCTAGGGAGGATTTGAGCGATGGCCAGGGTGGCGTTTGTCACGGGTGGAACCCGCGGCATCGGGCGGGCGATCTGCGAGCGCTTGAAGAATGATGGGATGGCGGTCGCCGCCGGCTACTCCGGCAACGAGGCGGCGGCCGAGGCCTGCGCCCGCGAACTCGGCGTGATGGTGGTCAAGGGCAACGTCGGCAACTTCGACGACTGCAAACGCGCGGTTGACCTGGTCGCCGCGGAACTCGGGCCCATCGACGTCCTGGTCAACAACGCCGGCATCACCCGTGACGGCGTGTTCCATCGCATGAACTCCGAACAATGGTCGGACGTGATCCGAGTCAACATGGACAGCGTGTTCAACATGACCCGGCAGGTGATCGAGGGCATGCGCGAACGCGAATGGGGCCGGGTCATCAACATCTCGTCGATCAACGGCCAGAAGGGCCAGATGGGCCAGACCAACTATTCGGCTGCCAAGGCCGGCGTCATCGGCTTCACCAAGGCGCTCGCCCTGGAGAACGCCAAGAAGGGCGTCACCGTGAACTGCATCGCGCCGGGCTATATCGACACCGAGATGGTGCAGGCGGTGCCGGAGAAGGTGCTGGAGTCTAT
>NZ_JAUYQL010000086.1 GCF_030697305.1 Phenylobacterium sp. | reverse complement strand
CCATCGACCATCAGGATCTGGTCGGCGAGGAAGCGATAGCCGGCGCCGCTCGGATCGTGGAACGCCGCCGGATTGCCCGCGCCGAACGTGGCCACCAGTGCGCGCAGGCGGTTGGGGTTCTTGGCGTCGAACGCAGGGTGGGCGGTCAGGCCCATCACCCGGCCCAGCGCGCCCTCGCCCTGATCGCGCGCCTGCAGGGCGAACCATTTGTCGATCACCAGCGGTTCGGCTTTCCAGCGTGCGTAGAAGTCGGTGAGCGCCTCGGCGAACGGCTCGCCGCCGACCAGCATCAGCGCCTGCATCCCGCCCATGGCGTCGGTCATGTTGCCGGACGCCTGGTAGTGGCCCGAGGCGCGTTCGACGACGTCGCCGCGCGGGTTGATCGCCATCAGCTCCAAAGCCGCGTTGCGCAACGCCCGACGGCCGGCGGCCGCGGCGTCGGCGCTGAACTCGCCGCTTTCCTGGAGGCCGATGTGCAGCCGTTTCAGCATATCGTCGAGGTGTAGCGCCATGCGCAGGCGCAGGGCGTCGCGTGCGGCGTGGATCGCCTGCGGATCGGCGGGGCGCATGGCCAGCGCGAGGTCGCTCTCCGAGGGCAGCGCCAGGATCAACGCTTTGAACGCCTCGTCGGACGCCTGGTCGGACAACGCCCGACCGACCGCTTCAGCGTAACGCTCCTCGGCGATCTCGTCGGGCTTGCCGGCGGCGCGCGCCAGGATCAGGTCGCGGGCGAGATCCTGGCCGGCTTCCCAGCGGTTGAACAGGTCGGGGTCGGCGGCCAGCGCCACATAGCGGTCCTTGGGCGGCGCATCGGTGGTCATCACCACGGGCGCGGAAAAGCCCCGCAGCGCCGAGAGCACCGGGTCGCTGTCGACCCCGCTCAGCACCACCCGCTTGCGGGCCTCGTCCAGCACGATCACCGCCTGGTCGGTCGCTGCGCCCTCGTAGTCGAACGCCATCGTACGGCCGTCGGAGTCCAGCAGGCCCAGCGCCACGGGGATCGGCAGCGGCTGCTTCGACGGTTGGCCCGGCGTCGGCGGAGTGGACTGCGAGAGGTCCAGCTCCAGGGTGCGCGCATCCGCGTCATAACGGCTGGCGATGGTCACCCGCGGCGTGCCCGCCTGTTCGTACCAGGCGAAGAAATTGGACAGGTCGCGGCCGGTCACTTCGGCGAAGCATTCGATGAACGCCTCGACCGTCGTCGCATGACCGTCCCAGCGCTCGAAGTAGAGGTCCATGCCGCGCCGGAAGTCTTCCGCGCCGATCAGGGTCTTGAGCATCCGGATGACCTCGGAGCCCTTCTCGTAGATCGTCGCGGTGTAGAAGTTGTCGATCTTCAGGAAGCTGTTGGGCCGCACCGGGTGGGCCATCGGACCCTGGTCCTCGGGAAACTGGCGTGCGCGCAGGGCCTTCACGTCCTTGATGCGCTGCACGGCGTGGCCGCGCATGTCGCCGGAGAAGCTCTGATCGCGGAACACCGTCAGGCCTTCCTTCAGGCAGAGCTGGAACCAGTCGCGGCAGGTGATCCGGTCGCCGGTCCAGTTGTGGAAGTACTCGTGGGCCACCACGCCCTCGATCCGCTCGTAGTCGAGATCGGTGGCGGTCGCCTCGTCGGCCAGCAGTAGCGAGGCGTTGAAGATGTTGAGGCCCTTGTTCTCCATCGCCCCGAAGTTGAAGTCGCGCACGGCGACGATCATGAACAGGTCCAGGTCGTACTCGCGGCCGAACGCCTGCTCGTCCCACTTCATTGATCGCTTCAGCGAGTCCATGGCGTAGGCGGCGCGCGCGGCCATACCGGGATCCACATAGATGCGCAGGTCGACAGTGCGGCCGCTCATGGTGACCAGGCTGTCCTCCAGCACGTCCAGCTCGCCGGCCACCAGCGCGAACAGGTAGCAGGGCTTGGGGAACGGGTCGTTCCACACCGCGTAGTGGCGCCCGCCCGGTGTTTCGCCTGACTCCATCAGGTTGCCGTTCGACAGCAGCCGATGGAACGCCTTGTCGGCCTCCAGGCGCACCGTGAAGCGCGACAGAACGTCGGGCCGGTCAGGCCAGTAGGTGATCTTGCGGAAGCCCTCGGCCTCGCACTGGGTGCAGAAGCGGCCGCCCGACATGTACAGGCCTTCGAGCGCAGTATTGGCCTGTGGATTGATCTCGACCTCGGTCTCCAAGACGAAGAGGTCGGGCACGTTGGGCACGCGCAGGAACTCGGCGTCGACCTCGTACTCCGACGTCGCCAGGACGCGGCCGTCGACCGCGACCGAGATCAGCTTCAGACGTTCGCCATTAAGCACCAGGGGCTCGCCGGCAGCGCCGTCGCGGCGCACAGACAGACGGGCCTTCACCCGGGTCGCGGTGGGGATCAGGTCGAAGTCCAGGCGGACTTCGTCGATCAGGAAGGCGGGCGGACGATAGTCGACCAGGCGGACTGGCTGAGGGGTGTCTGTGCGCATCCCAGGCATGTAGCCCCGGGCGGCGCCGGCGCCAATGCGAGCCTGCGTGAGAACGTCCGCGTCAGCGCGGTCAGGCCACCTTCGCCTCTTCGACAGGCGCGTCAGGCTCCGGGATCTCGCGAACGTACCGATCGACCTTGATCGCTTCCTCCGCCAGAACGCGGACTTCGGACGGGGAGTCCTCCGGCATCTCCAGCACCAGCTCGGCGAGGTGCCTGGCCAGCGCCAGCAGCCGCGGGGCCGAGACGATCAGCCGGGCCTGCATCTCCAGCTTCGACGGCGCACGGTCGTATTCGGCGCCTGGCACGCGCCAGCCGCCCCAGTCGTTGGCGTCGGTGACCACCACCGGATAGGTGCCGGGAAACGGGTGATGCGGGCAGTCTTCGGGGGTCTGCCATTTGTTGCGCGCCCGCAGCAGCCGCCAGGGGCCGCCGCTGTCGGACAGTACGTCGACGTCGTCCTGCTCGGCGCGCAGCTCATGGGCGTGGAATTCGCGACCCAGGCCCACGTCATAGGTGACGCGGATCGGCTCTTCGAAGCCCCGCGCCCAGACCGGTACGATGCGCTCGACCACCGACCAGGCGCCGACGCTGTCAACCCACACCTTCTGGTTCCGCTGAAAGACGGCCTTGGCCATGCCGGGGTCCCTTCGAGAGTCTCGGAGGCCACAGTGCCTTGAAATCGTTGACGGCGAGTCAATTCACCCAGTCGCGCGACGTCCCGTCTCAGGCGCTCAGCGCAAGAGGGGCGCGCCGCGCGCCGCGCGCCAGTCGAGCGTAGAGCTGCGTCAGCGCCTCGAAGGTCGCGTCCCAGCTGTGGCGTTGTTCGGCGCGGTGGCGGGCGGCGGCGGACAGCGTGGGGAGGTCGCGGGCGAACAGCGCCTCGATCGCCTCGGCGAGCGCGGCGGGGCTCGCATCGCGGGCGCGCTGGCCGACGCTTTCATCGATCAGTTCGCCGACACCGCCGCGCGACTGGCCAACCACCGGCAGGCCGGCGGCGAGCGCCTCCAGCACCACCAGGCCGAAGATCTCGTTCTCGTTTGCGTGCAGGAACGCGTCGCAGCTCGCCAGCAACCCAGCCAGCCGCGCCGGGTCGCGCTCGTAATCCATGCAGATCACGTGGGACGAATAGCGCACATCCTTTCCCGCCCCGATCAGCAACAGGCGGTAAGGATCGCCAAGCCGTTCTACGGCGGCGACCATGGCGTCGATGTTCTTCTCCCGCGCGGCCCTACCGGCGAACACCAGCAGCCTCGCGTCGGCGCTCACGCCCAGCCGCTTGCGTAGCCGTGCGCGGTCGGCGCGGGCCGGATCGAACAGATCGGTGTCGACGCCGAGGCCCTGGACCATCACCTGCTCGACGCCGGCTTCCGCCAGCCGGGTCGCGATGTGCTTGCTGGGCGCCACGACCTGGTCGAACCGCTGGTAGGCGCTGGCCCAGAAGCTGAAGGTCGGGGCCTGCGCCCAGTCTCCGAAGTGTAGCGCGGCCAGGGCGGCGGCGTCGGTATGACAGAAGCCAACCACTGGCACGTCCAGCGCCTCGCCGACCTCGAGCGCAGCATGACCGGGCACGAAGACGTCGCCGGCCTCGATCACGTCCGGCGCCAACATGCGCAGCACCGTCTCCCATTTGCCCTGCATCGCCGGCATCCGGTAGCCGTCCCCGAACGGCAGCCGGGCCGCGGCTACGGTGACGGTATGGCTGTCCTCCACGCGGGTGGCGGCCCCCGGTACGACCAGGGTATGGCGCACGTCTGGCCGGCGCCGCGCGAGCCAGGAGACCTTGGCGTTGAGGTAGCGCTTCACCCCGCCCGAGCGCGGCGCGTACATCATCGTGGTGTCGATCAGGTGGAAACCGCCGGCCCCGTTCGGATCGAACCTTGGCCGGACCTCACGTTCCAGCCGGATAAGGCGTTCCGAGTCGGCGGCGTCGAACACCAAGGCTTGCCCCCTCTGGTTTGGCTTTCTGCTGGCTCAACAACGAACGGCGGGGCGCTTCGTTTCGCGTCCCCCCGCGCATCATTCGTTGACCGATCGCGCCTGACCCGCGGCGCGCACCAACTGGACGAATTCCGCCCGCTCGCCGAACGGGTCGCCGCCGCGCGCACCCTGAGCCAGGGCCTCAATCTCGGGCCATCCGAAGCGCTCGTCCACCCATGGATCGCCGCGCAGCTTCTGGCCGAATCCGGCCACCGCCAGCGCCCACCGCGTCGGCTCGGGCGCGCTGCGCACGTCGGCGTAGTAAGACGCCTCGGTGATCGGCCGCTCGATGAGCTGCGAGGCCTGGGCGCCCGGACGCTTGTAGCGGACCTTCAGGAACGCGAGCTCTCCGGTCGGGCCGACGACGGGCGCGGGGCGGCGACCGTAACGCAGGGGATCGGCGGACGGACGCGCGCCCGCGGGGGTGATCTCGTAGAGCGCGGTTACCGCAGCGCCTAAGCCCACCTCGCCTGCGTCCACCCGGTCGTTGTTGAAGTCCTCGCGGTTCAGCAGCCGGGTCTCGTAGCCGATCAGCCGGTATTCCGAGACCTGCGCCGGGTTGAACTCGATCTGGATCTTCACGTCGTCGGCGATGGGGAACAGCGAGCCGGAGAAGTCCTGGGCGAACGATTTGCGCGCCTCCGCCAGGGTGTCGATATAGCCGGCGGTCCCGTTTCCGTTCTGGGCCAGCGTCTGCATCATCGTGTCGTTGTAGTTGCCGCGGCCAAATCCGTAGACCGACAGATAGACGCCGCTGCGCCGCTGCTCGGCGACGAAGTCCTTGAGCTTGGCGGGGTCGGCGACGCCGACGTTGAAGTCGCCGTCGGTCATCAGCACCACGCGGTTCACCGCGCGGGCGTTGAAGTTCTGTTTCGCCATCGCGTAGGCCAGCGCCAAGCCCTGGCCGCCGGCGGTCGAGCCGCCGGCCTCCAGCGCGCCGAGGGCGCAGCGCATCCGCAGCTTGTCGCGGCCGGAGGTCGGCGCCAACACCGCCCCGGCGGAACCCGCGTAGGCGACCATCGACACCCGGTCCTGGGGCCCGAGTTGGTCGATCAGCAGGTTCATCGCCTTGCGCGCCAGCGGCAACCGGTCCTCACCGCTCATCGAGCCTGACGTGTCGATCAGGAACACGAGATTCAGCGGCGGCTGGGCGGCGGCGGAGAGCTCATAGCCCTGCAGGCCCACGTGCAGGATCTGCCGGTCGCGCGACCACGGGGAGGGCGTCACCGCCACGAAGCTGGCGAATGGCGCCGCGCGGTCGCGCGGCAGGGCGTAGCCGTAGTCGAAGTAGTTCAGCATCTCCTCGACCCGCACGGCGTCGCGCGGCGGCCGCGTCCCGTCGTTCAGGAAGCGCCGCACGTTGGAATAGGACGCGGTGTCGACATCGATGGAGAAGGTCGAGACCGGCTCCTGCGCCGTGCGCTTCACCGGGTTTGGGCTAGCGTTGGGATAGCGTTCGGTGTCGACGGCGCCAGGCTGGTGCTGACTGGGCGGCGCAAAGCGGCCGCCCGTCACCATGGCCTGTGGCGCGCTCTGTTCGACCCGCTTTTCGACCGGCGGCAGGGGCAGGGGCGGAATGCTCGACGCCATGTCGGGCGCGCGGCCGCGGGGAGAAGGCGGCGGCGGGGGAGGCGGCGCGTAGGTCGGTGAGGGATAGGCGCCGGAGAGCCCGCCGCTGGCCCGCGAGCGACGCATGTCGTCACGGTCGTTACCGCCCGGCGCGTAGCCCAGCCTGGCGCAGGCGTCCGGGGTCGGCTGATCGGGCGCGTAGCGCGGTTGGGCCTGGGGCGCGCTGACCGGCCCCATGGCCGCCAGGGACGCGAGCGCCGCCAGGGCGCCGCCGCGCCGCGTCAAACCACCAAACATCTTCAGTCTCCAAGCCTGGATCGTTCGCTCAAAGGCCAAGCTCGATAAGCTTTGTGGCGGAACGGCGTCTGGGATCGTGGCGCAGACATGACGAAGGCCGCGCAGGCTTCACGCCAGGCGGCCTTCGGATCTCGCCAGAAGTGCGGCGTCCTACTTCTTCAACACGTCGCGGGCGGCGTCCTTCAGATTGCCGACGCCCTTCTGGACCTTGCCGGCGACCTTTTCGGCGGCGCCTTCGGCTTCCAGGCGTTCGTTTCCGGTGGCGCGGCCGACGGCTTCCTTCACGGAGCCTGCAGCGTCCTTCGCGGCGCCCTTGGCGGTGTCCTTGTGCATGGGATCTACTCCTGACTGGGGCAGGCGCGGGGAGCCGCCTGTCCCCATCACTACGCGGAGCATGGGACTTTCGTTCCCGATGCGGGCCCGCCGACGTTGCGCAGGAGGCGCCCTGCGTCTATCTCCCGCCCCAACCCCATTCCTCTATTCGAAGAGACCGCCCGCCCCATGGCGCAGCAGTATATTTTCCAGATGCAGGGCCTGACCAAGGCCTTCCCCGCCGGCAAGAAGGTGTTCGAGAACATCTGGCTGTCGTTCTATTCCGACGCCAAGATCGGCGTCGTCGGCGTCAACGGCTCCGGCAAGTCGACCCTGCTGAAGATCATGGCCGGACTCGACAAGGAGTTCCAGGGCGAGGCCCGCGCCGCAGACGGCGTCAAGATGGGCTACCTGCAGCAGGAGCCGCAGCTCGACGAGAGCCTCGACGTGTGGGGCAACGCCATCGCCTGGTGCGAGGAAAAGAAGATCTTCGACGCCTTCAACGCCGTCGCGGCGAAGCTGGGCGAGGACTACACCGAAGAGCTGATGGAGGAGATGACCGCCCTCCAGGAGAAGCTGGACGCGGGCGACCTGTGGGACATCGACAGCCGCATCGAGATGGCTATGGACGCCCTGCGCTGCCCGCCGAACGACTGGTCGGTGGACAAGCTCTCGGGCGGTGAGAAGCGCCGGGTGGCGCTGGTTCGCCTGCTGCTGGCCAAGCCCGACATGCTGTTGCTGGACGAACCGACCAACCACCTGGACGCCGAGAGCGTCGCCTGGCTGCAGCATCACCTGGAGGCCTTCCCGGGCTGCGTCATCCTGGTGACCCACGACCGATACTTCCTCGACCAGGTCACCAAGTGGACTCTGGAGCTCGATCGCGTCAAGGGCATCCCCT
>NZ_JAUYQL010000019.1 GCF_030697305.1 Phenylobacterium sp. | reverse complement strand
TCGCGCATCCGGCCGTCCTGCGTGAGCAGCGTCTGCCAAGGCACGTTGCAGGCCCCAGGCATGTGACCCGAGCGCAGGCCTTCGCGCGGCTCCGGCGCCTCGCCGCGGAAGCGCGGGACGGCGCGGGCGTCGACCAGTTGCTCGTGGCCACTTCCAGCGACGATCGCGCGGACCTCATCGAGATTGCGGACCAGGTCGCTGTCGAAGGACGGTTCGACGCGCGCCGGGGATACGGCGGGTTCGCCCGCCTCCGTCGCGCCGCCTTGCGCCACCCAGGCCTTGAGGCCCCCGTCCAGCACATAGACGCGCTCAAAGCCCGCGATGCGCAGAGTCCACCAGACCCTGGGGGCCGAGAAGATGCCCTGGCCATCGTAGACCACCACCCGGTCGTCGCGGGTCAGGCCCAGGTCTCCCAGCGCCTCGGCCAGCGCCTGCGGATTGGGCAACATGTGGGGCAGGTCGGTGTCGGGGTCCGATATGGCGTCGATGTCGAAGAACACCGCGCCTGGGATGTGCCCCTGGCGGTACGCCTCGCGACCGACGCGCGCGTCGCCGGGCATGAACCAGGTGGCGTCGACGATCCGCAGGTCGGGCTCGTCAAACTCGGCCGCCAGCCACGTCGCCGAAACCACGGGGTCTTGCACCATGACTAGAGCCAGTTCGGGGTCGGCAGGCCACGTTCGGCCAGGAAGGACGGGTTGTAGATCTTGCTCTGATAGCGAGAGCCCTGGTCGCACAGGATCGTCACGATTGTGTGGCCCGGCCCAAGGTCGCGGGCCATGCGGATCGCGGCGGCGACGTTGATCCCGGTCGAACCGCCCATCACCAGACCCTCGTGCTCGACCATGTCGTAGATCGCCCGCAGCATCTCGTCGTCGGCGATGCGGTAGGCGCGATCGACCTTTAGGCCTTCGAGGTTGGCGGTGATGCGGCCCTGACCGATGCCCTCGCTGATCGAAGTCCCCTCCGACTTGAGCTCGCCGTCGGTGTAGTAGCTATAGAGCGCCGCGCCGTGGGGATCGGCGAGGCCGATGGCGACGTCGGGCTTCTCAGCCCGCAGCGCCTCGGCGACGCCGGCCAGGGTGCCGCCCGAGCCCACCGCACAGATGAAGCCGTCGACCTTGCCGTCAGTCTGACGCCAGATCTCGGGGCCCGTAGTCTCCACGTGGGCCTGACGGTTGGCGACGTTGTCGAACTGGTTGGCCCAGATCGCGCCCGCCGGCTCCTTGGCCGCCAGCTCCTGCGCCAGGCGGCCCGAGTAGCGCACGTAGTTGTCGGGGTTGGAATAGGGGAGTGCGTCCACCTCGACGAGCTCCGCGCCATAGAGGCGGATGGCGTCCTTCTTCTCCTGGGACTGGGTGCGCGGGATGACGATTGTCGACTTGTAGCCCAGCGCCTTGCCGACCATCGCCAGCCCGATGCCAGTGTTCCCGGCGGTGCCTTCGACGATGCGGCCGCCGGGCTTCAGCAGGCCCTGTCGCTCGGCGTCGCGCACGATGTACAAGGCCGCGCGGTCCTTCACGGACTGGCCGGGATTCATGAACTCGGCCTTGCCGAGGATCTCACAGCCGGTGGCCTCGCTCGCGTGGCGCAGGCGGATCAGCGGAGTGTTTCCGATGGCGTCGAGGACGCTTTGGGCGACTGTCATGGCCGCTGTTTAATCGGCCACGCGCGTCAGGAACAGAGGGGTTTCAGGGTTTGGTGAGGCCGAGTTGCACGACATTCGTGCGCCCCGTGCGAAAGCCCGCCTCGCAGTAGCTGAGGTAGAAGCGCCATAGTCTGTGGAAGCGCTCGTCGAACCCCTGCTGGCGGATCTCACCCCAGGCCGCCTCGAAGCGCGCCGACCATTCCGCCAGGGTGTCGGCGTAGTGCTGGCCGAACGTCTGCGCCTCGCGCCACACGAGGCCCGCGCGGTCGGTTTCCCGGCGCAGCCGAGCTTCGCTGGGCAGCATGCCGCCTGGGAACACATAGCGCTGGATGAAGTCGGCGCGGCGCCGGTAGTCTTCGAACAGCTCGTCGGCGATGGTGATGATCTGCAGGCCCGCTCGGCCGCCGGGCGCCAAAACCTGGCGAATCTTGTCGAAATAGGCCGGCCAGTACCGCTCGCCCACCGCCTCGAACATCTCGATGGAGGCGACCCGGTCGAACGAGCCCTCGACGTCGCGATAGTCGATCAACTGGATGTCCGCGCAATCGGCCAGACCCTGTTCAAACATGCGCCGGCGCGCGAAGTCGTACTGCTCACGCGAAATGGTGATGGCGGTGACCTTGGCGCCCACCTCTCGGGCGGCGAACTCGGCGAACCCGCCCCATCCGCAGCCGATCTCCAGCACGCTCTGGCCGGATTGCAGATCCATGGACTCGGCCAGGGTGCGATACTTGTTGGACTGGGCCTGCTCCAGCGGCTGGCCCGGCTGGGTGTAGCGCGCCGACGAATAGGTCATCGTCGGGTCCAGCCACTGCGAATAGAAGGCGTTCCCGAGGTCGTAGTGGGCGGGGATGTTGCGCCGCGCGCCGCGCCGGGTGTTGGCGCGGAACAGGCGCCCGACCCTGTTCATGACCTGCATGACCGGGTGGCCCTCGACGACGCCGCTGAGGCGGTCCCAGTTCAGGCTGAAGGCGACCAGCAGGGCGGACAGATCGGGCGTGTCCCATTCGCCGGCCATGAAGCCCTCGGCGAAGCCGATGTCGCCGCCGGTCAGCACCCGGCGCATGAAACGGAAATCGCGGACGATCAGGGTGGCGTCGGGCCCGGGCCTCGCGCCTTCGATGCGCAGCTCGCGGCCGGAGGGCAGGACGAAGGTCACAACGCCGGCGACCCAGGATCTGGCGATGATCCGCACCGCCTGTCGGAAGGCTGCGGGGGCGCCGGCGAGCTCCGGCAGCATGCGAAACGCCCGCGCGGACGCCGCCAAGCTGGTCACTGAGGTTCCCTGAGCCATACTCATCGTACAGTCACGCCCCACCAATTCTGACAGATCATAGCATTTCCAAATCAAGGGTGGGAGCGGGCGCCCGCAACAGGTGTACGGCGGGCTGGCGGCCACGGTTGCAGAGGCGTTGCGGATTGTCGCTTGTCGGAGCTTGAGCGGCGCGCCACTTAGCGGGGCTGAGCCGCCGCAGACCGGGAACGCCCATGGCCGTCTTGAAGCTGGACCGCTGGAACATCGCCATCGGCGACGGCCAGCCGCTTGTGGTCATCGCCGGCCTCAACGTGCTTGAGGACCTCGACCTCGCGCTGTCGACGGCCCGCCACCTGAAGGCGCTCTGCGCCGACCTCGACCTGCCGTTCGTGTTCAAGGCGAGTTTCGACAAGGCGAACCGGTCCTCGATCAAGAGCTATCGCGGACCGGGGCTGGACGCGGGCCTGGCGATGCTGGCCGAGGTCAAGGCCCGCGTGGACGTGCCGATCGCCACGGACCTGCATGAGATCGATCAGGTCCGCGCGGTGGCCGCACTGGCCGACCTGGTGCAGATCCCGGCGTTCCTCTGCCGCCAGACCGACCTGGTGACCGCGGCCGCCCAGGCGACGGCCGCCGCCGGCGGCCTGCTGCATGTGAAGAAGGGCCAGTTCCTGGCGCCCTGGGACACCCGCAACATCCGCGACAAGATCCGCGAGGCGGTGGATCGCGACATCCTGATCCTTTGCGAGCGCGGCGCCTCGTTCGGCTACAACAACCTGGTGGTCGACATGCTGGCGATCCCGGAGATGCAGCAGTTGGGCGTGCCGGTGACCATCGACGCGACGCATGCGGTGCAACTGCCGGGCGGCGATCCGCGCTCCAACGGCGCGTCCACCGGCGGGCGGCGCGACGGGGTGCCGATCATCGCCAAGGCGGCCGTGGCCTCCGGCGCGGATGGCGTTTTCCTGGAGTTCCATCCGGAACCCGACAAGGCCCTGTGCGATGCGCTGAGTTGTCTGCCGCTGGATGGTGCGCGAGCGTTGCTTACCACGCTGAAAGCGGTGCATGCGGCCGTGCGGGCTGCTTGACCGACTGACCCCTGGGCCGCACAGGCTAACGCCATGGATTTCTCCGCCCTGCAGCACCTCCTGGATCAGGTTCCGGGCCGGCGCGTCGCCTGCGTCGGCGACCTGATGGTGGACCGCTTCGTCTACGGCGACGTCAGCCGCGTCTCGCCCGAGGCGCCGATCGCCGTGCTCGCCCGCCGACGTGAGCTGGTGATGCTGGGCGCGGCGGGCAACGTAGCGCGCAATGTCGCTGCTCTCGGTGGTTCCGTGGCGCTTGTCGGGCTGGTCGGCGGCGACGCCGACGGCCACGAGGCGGCGCGCTTGGTCGGCGAGGAAGCCGGCGTCGAGGGCTATCTGGTCACCGATCCCGATCGGCCGACGACGCTGAAGACCCGCTTCGTTTCGGGTGGCCAGCAGCTCCTGCGGGTCGACCTCGAGGAGAGCCGCCCAGTGAGCGGAGAGGTCGAGCAGCGCTTGATTCGCACGATCCGTGACGCCGCGGCCGGGGCCGGCGTGATCCTGTTGTCCGACTACGGCAAGGGCGTCGTCACCGACGCGGTGATCGCCGCCTGCCACGAGGCCGCGGCCGCGCATGGCGCCAAGGTGGTGGTGGATTCCAAGGCGCGCTCGTTCGCCCGCTATGGCGACATCGACCTGGTGAAGCCGAACGCCGCCGAGCTCGCCTAC
>NZ_JAUYQL010000117.1 GCF_030697305.1 Phenylobacterium sp. | reverse complement strand
CGGCAGCGGCCCGCAGGCCAGGAAGAACAGGTTCTTCTGGTGCGTAGGTTGCACCGCCGGGATCAGGTCGACGCCGCCGGCCAGCAGGTTGCTCAGGCCGACGCCGTTGTCGCGCGAGAGGATCTTGTGTAGCGAGGGGTCGCGCAGGTCGGCGTCGATCAGCAGCACGCGCATGCCCAGCCGGGCGAACCCGGCGGCGATCGCCAGCGAGGTGGTGGTCTTGCCCTCCGCCGCGCGGCTGCTGGTTACCAGCAGGCTGGAGGGCACGCCCTCCTGCGTCGAGAACTGCAGCGCGGTGCGCACGGAGTAATAGGCTTCCGACAGCATCGATTTCGGATCGGACAGCGCGCGGACCGGGCTGAGGTTCTTGGGCGCGATCGGCACCGTGCCCAGCAGCGGCAGGCCCAGGGCCCGTTCGATATCTTCCGGAACCTTGATCGATACGTCCAGCTGCCCGAGCAGGAATGCAACCGCGACGCCCAGCA
Source organism: Phenylobacterium sp. (assembly GCF_030697305.1). GTDB lineage: Bacteria > Pseudomonadota > Alphaproteobacteria > Caulobacterales > Caulobacteraceae > Phenylobacterium. Next base: position 2,340 of record NZ_JAUYQL010000117.1, on the reverse strand, counting down.
TCAAGCCAGCCAGGCCGAACTGCGCCAGATTATGGATCGGCCGCGGCGCGAACGGCGCTGTGGGCGTCTCCGCGCGGTCAACCACCGAGACGTTGTTGGTGCCGATCCCGCCGGCGACGCCGATCTCCTTGTAGCGCTGCAGCAGGCCGTCATAGAGGCTGCGGTTGGTGTCCACCTCGCGCTGGATGATGTTGTACTGGATGGAACGCGAGCGCAGGTCGAGCACCTCGCCCTTGCGTTCCTCCACCGCCGCGGCCAGCGAGCGCTCCTGGCGCAGGGCGACGTCGTACTGGTTCTTCAGCGCGCCCTTCACCGATTGGGCCTGGATCGACAGCTGGCGATCGAGGGCGTCGATGCGCGCCCGCGCCTCGACCATCGTCGGGTAGTCGGGTTTGAACAGCTGCAGATTCTGCTGATACTCGGCCCACAGGGTTGAACGCTGCTGCTGCAGCGACTGGCTGGACGGGTTCTGCAACACCTCAGGCAACGAGCCGTCGGGCGTGGAGCGCGCCTCGCGCCAGCGCTGCTCGGCCTGGATGCGGTTGTTGGTGGCCAGCGCCAGCGCCTGGTTCATTGAGGCGAGGTCGGTGGCCGCCAGCGACTGCTGGGGCATGGTCTGGCCGTCGGAGCCGGTCGACTCTCCGCCGATGTTGATGATCTCGCGGCTGGCCGCATAGGCGACGAGCTGGCGTTCGGACTCCTCCAGCCGCTGACGGATCTGCGCCAGCCGGCCCTCCAGGAAGCGGCGGGCGTAGGACGAGGCCTCGTAGCGCCGCTCCAGGTTGGTGGCGATGAAGTTGTCGGCCACCGCGTTGGCGATCTTCGCCGCGACCACCGGGTTCGGGCTCTCGTAGCTGACCTTGACCAGGCGCGAGCTCTGCACCGGCTCGACGCGCAGGCCCTCCATCACCAGCGACACCGCCTGATGGCTACGCTCGCTCCGCTCGGCGGCGGTGCGCGGCTGCGCGGCTGCGCGCGCCACCTGGGCCGCGGTCTTGTCGCCCTTCTGGTTGAGGAAGGAGTCGTCGTAGGCGAGGTTGAGGGTCGCCACGATGCGCTCGGCCAGCGATCGGCTTTTCAGCAGCCCGTACTGGGTCTGATAGAACTCCGCCGCACTCACCTGCTCGGGCGTCTGCTGGCTCTCCACCGCAACGATCTTGGCCGGTTCGCGGTCGATCTGCAGGGTGGTCGAGGCCCGGTACAGCGGCGTCGTCAGCAAGGTCGCCACGACGCCCGCGGCGAGACCCGCCAGCAGCGCGGCCGCCAGCAGCCAGCGCCACTTCTGGGCGATGTGCCAGTATTTCAGGAAGTTGAAGTCGGCCTCCGGCTCATCGTCGTCGAAGCCGGAGGCCTCGCCGGCCGGCTGCAGCGCACGGGTCTGGGCGTGGCTGGGCGCATCGCCATGCGACCGAACCGTCACCGGTCCCTCGCCTTCGCGCCATGCCTCGTCGTTGTCCGGCCTCATTGCGACCCGATCACCTTTGCTTGCCGAAACCAACCCATGCTCACATCCCCAGCCGCAACAGCGAGAACAGCGGCGTCGCGCCGATCACGTTCTGCAACGCCCGTTTCGACCCGGAAACAGGCACGACGATGACATCGGCCGGATAGATCTGTGGATCTTCGACCTTGCCCAGGCGGATATCCGCCAGATTGACCACCGCGGCCCGCCGCTGGCGATCCACGGTGCGGAAGATCACCACGGTCTTCAGGTTGGCGAACTGGTCGACGCCCTCGGCGGTGGCGACCGCCTGGATCAGCGTCATCCGCCCGATGATGTCATAGACGCCGGGGCGCTTGACCGAGCCTTCGACGGTGAACTTGCTGCTCTGTGACGACTTCACCAGCACGCCGACCTGAGGCGACTGCAGATAGCGGGCGCCCAGGCGCATAGCGATCTCGTCGCCGAGCTGGCGCGGGGTCTTCGCGGACGCCTGCACCGAGCCGATCAACGGGAAGTCGATGGCGCCGCTGGCGTCCACCTGCAGGGTGCGGTTCAGATTGTCGACCTTGAACACGGTGATCTCCAAGGTGTCCAAAGGCCCAATCCGATAGTCCTGCTGCTGGACGGCGGCGCTGGCCGCCGGATCTGGCGGCGGCAGAGACGTGACGCTGCCCTTGGGCGCCCCCGACTCGCAAGCCGCCAGGCTCAGCGACACCGCCGCGATGGCCGTACCGATCAACCTGCGTGCGATTGCAGCCGGCCGGATGCATCCCGCAGTGCGCGAATCAGACGCCATGTGGGATATGTCCGATGGATTTCCGACTCGCCACTTATTCGACACAAAGGCCCTCGATTTCAGCAGAGCGGACGGAAAACGGCCGCGGAGGCGCGCTGGC
>NZ_JAUYQL010000032.1 GCF_030697305.1 Phenylobacterium sp. | reverse complement strand
CGGTGTTGGATGAATTGGTGCGGACGGCGGGGCTCGAACCCGCACTCCTTGTGGGAAGCAGATTTTAAGTCTGCTGCGTCTACCGGTTTCGCCACGTCCGCTGGGGTGCGCCGCTCACGCCATAGCCGCTTTCGCAGCGGGCAGGAAAGTCAGGCGCGGGTCTCTTCAGGGTCGATCAGCTTGATCGTCGTGACGCCCGCGCCGCGCAGCGCCTCGACCAGTTCGTCCACCGTCGCGTCCAGTTCGCCTGCGTCGCGGGCTCGCAGCACCAGGTTGGAGCCGTAGCCCTCGGGGCCGAAGAACGGATAGCTGCCCAGCGACATCTTCGGATGCGCCTTGGCGACGGCCTCCAGGGGGGCTGCGATGACGCCCTCTCCCGAGCCTTCGACGCGGACGGTGCGTGCGATGGTGACCACGCCGCTGCGCATGCGCCAGCCCACGTCCTCCAGCATGCCGCGCATGATCGCCGGCACGCCCGCCAGGGTGAAGACGTTGCCGATGGTGAAGCCCGGCGGGCCTTGCACCGGGTTCTGCACCAGATCGCCGCCCATCGGCACGCGGGCCATGCGCCGGCGCGCGGCGTTCAGCTCGCCGCCCCAGCGCTTGCTCATGATCGCCAGAATGTCGGGGTGCTCGTGCAGCTCCACCCCGAACGCCAGGGCCACCGCATCGGCGGTGATGTCGTCGTGGGTCGGTCCTATGCCGCCGGTGGTGATCACATAGTCGTAGCGTTCGCGCAGCGCATTCAGCGCCTCGACGATCTCGTCCATCACGTCGCGCACCGTGCGCGCCTCGGCCAGGTCGATCCCGTGGACGGCAAGGTAGCGGGCGATATCGCGAAGGTTGGTGTCCTGGGTGCGGCCCGACAGGATCTCGTCGCCGATGATCAGCACCGCGCACTCGACCGGCGCATCCTCGCTTTGCGGACTTCCCATCGCTCAAGCTCCTTCAGGGCGCCGACGCTCCGGCGCGTCGCCGACTCGGACTAAGCCTCAGCCGATGGACTTCCCGCAACCGCTCGTTCACGGCGTCCTCGTGCAGCGCTACAAGCGCTTCCTGGCCGACGTGGTGCTGGACGACGGAACAGCGCTGACCGTCCACTGCCCGAACCCCGGCGCGATGCTGGGCCTCAACACGCCGGGCCTGGGCGCCTGGCTGTCGAAGTCGCCCGACCCGAAGCGCAAGCTCGCCTGGACCCTGGAGCTTGTCGAGGCCGACGGCGGCGTGGTGGGAATCAACACCATGCACCCTAACCGCCTGGTCGCCGAGGCGCTGGCCGATGGCGTGATCCCCGAACTCTCCGGCTATTCCAGCGTGCGCCGCGAAGTGAAGTACGGGACCAACAGCCGGGTGGATTTCCTGCTTCAGGGCGAAGGCCGGCCACCGGCCTGGCTGGAGGTCAAGAACTGCCACCTGATGCGCACGCCCGGCCTGGCCGAGTTCCCCGATTGCGTTGCCGCGCGCTCGTCGAAGCACCTGCGCGAGCTGCAGGCGATGGTTGCGGCCGGCGACCGGGCCTTGGCCC
>NZ_JAUYQL010000008.1 GCF_030697305.1 Phenylobacterium sp. | reverse complement strand
GTCAGCAGGATCGCGGCGTCCTCGACCGTGCGCGCGATCGGGCCTGCCTGGTCCAGCGACGAGGCGAACGCCACCACGCCCCAGCGCGAGCAACGCCCGTAGGTCGGCTTGATCCCCACGGTCCCTGTGAACGATGCGGGTTGGCGGATCGAGCCGCCGGTGTCGGTGGCCGTGGCTCCCAGGCAGAGCTGCGCCGCCACCGCCGTCGCCGAACCGCCGGACGAACCGCCGGGCGTCAGCTTGGTGTTGCCGCCGTCGGCGCGCCACGGATTGACCACCGGTCCGAACGCCGAACTCTCGTTGGACGAGCCCATGGCGAATTCGTCCATGTTCAGCTTGCCCAACATCACCGCCCCGTCGCGCCATAGATTCGCGGTGACGGTGGATTCGTACTGCGGGATGAAGTCGCCGATGATCCGCGAGCAGGCCGTCGAGCGCACGCCCTCGGTGCAGAACAGGTCCTTGACGCCAAGCGGCGCGCCGTCCAACCGGCCAGCATCGCCGCTGGCGCGGCGCGCGTCGGAAGCGCGCGCCATGTCCATCGCCTTGTCGGGCGTTTCCAGCACATACGCGTTCAGCGCGCGCGCGGACTCCAGGGCCTCGATGTGCGCCTGGGTGAGCTCAGTGGCGGAGAACCGCTTGGCGTCGAGGCCCTCGAGCGCGGTCTTCAGCGTGAGTGACGTGAGCTCGCTCATCTATTCCACCACCTTGGGGACCACGAAGAAGCCGTCCACCGACTTCGGCGCATTGGCCAGCACGCGCGCCGCGTCGCCGCCCTCGGTGACCACGTCGTCGCGCATCGGCAGGACGGTGGCCTCGGCCGAGGTCATCGGCTCGACGCCGTCGGTGTCCACCTCATTGAGCTGCTCGATCCAGGCCATGATGCCGGAGAGCTCGCGCGCCAGCGGCTCCAGCCGATCCTCCGGCTGGGCGATACGGGCTAGCCGGGCGACCTTGCGCACCGTCTCGGCGTCGATGGCCATGCGGCCCTCCTTGCGACTTCGCGGGCCAGGGGTTAGCCGCCCGCGACGCCCTTTGACAAGCCGCACGTGATCGGCGACGGCGCTTCGCGTCGACGCCGATCACGGCTATCACCCCGCCCATGCCCGTCGTCGACCTCCTGGACCTGCCCCAAGCGCTGCCGCTGCGGGCCTGCGTCGTCGGTCTCGACCTGGGCGAAAAGACCATCGGCGTCGCGGTCTCCGACACCGGCCGGGTGGTCGCCTCCCCTCTGGCGCTGATCCGCAAGACCAAGTTCACCGAGGATGCGGCCGCCCTGTTCAAACTGATGGATGCGCGGCAGGCGGGCGGCGTGGTTATCGGCCTGCCGGTGAACATGGACGGCACGGAAGGTCCGCGCTGCCAATCGGTGCGCGCCTTCGGCCGCCACCTGCTGCGCCTGCGCGACCTGCCGATCGCCTTCTGGGACGAGCGGATGAGTTCGATGGCGGTCAACCGCATGCTGATCAGCGAGGCCGACGTCACGCGCGCGCGCCGTGGGGAACTGGTCGACAAGGCCGCCGCCGCCTGGATCCTGCAGGGCGCATTGGACCGGCTGCGGCCTTAGGGCGGCGCCCCGCTCAGTCCGACGGGTCGAGCACGTTGAGCCGGCGCACGGTGAGCTCATCGATGTGCAATCGCTTGATGCGCAGTCTGCCAATGGCGAGGTGTCCGATCGCCAGAGTGCCGATGGCGACAGCGCCGAGCGCCAAGGCGCCGATGGTAACAGCGCCCACGCCCGTGAGGCCGACCCCGGTGGCGATCTTGGAGCTCAGCGCCTTGGCGCGCGACGTCACAGCTTGGTCAGGCACGACAGGCTCCCAGCAACCGGTTGCCCCATCTGTATACTCCACGACGGAGGCCGCCGCGAAGCTGGCCGGCGGTTCATCGGCAACAGTCGCTTGGCTTCGACCCGGAAGCCCCCTATGACCCGACCTCGATGACGATGCAGGCGCCCGGGCTCAACGAGGTCCTCGGAAGGAACTTCCCCTTCCCGCGCCGCCATTTCCTCTCCGTGCTGGACCTGAACCCAGTCGAGGTGGCCTCCCTCCTCGATCTCGCCGACGGCTTCGTCGCGCTCAACCGCCAGGCCTCGAAGAAGCTCGATCTCCTCAAGGGCCTGACCTTGATGAACCTGTTCTTCGAGAACTCAACCCGCACCCAGAGCTCGTTTGAGCTGGCCGGCAAGCGACTGGGCGCCGACGTGGTCAACATGAGCCCGCGCGCCTCCTCGATCAGCAAGGGTGAGACCCTGATCGACACCGCGGTGACGCTGAACGCCATGCACCCGGACCTGCTGGTGGTGCGCCACGGCTCGTCCGGCGCGGCCAGCCTGCTCAGCCAGAAGGTGTCGGGTTCGGTGATCAACGCCGGCGACGGCCAGCACGAACATCCGACCCAGGCGCTTCTCGACGCGCTTTCGATGCGCCGCGCCTTCGGCTACATCGCCGGGCTGAAGGTGGCGATCTGCGGCGACGTGCTGCACAGCCGTGTCGCCCGCTCCAATGTCGCCATGCTGCAGATGCTGGGCGCCCAGGTGCGCCTCGTCGGCCCGCCCACGCTGATGCCGTCGCAGGTGGATCGCTGGGGCGTGGAGGCGTTCCACGACATGCGCAAGGGCATCGCCGGCTGCGACGTGGTGATGATGCTGCGCCTGCAGATGGAGCGCATGGACGGCGTCCTCGCGCCGTCGCAGCGCGAGTATTTCCGCTTCTTCGGCCTGGACCGCGAGAAGCTGGCGTTCGCCGCACCGCATGTGCGGGTCATGCATCCCGGCCCGATGAACCGCGGCGTGGAGATCGATTCCGACGTCGCCGACGACCTGGCCGTCAGCCTGATCCAGGACCAGGTGGAGATGGGCGTCGCCGCCCGCATGGCGGTGCTGGCGTCCCTGGCTGCACGCCTGGACAATGATCGATGAGTGCGCGCCCGATCGCCCTCACCAATGTGCGGCTGGTCGACCCGGCCAGCGGCTGGGACGGTCCTGGGGCGCTGATCGTGCGCGACGGCGTGATCGCCGAAGTGTTCCAGGGTTCGGACCCGGGCGCATTGTCGGGCGACCTGCAGGTGATCGACGGCGTCGGCGCGATGCTGGCTCCGGGCCTCGTCGACCTGCGGGTGAAGACTGGCGAACCCGGCGCGGAGACCAAGGAGACGCTGAAGTCAGCGGCCTTCGCGGCTGCGGCCGGCGGGGTCACCTCCATCGTGGTGCAGCCCGACACCGACCCGGTGATCGACGACCCATCGGTAGCCGACTTCATCCTGCGCCGCACCCGCGACATCGAGATGGTCCACGTCTATCCGGCCGGCGCCGCGACCAAGGGCGCCCGCGGCGAACGGATGGCCGAGATCGGCCTGCTGGCGGAGGCCGGCTGCGTCTACGTCACCGACGCCGACCGCTCGATCGTGGATTCCAAGGTGATGCGCCGGGTGCTGTCATACGCCGCAAGCTTCGGCGTGCTGGTCGCCCACCGGCCCGCCGATCCGTGGCTGTCGGCGGGCGCCGCAGCCAGCGAGGGCGAGTTCGCCGGACGCCGCGGCCTGCCCAGCACGCCGCCGATCGCCGAGAAGATCATGCTAGAGCGCGACCTGGCGCTGGTGGAGCTCACCGGCGCGCGCCTGCTGGTCGACCAGGTGACCACGGCGTGCGCGCTGGAGAGCCTGGAGAGAGGTCGCGCGAGGGGCCTCGCGGTCACCGCAACCACCTCCATCAATCATCTGACGTTCAACGAGCTGGACATCGGCGACTACCGCACCTTCTGCAAGCTGGACCCGCCGTTGCGCGGCGAGGACGACCGACAGGCGCTGATCGAGGCGCTGGCCAGCGGCCTGGTGCCGATCGTGGTCAGCGCGCACGCCCCCGCCCCGGCCGAGGACAAGCGCCTGCCATATGACGAAGCCGCGCCCGGCGCGGTTGGCCTGCAAACCCTGTTGCCGGCGCTGCTTGCCTTCCACCATGACGGCCGCATCCCACTGATCGACCTGATCCGTACGGTGACCCAGGCGCCGGCCGACTTGATCGGACTTTCCGCCGGTCGGCTGGCGAAGGGCGCTCCCGCCGACCTAGTGCTGTGTGATCTGAACGCCCCGGTGCTGATCGACGCCGACAAGCTGCTGTCAAAGTCCAAGAACTCGCCGTTCGACGGACGCAGGCTGCAGGGCGCGGTGCGCATGACCCTGGTCGACGGCCGGGTGGTCTACACGGCGGACTAGCGCCTCCTCCGACCGCGTCATGGAGGAGTAGGCGCTTAGAGCAAGTTCAACAGGTCGTCGTAGAGATCGCGCCAAGTTGGGTTGGCGTCTTCAATCAACAGCAACTTCCAAGACCGGCGCCACTCCTTGATGCGGCGCTCACGCCGGAACGCGGCTTCGCGGCTTTCGTGCGCTTCGAACCAGACCAGGACATTGACGCCGTATCGAGCCGTGAAGCCGACCCTTGCTTTCTCTCGGTGCTCGTAGATTCGATGCGCCAAATCGTCGGTGGAACCGGCGTAAAGCGTGCCGTTCCGTTTGCTCGCGAGTAGGTAGGTGTAGAACAATCGCGCCGGTCCCTGGATAAGGCGCAGCTTGCCCTTGATGCGAAGACCTCGCAACCAGCTCCGCTCGCCCCGGCGAATGCCGGGGTCCAGATCGGGAAACGCAGATCACCGATTAGGCCAACCACGCCTGTCGAACCCAGTTCAGAGCCCTTTGATCTGGGCCCCGGCATTCGCCGGGGTGAGCGGAGAATGGAGCCCGTTCGTCCTGGACCGTTTCTCGAGCTAGAGCCGTTCGTCCAGCAGGGTCTGGACGAAGGTCTTTAGCCATGGGTTGCGGGCCCGGCGCAGTCGCTCGGCATGGTAGATGTGGGCCAGCTCTGCGTAGGCGCGGTCGAAGTCCTCGTTGATGATCACGTAGTCGTAGACGCCCCACTGGGCGATCTCGTCATAGGCGCGGCCCAGCCGGCGCTGGATGACGTCCTCATGGTCCTGGGCGCGCGCGTGCAGCCGCCGCGACAGGTCGGCCATCGACGGCGGGAGAATGAACACCCGCACGCAGTCGTCTGGAGCATGCTCGTTGATCTGGGCCGCACCCTGCCAGTCGATGTCGAACAGCACGTCACGACCTTTATCGAGGGCGGCCATGATCGGGGTGCGCGGACTGCCGTAGCGATGCTCGTGAACGTTGGCCCACTCCAGGAACTCGCCGGCCTCGACCATGGCGTCGAAGCCGGCGCGGTCGACGAAAAGATACTCGCGGCCGTTTTCCTCGCCGGGCCGGGGCTGGCGGGTGGTCGCCGAGATCGATAGCGCCAGATCGGCATGGTCGGCCACCAGTCGGCGCGAGAGCGAGGTCTTGCCGGCCCCGGACGGGCTGGAGATCAACAGCATCAGGCCGCGCCGACGATGGGCCTCATTCGACATTCTGCACCTGCTCGCGGAACTGCTCGATCACCGCCTTCAGGTCGAGGCCGATCACGGTGAGCGCGCTCATCGCCGATTTTGAGCACAGGGTATTGGCCTCACGCATGAACTCCTGCGTCAGGAAATCCAGCCTGCGTCCCGCCGCGCCGTCGCCGGCGATCAGCGTGCGCGCAGCTCCCACGTGTCCGATCAGTCGGTCCAGTTCCTCGCGCACGTCGGCTTTCACCGCCAGCGCGGCGGCTTCCTGGGCGATGCGGTCTTCCAGGCCGGCCGGATCGCCGACCAGTTCGGCCATGCGCCGGACGAACCGCTCTTTCAGCACCAGGGGCTGCTCGCCAGCCTGGGCTGTCGCCGCCTCGACCAACGCCTCGATCCGGTCGACCAGCCCCGTGAGCACGCCCGTGAGGGCCGCGCCCTCCTCGCTGCGCGCCACGGCGAGCGCGTCCAGGGCGCCACCTAGGGAGATTGCGACAGCCGCCTCGAGCGCGGCCTGAGCCTCAGGGGTATCCACGGCGTCGGCGGCCTCGATCACCCCGCGCAAAGCCAGCAGGCCGTCCAGGCGCGGCTTTTCCGCGCGCCCCGCTGCAACCAGGTCGGCGCCCGCCGCCGCATAGAGCGCCAGCAGGTCGGTGTTGATCTGCACCTGTGCGCCGCTGTCGGCGCGTTTGGCCTGGACGTTGAGCGTGAGCTGGCCGCGCTGGAAGCGGCTCTGGGCGCCCTCGCGCGCGGCCCGCTCTAGGCTTTCGAAGCCGGATGGACCGCGATAACGCACGTCGAGATTGCGGCCATTGACCGAGCGCGCCTCCACAGCCCAGCTCCAGTCGCCCGCGGCGCCCTCGGTGCGGCCAAAGCCGGTCATCCCCGACAAGGCCATCAGGGCTTGGCCTTGGCCGTGGGCGCAGGCTGCGCCTTCTCCAGTGCACGCCAGCGCTCGACGTTGCGGCGGTGCTCCTCATAGGTCGAGGCGAAGACGTGGCCGCCCGTCCCGTCGGCGACGAAGAACAGTTCGCTGGTCTGCGGCGGGTCCAGCACCGCAGCGATCGCGGCGCGCCCAGGATTGGCGATCGCCGTCGGCGGCAGGCCGTCGATCATGTAGGTGTTGTAGGGCGACGGCGAGGTCAGCTCCGACAGCCGGATCCCGCGCCCCAGAGGCTTCCCGCGCGAGATGCCGTAGATGATCGTCGGATCGCTCTCCAGCCGCATGCCGGACTTGAGCCGATTGACGAACACCGCGGCGACGCGGGGCCGCTCGCTGGCGACGCCGGTTTCCTTCTCGACGACCGAGGCCAGGATGATCGCCTGTTCGGGCGTCGAGAACGGCAGGTCGGGCCGGCGCTTGGACCACAGCGAGGCCAGCACCTGGTCGCGCGCGTCCATCATCCGCTTAAGCACGGCGGCGCGATCGTCGCCTCGCTCGAACTGGTAGGTGTCGGGCAGCACCGCACCCTCCGGCGGCGTCGCCGCATCGCCAGTCAGCGAGGCCTCACTGGACAGGGCCTCGGCCACCATTTCGGCGGTGAAGCCCTCGGGGATGGTGATGAAGTGGCGCACCACGCGGCCGTTGCGGATGTCGTCCAGCACGGTCGCCATCGAGGCCTTGGAGGCGAAATTGTACTCGCCCGCCTTTAGCTCGCGCGCCGCGCCGGTCACCTGCGCGGACGCCAGGAAGATCGAGCTGGAGCGCACAACGCCGGCGCGCTCCAGCGCCGCCCCGATCTCCGACAGACCTGCGCCGCGGCGCAGGATGACGGTCGTCTCGTTCCCGGCCTTAGCCTTGGGGCCGGGGCCGTTGTACGACCAGGCCGCCCATCCCAGCAGCAGCAGCGCGAGAATCGCCAGGGTGGCGCCGGCCGCACCCGCCATGACCACCATCCGGCGCATCGGCGAGAGGCCGCCAGAGGATCGGGAACGGGCCGGGCCGCGGCTCACGAGAACTTCTTGAAGACCACGGAGGCGTTGGTGCCGCCGAACCCGAACGAGTTCGACATGGCGATCTCGATCGACATCGGCTTGGCCTTGTTGGCCGCCAGGTCGATCGGAGTCTCCACCGACGGGTTCTCGAGGTTGATCGTCGGCGGCGCGATCTGATCGCGGATAGCCAGGCAGACGAAGGCCGCTTCGATGGCGCCCGCCGCGCCCAGCAGGTGCCCGGTCGCCGACTTGGTGGATGACATGGTGACCTTGCCGGCCGCCTGGCCCAGCAGCCGCGTCACCGCGCCAAGCTCGATCTCGTCGCCCAGCGGCGTCGAGGTCCCGTGGGCGTTGATGTAGTCGATGTCCGAAGGGTCGATGCGGGCGTCCTTGATCGCCGCCTGCATGGCGCGGAAGCCGCCGTCGCCGTCATCGGCCGGGGCGGTAATGTGGTAGGCGTCGCCCGCCAGGCCATAGCCCAGCACTTCGGCGTAGATCTTCGCGCCGCGCGCCTTGGCGTGCTCAAGTTCCTCAAGCACCAAGACGCCGGCGCCCTCGCCCATGACGAAGCCGTCGCGGTCCTTGTCGTATGGCCGGGAGGCGCGCTGGGGTTCGTCGTTGAAGTTGGTCGACATCGCTCGGCAGGCGATGAAGCCGGCCATGCCGACCGGGCAGATGGCGGCTTCCGCGCCGCCGGCGACCATCACCTCGGCGTCGCCGTACTTTATCAGCCGCGCCGCGTCGCCGACCGCGTGCGCCCCGGTGGCGCAGGCGGTGACCACCGAGTGGTTCGGTCCCTTGAATCCGTGACGGATCGACACCTGACCGGAGGCCAGGTTGATCAGCGCCGAGGGGATGAAGAACGGGCTGACCCGGCGCGGGCCCTTTTCGTGCAGCTCGATGGAGGTGCGCTCGATGGTGGCCAGGCCGCCGATGCCCGAGCCGATGATGACGCCGGTGCGTTCGCGGTCGGCGTCCTCGGTCGGCTGCCAGCCGGAATCCTTCACCGCCTCGTCGGCGGCGGCGATGGCGTAGAGGATGAAATCGTCGACGCGGCGCTGGTCCTTGGGCGACAGCGTCGCATCGGGGTCGAAGCTGCCCGGTACATCGGGTCCGCCGCCGCCGCGCCCGTCAACGCGAGGCACCTCGCAGGCCACCTGACAGGCGTAGTCCGTGGGATCGAAGGTGGTGACCCGCCCGGCCCCGGACTTGCCGGCCAGGATCGCCTGCCAGGACAGCTCGGTTCCCTGTCCCAACGGGGTGAGCAGGCCGATGCCGGTGACAACGACTCGACGCATGGAATCTCCCAGCTCTTGATCGGCCCATACGAAGACCGCCGCGGCTTGCCGGCGCAAGGGCCTTTAAGCGACGCGGCGGTCGGAAGCTCGAAGCGGTCGGGAGCGTTAGGCGCCCAGGCGTTCCTGGATGAACTTCACAGCGTCGCCGACAGTCTGAATGTGCTCGGCGGCGTCGTCCGGAATCTCAATATCGAACTCTTCCTCGAAAGCCATAACCAGCTCGACGTTGTCGAGGCTGTCGGCGCCCAGGTCATCGATGAAGCTGGCCTTTTCGGTGACCTTTTCGGGATCGGCGTCGAGGTGCTCGATCACGATCTTGCGCACGCGCTCTAGGACGTCGGACATCAGGTTTAGTCCCTCGTTATTCGCTAAATCCATCCGATGCGGCTGACGGGTTGTCAACCGCGTGGGATCGTTGGTTAAAGACTTGTCGCCACACAGGTTCGAGAGCCGCGTAGCATGTTCTTATATGCGAAGCCAGCCGGTGGCCGGCCGCCTCAAATCATCGCCATTCCGCCGTTCACGTGCAGGGTCTGGCCGGTCATATAGGCCGCTTCGTCGCTGGCGAGATAGACGCAAGCTGCGGCGATTTCACGGCCTTCGCCCAGCCGCGCCGCCGGGATGGTCGTCAGGATCTGCGCACGCTGCTGTTCGTTCAGCGCCTGGGTCATCGGGCTCTCGATAAAGCCGGGCGCAACGCAGTTCACGGTGATGCCGCGCGTCGCGACTTCCTGGGCCAAGGCCTTGGAAAAGCCGATCATTCCTGCCTTCGACGCCGCATAGTTGGCCTGGCCCGGATTGCCGGTGACCCCCACGATCGAAGTGATGCCGATGATCCGGCCCGAGCGCCGCTTCATCATCCCGCGCAGCGCCGCGCGCGACAGGCGAAAGTAGCTCTCCAGGTTGACCTTCAGCACGGTCTCCCAGTCAGCGTCCTTCATGCGAAGCAGCAGGCCGTCGCGGGTGATGCCGGCATTTGCCACCAGGATGTCGATGGGCGCGCCGGCCGCACCCTCAGCGGCCTCCAGCAGTCCGTCGACCGCGGCCGAATCCGAAAGGTCCGCGGCCGCGACGCTGGTGCGTTCGCCGAGTTCGGCGGCCAGCGCCTGAAGCACCGGCTCGCGGGTGCCCGACAGCACCACCGACGCCCCTTGGGCATGCAGAGCGCGGGCGATCTCGGCGCCGATGCCGCCGGTCGCGCCGGTGACCAGCGCGGTCTTTCCAGTCAGGTCGAACATGTCAAAGGCTCTTGGCGAAGGCGTCTAGGTCGGCGGGCGTGTTCAGGGGCGTGGCCTCGGCGTCGGGGGCGATGCGCTTGGCCATGCCCGACAACACCTTTCCCGCGCCGGCCTCGGCGAAGCGGGTGACGCCGCCCTGCGACGTCAGCCACAGCATGCTCTCGCGCCAGCGCACACGCCCCGTCACCTGCTCGACCAGCAGGCGGCGGATCTCGTCGGCGTCGTGGGTCGGACGCGCGGTGATGTTGGCGACCAGCGGCGCGCGCGGGGCGATGATCGTCGCGCGGCTCAGCGCCTCCGCCATCTCATCAGCCGCCGGCTGCATCAAAGGGCAGTGGAACGGGGCCGAGACGTTCAGCGGGATGGCGCGCGCGCCCAGCGTCTTGGCCTTTTCGATCGCCACATCGACCGCAGCTTTGTCGCCCGAGATCACCACATTGCCCTGGTTGTTGTCGTTGGCGACCACACAGACGCCCACCGCGGCGCCGGCGGCCGCGGCCTCCTCCGCCAGGGCGACGTCGGTCTTGGGGCCGATCAGCGACGCCATCGCGCCCGCGCCCACCGGTACGGCCCGCTGCATAGCCTGCCCCCGCAGCTTCAACAGCCGGGCGGTGTCGGCGAGGCTGATGGCGCCGGCCGCGGCGAGCGCGGAGTATTCGCCCAGGCTGTGACCAGCGACGAACGCGGCCCGCTCGATGGCGACGCCGAACTCGCGCTCCAGGGTGCGGATCACCGCCAGGCTGACGGCCATCAGGGCGGGCTGGGCGTTTTCGGTCAGGGTCAACTCGTCTTCGGGGCCTTCGCGCATCAGCTTCGACAGCTTCTGGCCCAGTGCGTCGTCAACTTCCTGGAAGACCTCGCGGGCGGCGGCGAACGCCTCGGCGAGCTCCGCGCCCATGCCGATGCTCTGACTGCCCTGTCCGGGGAACAGGAATGCGAGGCTCATGGGCGGCTCCCTTCGAATCCGCGGCGAGGGTTAGGGGATATGGCCGGCGCGGGCAAGACGGCGGACACGTGCTGCGCGCTGGCGTCCACCAGGACGTCGGGCGCATACTGGACGAAAGCCTTCCGGGAGAAGTCCATGAAACGCCTCGCCGTCGCCGCCGCCCTGGCGGCCCTCGCCGTCTCGCCCGCCTTCGCGGCGCTCAAGGCCGGCGCAAAAGCCCCCGATTTCAGCGCGCCCGCCTACCTGGCCGGCGAGCCGTTCACCTACAAGCTGTCGGACGCCCTGAAGAAGGGTCCGGTGGTGCTGTATTTCTTCCCGGCCGCGCACACCAAGGGCTGCAACCTCGAGGCGCACCTGTTCTCGGAAGCCGCCGGCGAGTTTAAGGCGCAAGGCGCCTCGATCGTCGGCGTCACCGCCGGCAAGGTCGACGAACTGGCGGACTTCTCGAAGGAGACTGAGCACTGCGGCGGCAAGTTCCCGGTCGCCGCCGACGTCGGCCTGAAGGTCGCCAACAGCTACGACGCGGCGCTCGGCCCCATGGCGCCGATCTCCAGCCGCACGTCCTACGTGATCGCCCCCAATGGCACGGTGCTGCACGCCTATTCGGCGATGTCCCCCGACAAGCACGTCGAAGAGACCCTCGCCGCCGTCAAGGAATGGCGCGCGAAGAAGAAGTAGGCGCGCGCCCTCTGCTCCACACCCGCTCACCCCGGCGAAAGCCGGGGCCCATGCTGATCTACGATTTGCATGCGGATCGTCCGCTTGGGTCCCGACTTTCGTCGGGAGGAGCGGCGATGGCTGACGCTGACTCTATGAATCGCCGGCGGCGGCGGTCTTCGGGGCGCAGGTGAGGCGCGCGCACAGGCGCGTCTCCATGTCCGCCTTCATGGTCGGCATGAGTTCCTTCATCGCCGGCGCCATCTTGGCCGAGAAGGCCGGCGACTTGGCGACCAGCGCCTGGCCGGTCGGGCTTTCGTAGAACGTCACCAGATCCTCCAGCTCCTTCTCGGTGAAGGTGGTGGCGAAGATCGGCGTCAGCCTGTCCATCATCCGCGTGACCATCGCCTGGCTGGATTCTCCGGCCACCTCGACGATCGCCTGGCGTTGGGTTGGAGTCATGGCGGGGTTGGCCTTGGCCATCCGCTCGACCACCACCGGGGCCATGGCGCGGATCGTCGCGTGCATGGTGCGATCCATGTGCATGGCCAGGAAGTAGCGCCGGGTGAGGTCTAAAGAACGTGCGCTGGGCTGAGCCTGAACGGCCGTGGCGCTCGCATCTACGCCCGGCGCCTTGGCCGCCGTCGTCTCACCCGCAAGGCTGGGCGCCGCCGCGTAGAGGATCGTTCCCATGGCGGCCGTCGCCAGGCCGATCCGCGCTCGTCTCAGCATCCGATTCCCCGAGTGTGCCGATTTGGGATAACTGCGCCACCTCGCCGTGCCTTGGCAAGCCCGAAGCGTTGCAAAGCTTGTAGGCGCCCTGGACTTGCTCGCGACTTGCCCTGAGGGCGCTTTTCCCGTAATGCCCCGCCTCTTCAATGGATGGCGGTCTCGTCACGGAACACCAATGGGTCGGGACCATCCCGACCGCCGCGACAATGAGATCCATCGCAACCGACGGTCCTTCCGCCGTCGCGCGCGCCGCTCTCCGTATGGGAAGAAGGAACATATGGCGTTCTACGAACACGTGGTCATTTCGCGGCAGGATATCTCGCCGCAACAGGCCGAAGCGCTCAACGACACGATGAAGGGCTTGATCGAGCAAGGCGGCGGATCCGTCGCCAAGATCGAGTACTGGGGCCTGCGCAACCTCCCCTACCGCATCAAGAAGAACCGCAAGGGCCACTACTCGCTGCTGGCCATCGACGCGCCGTCCGACGCCGTCAAGGAGATGGAGCGTCAGCTCTCGCTCAATGAAGACGTGCTGCGCTTCATGACCGTGCGCGTCGAAGAGCTCGACCTGGAGCTCTCGCCCGTGCTGGCGCGCCGCGATCGTGATCGCGAACGCCGCAGCGACGACTTCCCCGCCAAAGACGGAGGCTTCTGATGACCGACGAAACCGTCACCACCGCGGCGCCCGGCGCCTCGACCAGCGCCCGTCGCCCGTTCTTTCGCCGCCGCAAGGTGTGCCCGTTCTCCGGCGCCAACGCCCCGAAGATCGACTACAAGGACGTGAAGCTCCTGCAGCGTTACGTCTCCGAGCGCGGCAAGATCGTGCCGTCGCGCATCACCGCGGTCTCCGCCAAGAAGCAACGTGAGCTGGCCAAGGCCATCAAACGCGCCCGCTTCCTGGCGTTGCTCCCCTATGTCGTGAAGTAAGGGAGCGACCCCGATGAAAGTCATTCTGCTCGAACGCGTCGAAGGCTGGGGCAGCCTCGGCGACATCGTCACCGTCAAGGACGGTTACGCCCGCAACTACCTGCTGCCCCGCGCCAAGGCCCTGCGCGCCAACAACGCCAGCCTGAAGGCGTTCGAAGCCCAGCGCGCCGAGATCGAGGCGCGCAACGCCAAGGCCCGTGAGGCCGCCGGCAAGAGCGGCGAGAAGCTGGACGGGTCGTCCTACATCCTGATCCGTCAGGCGGGCGAAAGCGGCCAGCTCTACGGTTCGGTCGCCGCCCGCGACGTCGTCGACGCGATCACCGCTGAAGGCGGCCGGGTCGAGCGCTCGCTCGTGGTGCTCGACAAGCCGATCAAGACCCTGGGCATGCACGAGGTGAAGATCCGTCTGCACCCCGAAGTGACCGTCACGGTGACGCTCAACATCGCGCGCTCCGCCGATGAAGCCGAGCGTCAGGCCCGCGGTGAGAACATCATCAGCTCGCAGTTCGAGGAAGACCGCCTGTCCGCGGAAGAAGCGGCGGCTGATCTTCTCGACGGCGGCGCAGGCTCCCAGGCCGGCGACTACGACGAACACTAGATCTGGCTATAGCCAAGCTTACAGGCGGCGCGGGTCACAAGATCCGCGCCGTTTTTGTATTCGCTGTTGCAAATACGTTACGCCGCACTGCAGCAATGTAACCTAAATATGTCACCAACGGCCGCTGGACTCCCCTCACGCGGCTTTTGGGATCCATCCATGCATCATCGTGCAGCATTATTCGCCGCGGCCTCTGTCGCGGCTCTCTGGGCTGGCTCGGTCTCCGCTCAACCGGTGGCCGCTGAAAGCGAAGTCGAGGAAATCGTCGTAACCGGCACCCGCGTCGCCGGTCGCTCGCGCCTCGAGACCCTGGCCCCCGTCGACGTATTGGGCACCGACCAGCTGCAGCGCCAAGGTAATGGCGCAGAACTCGCCCAGGCTCTCGCCAACCTGACGCCGGCGCTCGACTTCCCGCGCCCGGCGATCTCCGACGGCACCGACAGCGTGCGCCCGGCCGTCCTGCGCGGACTTCAACCTGACCAGACCCTGGTGCTGGTCAATGGCATGCGCGGCCACACCTCGGCGCTGATCAACGTCAACACGAGCATCGGTCGCGGCGCGGCCGCCTTCGACCTCAACACCATCCCGACCGTGGCGCTCTCCCAGGTGGAAGTGTTGCGCGACGGCGCGGCCGCCCAGTACGGATCCGACGCCATCGCCGGCGTGATCAACCTGCGCCTGCGTGAAGCCCGCACCGGCGGCGGCGCGACCCTGAGCTACGGCCTCTACAACACCACCTTCAAGACCTCGCGCGGCAAACGCGACGCCTCCGACGGCCTCACTGAGTCGGTGTCCGCCTGGCAGGGCCTGCCGCTGGGCGAAGACGGCTTCCTGACGATCTCCGGCGAGTATCTGCTGCGCCACCCGACCAACCGCTCGGACTTCAGCAATCCCGCCGCCCTGCCGCTGCTGGCCGGCAACGTCATCGGCCGCTACGGCGATCCGAAGGTCGATAGCTACGCGATCTACGCCAACGCCGGCCTGCCGCTGAACGACGTCTGGGAGCTGTACGGCTACGGCGGCTACCAGCACCGGGACTCGACCTCGGGGGCGACCGCGCGGCCCTACACCGACGCCACGCGCAACATCATCGCGGTCTATCCGCTGGGCTATCTGCCGAAGATCAACGCCAAGCTCGAGGACTACAACGTCCAGGGCGGCGTGCGTGGCGAACTGGCCGGCTTCAAGGTCGACCTGGGGACCAACTACGGCAAGAACGAGATCGAGTACCGCACCGTCGACACCATCAACACGTCGCTGGGCGCAACCTCTCCGACGAGCTTCTACTCGGGCAAGCTCAGCTATGACCAGTGGCTGGTGAACCTGAACGTTTCCAAGCCCTTCGAGGTCGGGCTTATCAGCCCGCTGAACACCGCCTTCGGCCTCGAATACCGCCGCGAGTCGTTCCAGATCGGCGCTGGCGAGGTCAATTCCTATATCTTCGGTCCCGACAAGACCAAGGCGCCTGGCGCGCAGGGATTCCCGGGCTTCAAGCCCGTCAACGTCACCGACGTCGACCGCAACAACTGGAGCGCCTACGTCGACCTGGAAGGCAAGCTGACCGAGGCCTTCGGCTTCGACGTGGCGGCCCGCTACGAGGACTATTCGGACTTCGGCTCCAAGGCGACCGGCAAGCTTTCGGCCCGCTACGACTTCACGCCTGAGTTCGCCCTGCGCGGCTCTGTATCCAGCGGCTTCAAGGCCCCGGCCCTGCAGCAGCAGTACTTCACCTACAACGCCACCAACAACACCCTGGTGAACGGCACCTTCCAACTGGTCGAAGTCGGCACGCTGCCGGTATCCAGCCCGATCGCCCGGGCCCTGGGCGCCAAGCCTCTGCAGCCGGAAACCGCGATCAACTACTCGGTTGGCGCGGTCTATCGCGCGGGCGCCTTCGAGCTGACGATCGACGCCTACCAGATCGACCTCGAGAACCGCATCGTGCTGTCGGAGAACCTGCCCAATGCCGGCACGCCCGCCGCCACCGCCGCGGCCATCGCCGCGATCCTGGCGCCGGAGGGCCTGACCGCCGCGCGCTTCTTCATCAACGGCGTCGATTCCACCACCAAGGGCATCGACGTGGTTGCGCGCTACAAGATGGATCTCGGCGAAAGCCGCCTCGACCTCACGGCCGCGGCGAACTTCAACGACACGGAGATCACCAAGACCCCGCCCCTGCCGGCCGTCGCCGCCCTGCCCACGACGACCGTTCTGTTCGACCGCCAGGCGCGGCTGACCTTCGAACAGGGTACGCCGGAGCGCAAGATCGTGCTCTCGGCCGACTGGACGCTGGCTGACTTCGGTCTGAACGCCAAGATCACCAACTACGACAGCGTGCTGCTGCCGCAGAACGCGTTGGGATCGGACCAGAACACCGGCGACGCCACGCTGGTGGATCTCGAGGCGCGATACACCTTCCCGATGGGCGTCGGCATCGCGCTGGGGGCCAACAACGTCCTCGACGAATACCCGGTCTATACGCCGGGCTCGATCAACGGCGCGACGGGCTCGATCGGCTTCCCCGCCTACTCGCCGTTCGGCTTCAACGGCCGCTTCCTGTATGGGCGCGTGACCTACAACTGGTAAGGCTGGAGCGGCGCGGAAGGTTCTTCCTTTCGCGCCGCCGCCCTGCGGCGGATCGTCCACAGGCCGTGGAGTCATGTGGGTGAATCCACATGCCGCATCGCGCGGGCGCGCTTCCTAAACTATCAGTAACCAAATGGCGATCGTCCCTGCCCTAGACCTGCGTCCTGTCCGCAACGAGCCGACGATCGCGCACGTGCCGGCCAACCTGGAGGCCGAGCAGGCGCTGCTGGGCGTGCTGCTGTACGACAACGCCGCCTTCGAGCGGATCGGCGACTTCCTGCAGGCTGCGCACTTTTACGAGCCGCTGCATCAGCGGCTGTTCACCGCCATCGCCACCTACATCCGCAAGGGTCAGCTCGCCGAGCCGATCCTGATGGTCGAGCAGTTCTCGCGCGATCCCGCGTTCGAGGAGATGGGCGGCGTGCGTTATCTGGCGGACCTGGTGGACCGCGCGCCCCCGTCGGCCAACGCGCCCGACTACGCCCGTGTGGTCTATGACGCAGCGTTGCGCCGCGACCTGATCCGTATCGGCGGCGAGATCGCCGCCGACGCCGCCCACGCAGACGCGGATCGTTCGGCCCGCGACCAGATCGAATCCGCCGAGCAGCAACTGTTCCAGTTGGCCGAGACCGGCGGCGTGAGCCAGGGCTTCGTCCCGTTCGCCGACGCCCTGCGCGGCGCCGTCGCAATGGCGGCGGAGGCCCATAGTCGCGACGGCGGCCTGGCCGGCGTCTCCACCGGCCTGATCGACCTCGACCAGAAGATCGGCGGGCTGCACCCCTCCGACCTGGTGATCCTCGCCGCACGTCCCTCCATGGGGAAATCGTCGCTGGCCTGTAACATCGCCTTCGACGTCGCCCGCAACTACGCCTGGGAGCCGCAGCCGGACGGGTCACGCAAGACCGTCTCCGGCGGGGTGGTGGCGTTCTTCTCCCTGGAAATGGCGGCCGAGCAGTTGGCCATGCGCCTGCTGGCGGAAGTCTCGGGCGTCTCCGGCGACAGGCTGCGCAAGGGCGAGATCGACGCCTCGGAATTCGGCCGCGTACGTGACGCCTCTATCGAGATCCAGGACGCGCCGCTCTACATCGACGCCACCGGCGGCATCAGCATGTCGAAGCTGGCCGCCCGCGCGCGGCGGCTGAAGCGCATGGTCGGGCTCGACCTGCTGATCGTCGACTACCTGCAACTGATCACCGCCGGCGAGGGCAGCCGCTCTGACAACCGGGTGCAGGAGGTCAGCATGATCACCCAGGGCCTGAAGGCTCTGGCCAAGGAGCTGTCGATCCCGGTGATCGCCCTGTCGCAGCTATCGCGCCAGGTGGAGAATCGCGAGGACAAGAAGCCTCAGCTCTCCGACCTGCGAGAATCCGGCTCGATCGAGCAGGACGCGGACATGGTCATGTTCATCTACCGCGAGAGCTACTACCTGAGCCGGCTGGAGCCGCGCGAGGGCACCGAAGAGCACTTCAAGTGGCAAGAGCAGATGGACCAGGTCCGGGGCCTGGCCGAGGTGATCATCGGTAAACAACGCCACGGCCCGATCGGCAACGTCAGGCTGTCGTTCAACGAGGACATCACCAAATTCGGCAATCTCGCCCGCGACGGTCGCTACGATCCACGCTGAGCGGTCCGCGCTCTACCCCTTCGGCGACAGTTTCTCCAGCCGACCGGGGCCCACCGCGGCCACCGCGGACTTGAGCTCGTCGACGGAGGCCTTTTCGCCTTCAGCCTGGATCATGAAGCGGTCGCCGGCGAACACGCTGTATTCGCCGTGGCCGGAGTTGCGGTCGTATTGCTCGATGGTCGTGCGCCCGTCGACCTTGCCCATCTTCTCATAGCGGCCGTTCTCCTCGCTGGAGGAGTGCACGTTGAACGCGCCCGCCATGGCCGCCAGCGCACCGGCCGCACCCATGTCGGTGACGGTCACGGTGATCTGGGCGTCGCCCTTCTTGTAGAGCGCCTTGGCCGACGAGGTGGTCATCCCGCCCGCCCCGCCGCTGGCCGATGAGCTGGATTCCAGCGCGTAGCCGGCGACCGACGCCGGCAGGAAGCCTTTCAGCACGCCCGGGTCCGCCATGGCGACGCTCGCGCCACCCTCGGCGCCGGACTGCATCTGCTTGGCGGCGGCCTCCATCTGTTTCGATGCGGCTTCGAGCTTACCCAGGTCAACCGAGCCGCCGCCAGGCGTCGTCAACACACCCGTTCCGGCATTTCTGGACATGGCGCCGGCCGCGCCACCGCCGGCCATGTTCATCGCCGCACCGGCGACCGACATCACGACAACATTGACGACCGCGGCGACAATCAGAATCAGAACTGTGTATGGCAGCGCCTTGTCATCCGGCGTTTTCATCAGGATGGGCAGGCCTTTATACAGCAGGAAGAGACTGTACAGAGCACCGGGTATCACCAGAATGCCGAGCGCCGGCAGCAATTGGAACACCCCGCTGATCCACGCGGCCACCGACGCATAGGCTACAAGCTTGAAAGCCTGGACCTGGTTCTTGGCGCCGCCGAAAGTCGGAGCGAGCGCATCGATGACCAGGGCGGTGACGAAGACGCCTCCCAGGCTGAGCGCGTATTGCACGATCGCGCTGGTCAGGGCGCTGGGGATCGAGGGCTTGTAGCTGAAGCCCATGACGCTGACGCCGAACACCACCATGCCAATGAACCCGCAGACGGCGGGGATCGCGGCCAGCGGGATTACCCAGCTCTTGTAGAGGCCGCCGACAGTCGCCGGTTCGACGTCGATTACCTGCCAGGTCGCCGTCGGCTGAGTGAGTAGGCTCTTGATCCGCGCGATCAGGTTCCCACCTGTCGATCCCGGTTCCACGACGCTCATTGCGGCCTCTCCTGCATCGATTGAAGCCCAAAGCCTAGCTGAACCGCGCCGGCTGCGACAGGGCGCCGTCCTTCCCCTCGCAGACGAGGGCTTCGGACGCCGTTACAGTGGGCGTTCACTTGCGAATCAGGGAGAGCACATGGCCCGTGACGGCGCCGTCTACGTCTGCCAGTCCTGCGGCGCGAGCCAGGCCAAGTGGTCGGGCCAGTGCCCGGCCTGCAATGCCTGGAACAGCCTCGTCGAGGAGACGCAAGGACGCCCGCCCGGCGCGCTGACGCCCAGCCGCGCGACCCGCGTGCGCGGCCTGGCCTTCGAGACGCTGGACCATGACGCCGCGCCGGCCAAACGGATCGCCACGGGCGTAGAGGAGTTCGATCGCGTGTGCGGCGGCGGCGTGGTGCCCGGTTCTGCGATCTTGCTGGGCGGCGACCCGGGCGTCGGCAAGTCCACCCTGTTGTTGCAGGTCGCGGCAGAGGCGTCCCGGCGCGGCGCGAAGTGCGCCTACATCTCCGGCGAAGAGGCTGTAGAGCAGGTCCGCGCCCGCGCCCATCGCATGGGCCTGGCCGATGCGCCGGTGAAGCTGGCCGCCGAGACCTCACTGCGCGAGATTCTCGACGGATTGAAGCGCGAGCATTTCGATCTGGTGGTCATCGATTCGATCCAGACCATGTGGAGCGACGCCCACGAGGCGGGTCCGGGCTCCGTGACCCAGGTGCGCGCCGCGGCCGGCGAACTGGTCAGGCTGGCCAAGAAGCGCGGGGTCGCGGTGATCCTCGTCGGTCACGTCACCAAGGAAGGGACGATCGCCGGCCCTCGGGTGATCGAGCACATGGTCGATGCGGTGCTGTCGTTTGAAGGCGAGCGTGGCTACCCATTCCGCGTGCTGCGCGGCGCCAAGAACCGTTTTGGCGCCACCGACGAGATCGGCGTCTTCGAGATGGGCGAATCGGGACTCGCCGAAGTGGCCAATCCATCGGCCCTGTTCCTCAACACGTCCGGAGAGCGCGCGGCGGGAGCAGCCGTATTCGCCGGCGTCGAGGGATCGCGCCCGGTGCTGGTGGAGTTCCAGGCCCTGGTGGCCCCCACCTCCTACGGCACCCCGCGCCGCGCGGTGGTCGGATGGGACTCAGGGCGACTGGCCATGGTGCTGGCGGTGCTGGAGGCCCGTTGCGGCCTTGGTTTCGGCACGCGCGATGTCTATCTCAACGTCGCCGGAGGGATGCGCATCAGTGAACCTGCGGCCGATCTCGCCGCCGCGGCCGCACTGGCCTCATCGGCGCTGGAACAGGCCCTGCCGCAGGACTGCGTGGTGTTCGGCGAGATCAGCCTGTCGGGCGACGTACGCCCGGTGAGCCGCATGGAGACTCGGCTCAAGGAGGCGGCCAAGCTGGGCTTTCGCCGCGCGCTCGCGCCGTCCGACATCGAAGCCAGCGGCGTGCTGGCGGTGAGCGGCGCGGCGCGTCTCGCCGACGCCATCCGCCGGATCGGCGACAACGACTGGAAGGGTTGAGTGACGCAGTTCGACTACATCGTGCTGGGCGTGTTGCTGATCTCGGCGATCGTCGGGTTTGTGCGCGGCGCCGCGCACGAGATGGTCACGGTGCTCGCGTTCGTCGCCGCCGCCGTGGTGGCGCTGTTCGGCCTGCGCTTCACCGGTCCGATCGCCCGCGCGGCGATCAATCCGGACTGGGCGGGCGACGTCGCCGCGGTGCTGGCCACCTTCGTGGTGGTCTACATCGTCCTGCGGCTGTTCGGCGCAAGCCTCGCGCGACGCATCAAGGGCGCCGAAGTCCTTGGCATGCTCGATCGCTCGGTGGGGCTGGGGTTCGGCCTGGTCCGGGCCCTGGTGGTGCTGGGCGCGTTCAATCTGTTCTTCAACGCCGCCACCCCGCCGGAGCGGGTGCCGCGGTGGATCTCGGGGGCGACGCTGTATCCGCTGACCACCGCCGCCGGCCGAGTGCTCATTACCTTTGCACCGAAGGGACGCGATCTCGCAGGGCGGCTGAAACCGGCGTTCGACGACGCGGTCAGCGACGGGACGCGTGACACGCCCGCACGCGAAGGCTACGACGCGCGCGAACGCGGCGATATCGACGACTTGGTGGAAAAAGCCCGATGAGCGGAACCCACGATCGACAATCGGCCCCGCAGCGTGATCCCGACGATGACTCCCCCCGGCTTGAATGCGGGGTTTTCGGCATCTTCGGCCTGGACGGCGCGGCGGCGACCACCGCGCTCGGCCTCCACGCCCTGCAGCATCGCGGGCAGGAAGCCTGCGGCATCGCCACGTTCGACGGCCAACGCTTCCACGCCGAACGTCACATGGGTTACGTCGGCGATGCGTTCGCCGGCTCCGACCTGACCGAGCGCCTGCCGGGCCATTCGGCAATCGGCCACACGCGCTACTCCACCGCGGGCGGCAGCTTCCTCCGGAACATCCAGCCGATGTTCGCCGACATGGAGGCGGGCGGCGTCGCCCTCGCCCACAACGGCAACCTGACCAATTTCCTCACCCTGCGCGAACAGCTCGTTGCGGAAGGCGCGATCTTCCAGTCCACCTCGGACAGCGAGGTGATCCTGCACCTGATGGCGCGCTCGCGTCGCGCCAAGGTGGTCGACCGCTTCATTGATGCGCTCAGCCGCATCGAAGGCGGCTATGCCTTGGTGGCGCTGACCAACAAGAAGCTGATCGGCGTGCGCGATCCGCTGGGCATCCGGCCGTTGGTGTTGGGCGACCTCGACGGCCAAGCGGTGCTGGCTTCCGAGACTTGCGCCTTAGACATGATCGGCGCCCGCTTCGTGCGCGACGTGGAGCATGGCGAGATGGTGGTCATCTCCCATGACGGCGTCGAGAGCCTGCGCCCCTTCCCCGCCGCCCGCGCGCGGCCCTGCATCTTCGAATATGTCTACTTCGCCCGCCCAGACAGCGTGGTGAACGGCCGCTCGGTCTATGAGGTGCGCAAACGCATGGGTCGCCGGCTGGCCCAGGAAAGCTCGCCGATGATCGACGTGGTGGTCCCGGTGCCGGACAGCGGCGTGCCCGCTGCTCTGGGCTACGCCCAGGAGACCGGCGTCCCGTTCGAGATGGGGATCATTCGCAACCACTATGTCGGCCGCACCTTCATCCAGCCGACGCAGGGCGCGCGCGAGACCGGCGTGCGGATGAAACTGTCGCCCAACCGTTCGGTGCTGGCGGGCAAGCGGGTGATGCTGATCGACGATTCCATCGTCCGCGGCACCAACTCCGTGCGCGTCGTGCGCATGGTGCGCGAAGCCGGCGCCGCCGAGGTCCACCTGCGCTCGGCCTCGCCGCCGATCATGTGGCCGGACTTCTACGGCATCGACATGCCCGATCGCGACAAGCTGATCGCCGCCAACAAGACAACCGAGGAGATCGCCAAGATCCTCGAGGTCGACAGCATGGGCTACCTGTCGGTCGACGGCCTCTACTGGGCGATGGACTCGGCGCCGCGCGATCCGCTGAACCCCCAGTTCACCGACCACTACTTCACCGGCGACTATCCGACCCGGTTGCTGGACCGCGAGATCGCCGAGGGGCGCAACGAGCTCGCCGAGCGCCAGCTCTCGTTCCTCGTCGACGCCTGAGCCAGCACCCCGGGTGAAGGCGCTGCTCGCCCGGCTGAAGCCGGACCTCTATCTGACCCTGATCGTGTTCATGGTCGTGCTGGCCTCGATCGCGCCGGCGCGCGGCGAAGCGGCCGTCCTGTTGCAATGGGCGACGCGGATCGCCATCGGCTTCGTGTTCTTCTTCCACGGCGCCAGGCTGGCCAGCGAGGAAGTGCGTCGCGGCCTTACCCACTGGCGGCTGCATCTGCTGGTCCTGGCCTCGACCTTCGCGCTCTTCCCGCTGCTGGGACTGGCGCTGGCCGCCGCGCCCGCCTGGCTGACGCCGCCGGCCCTGGCGCCGGGCGTCATCCTGCTGTGTTGCCTGCCCTCCACCGTGCAGTCGTCGATCGCCTTCACCTCGATCGCACGAGGCGACGTCGCCGCCGCCGTCGCCGCGGCGACCGCTTCCAACATCCTGGGCGTGCTGATCACCCCGTTGCTGGTCGGCCTTACCCTGCACGCCTATGGGGGCGCGCTGACCTGGACGTCCATCCAGGCCGTCGTCCTGCAGTTGCTGGTCCCGTTCATCGCCGGCCAGGCGCTGCGTCGCTGGATCGGAGGTTGGGTGAAGGCGCGCGCCAAGGTCCTGTCGTGGACCGACCGCGGCTCGATCCTGCTTGTGGTCTATAGCGCCTTCAGCGCCGCCGTGGTCGGCGGCCTGTGGGACAAGGTGAGCGCCGCCGATCTCGCCCGCCTGCTGGCGCTCTGCTGCCTTTTGCTAGGCTTGGTGCTGACCGCCACCACAATCGCGGCGCGTACGCTCGGCTTCAACAAGGCCGACGAGATCGCCATCGTCTTCTGCGGCTCCAAGAAGAGCCTGGCGAGCGGCGTACCAATGGCCAGCGTGCTGTTTCCCGCCGCCATGGTCGGCCCCTTGCTGTTGCCGCTGATGCTGTTCCATCAGATCCAGCTGATGGTCTGCGCGGTGATGGCCCAGGCCTACGCCAAGCGGCGCGACACGCCGGCGCAGAGCGGTTAGAAGGCGCGCCATGTCAGACGCCCCTTCCCCCGCCCGCCCGCTCGCCGGCCGCATCGCCCTGGTCACCGGCGCCAGCCGCGGCATCGGCCATGCCGCCGCCATAGCTCTGGCCCAGGCCGGCGCCCACGTCGTCGCCGTCGCCCGCACCCAGGGCGGGCTGGAGGCGCTGGATGACCAAATCCGCAACGTCAGCGGCGAATCGGCCACCCTCGTGCCGCTCGACATCACCGATGGCGACGCCCTCGACGCGCTCGGCCTGGCGATCCACCAGCGGTTCGGCCACATCGACGTGCTGGTGCACGCCGCGGCGACGCTAGGGCCGATGACCCCGGTGTCGCACATCGAACCATCACATTGGGAGCGGGTGATGGCGGTGAACCTGACCGCTACATACCGATTGATCCGCACCACCGAGCGGCTGCTGCGCGCCGCCGACGCCGCGCGCGCGATCTTCTTCACCACGGGGCGCGTGGCCAGGCCCAAAGCCTTCTGGGGTCCCTACGGGGCCAGCAAGTCCGGCATGGAGGCGATCGTGCGCACCTGGGCCGACGAGCTGGAGCAGACATCCGTGCGCGCCGTGCTGCTCGATCCGGGCGTCATGCGCACCAAGATGCGCGCCGAGGCGATGCCGGGCGAAGACCCCCTGACCCTGCCCGAACCCTCCGAAATCGGCCCGCTGATCGTCGAGCTCGCCCAGCTTGACCTCGGCCTGCCGAAACAGCCGGTGCTGTTCACGGACTGGCGCGCCGCAGGCCGCGTGGTTTCGGCGGCGGGCTGATCTAGCGTTTCGGCTTCTGGCCGGGCGGCCCCCGCCTGGGGTGCGCTGGCTTTGGGCGACTGGGTGGTTTGGCGCGCGCCGCCGCGGCCTTGGTCAACTTCGGCTTCGCCCCAACCGGCTTGCCGGGTTTAGCGGTCTTTCCTGAGGTCGACACCGCGTGGCCGCGGGTCTTGGCGCCGGTGGGCGGCCCGCCGAGGCGGCGCGGCGGAGCCTGCGGCTCGCCTTCCGCAAATGGGTTCTTGCCAGACTTGACGCTGAGGCGGATCGGCACGCCAGGCAGCTCGAAGCTCTCGCGCAGCGAATTGACCAGATAGCGGCGGTAGCTGTCCGGAAGCTGGTCGGCGCGGCTGGCGAACAGCACGAATGTCGGCGGACGCGCCTTGGTCTGAGCCATGTACTTGGGCTTGATGCGATGGCCGCCCACGGCGGGCGGCGGGTGGCGCGCCACGGCCATCGACAGCCAGTCGTTCAGGTCGCGGGTCTTCACCTTGGTCGACCAGTGCTCGTGGACGCTGAACACCGCCGGCATCAGCCGATCGAGCCGCCAGCCGGTCTCTGCCGACAATGCGATGATCGGCGTGCCCTTGAGCTGGGGAAGCTGGGTCTGCGCCTCCTCGATGATCTCATTCAGCCGCGCCTGCGGATCCTCGACGAGGTCCCACTTGGCCAGCACGAACACCAAGCCGCGCCCTTCGCGCTCGACGAGGTCGGCGATCTGCAGGTCCTGCACCTCGAAGGGGTGGGTCGCGTCCATCACCAGGATGACAATCTCAGCGAAGGTGATCGAACGGATGGTGTCCTGGGTGGAGAGCTTCTCGAGCTTCTCCTGGACCTTGGCCTTGCGGCGCAGGCCGGCGGTGTCGACCAGGCGAATGGCGCGGTCGTCCCAGGTCCAGTCCACGGGGATCGCGTCGCGGGTGATGCCAGCCTCAGGGCCAGTCAGCAGGCGCTCCTCGCCGATCAGCTTGTTGACCAGGGTCGACTTACCGGCGTTTGGGCGACCGACGATGGCGATGCGGACTGGCTTCTCGCCGTCATCCTCCTCCTCGCCGTCGTCGATGGGGGCCACGTCCAGGAGCGCGGCGTAGAGCTCGGCCATCCCCTCGCCGTGTTCTGCGGAGGTCTCAATCGGCTCGCCGAGACCAAGCGAGAAGGCCTCGAGGAACCCAGATTCGCCAGCCTTGCCCTCGGCCTTGTTGGCCACCAGCACCACAGGCTTCCCGCGTTTTCGCAGGATCTCAGCGAACACCTCATCCAGCGGGGTCACGCCTTCGCGCGCGTCAATGACGAACAGCGAGACGTCGGCGTCGTCGATGGCCTGTTCGGTCTGGGCGCGCATGCGCGCCTCGAGGCTCTCGTCGGTGACGTCCTCGAAGCCGGCCGTGTCGATCAGCTCCAGGTCCAGGTCGCCCAGGCGGCCGTCGGCGAACTTGCGATCGCGGGTGACGCCTGGGAGGTCGTCGACGATGGCCAGCTTGCGCCCGGCCAGCCGATTGAACAGCGTGGACTTGCCGACGTTGGGACGACCGACGATGGCGAGCCGCAGCGTCATGGCCTAGCGCAGCGCGATCAGTTGCGCCTTGTCGGTGACGACGTAGATCGTGCCGCCCATGGCGATCGGGCCGATCAGGGTCGAGGCGCCGAGGTTGACCTTGCGCTCCACAGCCCCGGTCTTGGCGTTCAGCGAGACCAGTTGGCCGGTGCTGTCGGCGAGGATCAGGCGGTTGTTGGCGAGGATCGGGCTGGACCACACCGGCCGGGTGACGACCGAGCCCACGCCCAGGAATCCGCCCTGCTTGCGCGTCTTGCGGCCCGCGTTCAGGTCCTGGATCCAGTAGACCTGTCCGCTTTCGCGCGCCACGCAGACCACCTGGCCGGTCTTGCTGACCGCAAACACCACATCGCCGGCGGGCCATGGCGTGGTGACACCCACCATCGGCAGGCTCCAGCGCGCCTGGCCGGTGCGAAGGTCGGTGGCGGCGAACACGCCCGAGTGGCTGACCGCGAAGACGTCGCCCTGGTAGATCACCGGGCGGCCGGGAATGTCGCGGATTTCCGACAGCGCGCTGGTGCGGCTGGCGCGCGACAGCGCCTCGTTCCACAGATCGTTGCCGTTGGCCGCGCGCAACGCCACCAGCTCGCCCGAGCTGAACGAGGCGATCACCGTGTCGCCCGACACCGCCGGGCTGGAAGCCGCCAGGATGCGCGCCGGTTCCGACAGCGCCTGATAGGTCCAGCCCGCCTCCCCGGTCGCTGCGTCATAGGTGGCGAGCGTGTTGTCGATCGCCACCACCATCACCCGCCCGGCGGAGACCGTAGGCGCTGCGTGGATTGGCTGCTCGGTGCGGGTGCGCCAGCCCAGCGCGCCAGTGCCGGCGTCGAGCTGGGCCACGAACTGGTAGCCGGAGGAGACGTAGAGCTTGCCGTCGGCGTAGGCGACGCCGCCGCCGAAGGCTTCCTTGTCTCGCTTGTTGTCGTTGGGGCGCAGATTGACGCTCCACACCTCGGCGCCGCTCTGGGCGTCGTGGGCGGAGACCCTCGCCTCGCCGTCCATGACGAACACCTTGCCGGCCGCCGCGACCGGCGGCGCGGTCACGTGCTTGCCGCGGTCGGAGCCTTCGCCGAAGCCGCGACGCCAGGCGATCGACAGGTTCGGCGCAGCGTCGACGTGCTCAACCGACTGTTCCGGCGTGCCGCCGGGCAGCGGCCACTCGGCGACCGTCGTCGGCGCCGGCAGGAAGAAGTCGGCGCCCTTCAGCGCTTCGGCCGGCTCCAGCGTCTGGTCGGCCGCGACGATCGAGATCCGCGTGCCCTCGGCGACGGAATCCGCCTTGTCCTTCGGGGCGAAGGGATTGAGCTTGCCGATCGTCGAACAGCCGCTCAGGGCCAGGGCCGCGACGCAGACGGCGGCGATCGCACGGGGTCGGCGCGTGGCGCCCTGCATAAGGATCATTGCGAGGCGGAACCTGGTTGCTGTGGCGCGACGGGCGCGGCCAGGCCGGGGATCTGGGCCCCCGGCGGAAGTTGAACGGGCGGCGGCAACGCCATGGCGGCCTTCACCGCCGCGGGCACCACCTTGGCGGATCCAGAGTCGATCAGGCTTTGCGCCGCTTCGGCGCGCGCCTTCATGCCGCTGGAGGCTTCGGTCATCAGGCGCAGCACCGCGAAGTCGCTGCGCGCGCCCGCCAGGTCTCCAGCCATCAGCTTTGCGAAGGCCAGGGCTTCGCGCGCTTCGACGCGATAGGGGCGGCCGTCTTGGGTCAACGGCGTCAGACGCGCCTCCATGTCCTTGTAGGGGGCGGAATCCAGCAAGGCGAAGGCGGATTTGAGGCGCGCCACGTCGCCGATCACCGGATTGGGCGCGGCGTCGGCGGCTTGATCGAAGAGTTTGACGGCTTCGGCGACCTTGCCTTGCGACAGGCGGATGGCGCCCTGCTGTTGCAGCGCCAGCGAGCGATAGCTCTTGGGCGACAGCTTGGCCACCTCACCCCACAGCCGATCGGCCTTGTCGACCT
Organism: Phenylobacterium sp.; assembly: GCF_030697305.1. Taxonomy (GTDB): domain Bacteria; phylum Pseudomonadota; class Alphaproteobacteria; order Caulobacterales; family Caulobacteraceae; genus Phenylobacterium. Next base: position 1,661 of record NZ_JAUYQL010000008.1, on the reverse strand, counting down.
GGCCGGCCTCGAACTCGGTCAGGGCCTGGGCGTACTCTTCCGAGGCCTTGGCCGTCTCGCGGGCGTGGTATTCGCGCCAGCCCCACACCGCCAGGGCGGCGATCGCGGCGGCCAGCAGCAGGCCCAGCACCCAAGGCAGGGATTTGAACGCAAGCTGCTTGTAGCGGTCGGAGCGAAGCTGCTCTTCGACCTCTTCGAACAGATCGACCACGAATGGGGACTCCGCGCTCAAGCGACTGGGATAGAAGGCCGGGAACCTATAGCGCTGCGGCCTGCGCCGCAACGCCGTGCGGACAGCGCTTTTCGGCTGCCGACCAAGGGGTGAAAACTGGCTCTTATCCCGCCTTGGCGAAGTAGATTTCGGCGGGCCCGGGGAAACGGCGCGCACGGACGTCGGCGGCGTATTCGCCGACCGCCCGGCCGATCTCTCCGCGCAGGTCGGCATACCGGCGCACGAATTTCGGCGTCCAGTCGAACAGGCCCAGCATGTCGTCGGTGACCAGCACCTGCCCGTCGCAGCCGGCCGACGCGCCGATGCCGACGGTCGGCACCGGAACCAGGGCGGTGATCTCCTGGGCGAGCCCTTCGGCGACGCCTTCGACGACGATCGAGAACACGCCGGCCTGCGCCGTCGCATGAGCGTCGGCGAGGATGCGGTCATGCTCGCCCGCCGTCTTGCCCTTGGCCTTGAAGCCGCCGTCCACCAGCACCGCCTGCGGGCGCAGGCCCACGTGGCCCATCACCGGGACGCCGCGCTGGGTGAGATAGGCGATGTTCTCGGCCACCTCGACACCGGCCTCGACCTTCACCGCCTGGGCGCCAGTCTCCTTGAGGATCCGCACGGCGTTGGCGTAGGCCGCTTCGCGCGAGCCTTCGTAGCTGCCGAACGGCATGTCGACGACGACCATCGCCCGCTTGGAGCCGCGCATCACCGCCTGGCCGTGCAGGATCATCATCTCGAGCGTGACCCCGACCGTATTGGGCAGGCCGTGCACCACCATGCCGACGGAATCGCCGACCAGCAGCAGATCGCAATGCTCGTCCAGAATCTCGGCGACCGGCGCGGTATAGGCGGTCAGGCAAACGATAGGGACGCCGCCCTTACGCGCGGCGATATCCGGCGCAGAAATGCGCTTCACAGTTTCCTGACGCTGAGCCGACATGGCTAGAACTCCTCGAGAACACGGGTAACGACGAAGCCAATGGCCAACACGGCCATGCCTCCGGCGATCCATACCACGGATGACCCCGCCGGCAGCGCCGACAACACTTCCAGCCGCGGCGTCCACTGCGAAAATCCAGCCTCGATCAGCCGGGTCGAGCCTTGCGAGGCGGTTTCGACCCGTTCGACGAAGTTGGACATGATCAGTTGGCTGGCGCCGACCACCCCGCCGACCAGCCCGGCCGCGCCAATGATCCAGCGGCGCAGCGTCCAGCCGCGATCCAGCTTCTGTTCGACCGAAACGGCGAACGCCTTCTCATCGGAGAAGGCCGGCGGTTCATTGAAAAGACGTTCGAGTCGGCGCTCGAATTCGAGCTCAGCCATTGTCGCGCCTACCTTCCAGTGCGGCGTCAGCGGGCGGCGCCAGTCGCGCTCTGAGCTTCTCCACACCACGTTTGACATGGGATTTGACCGTTCCAAGCGGCAGATTCAAGGCGTC